>JAYWBS010000186.1:0-31572 GCA_043781295.1 Polaromonas sp.
GGGTGATGGCTATACGGCTCGCATCATTCTGGAGATAAAAATGGCTCTCCCAACCCATGCAGAAATCGTGATTGTGGGCGGCGGCATTGTCGGCTGCTCAGTCGCCTACCACCTCACCAAACTTGGTAAAACGGATGTACTGTTGCTGGAGCAGGGCAAGCTCACCAGCGGCACCACCTGGCATGCTGCCGGGCTGGTGGGCCAGATGCGGCCCAACCGCAACATGACGCAGATGAGCAAATACGGCATTGAGCTGTATGCCTCGCTGGAGCTTGAGACGGGCCTTGCCACCGGCTGGAAGCAATGCGGCAGCGTCAACGTCGCCAGCACGCCCGAACGCATGCAGGTACTGCGCAAGCAGGTTGCCATGGCCAATAGCTTCGGGGTTGAATGCCATGAAATATCAGCGCAGGAGGCAGGTGACAAATACCCCATCATGCGCACTGATGATTTACAGGGCGCTATATGGCTGCCTGGCGACGGTAAGGCCAACCCGGCTGACCTGTGCATGTCGCTGGCCAAGGGGGCGCGCAACCGGGGTGTGAAGATGCATGAGGGCGTTGAGGTCACTGGCGTCATCATTGAAAACGGCAAGGCGGTGGGCATTCACACCGCGCAGGGCGACGTTCGCTGTGAGGTCATCGTCAACTGCGCCGGGCAATGGGCGCGCCAGTTTGGCAAGCTGGCTGGTGTCAATGTGCCGCTGTATTCCGCCGAGCACTTCTACATCGTCACCGGCAAAATCCCCGGCGTTCACCCCATGCTGCCAGTCATGCGCGACCCGGATGGCTTTATTTATTACAAGGAAGAAGTTGGCGGTCTGGTCATGGGTGGTTTTGAGCCAAAAGCCAAGCCCTGGAAGATGGACCCGATTCCCGCCACCTTTCAGTTTGAGCTGCTGGACGAAGACTGGGACCAGTTTGAGCCACTGATGACGGCCGCAATGCACCGCACGCCCTGCCTGGAGACAGCCGACATCAAGATGCTGCTCAACGGCCCCGAGAGCTTCACGCCGGATGGCAACTTTATCCTGGGTGAAGCGCCCGAGCTGCGCAATTACTTTGTTTGCGCTGGTTTTAATTCAGCCGGTATTGCCAACAGCGGTGGTGCGGGTCGGTTGATGGCCGAATGGATTGTGGGCGGCGAGCCGAGCACGGACTTGTGGGATGTCGATATTCGCCGTTTTGGCAGCTTTACCGGCAACCGCAAGGCGCTGGCTGAACGTACTGGCGAAACCCTGGGCCTGCATTACGCCATGCGCTGGCCGCGCCAGGAGCTGGAAACCGCCAGGCCGCTGCGTACGTCACCGCTGTACGACATTCTTGGCGCAAAAGGCGCTGAATTTGGCAGTAAAAACGGCTGGGAGCGTGCCAGCTACTTTCGCCCCCACGCTCCGCCGCTTCGCGGGTCGCTGCCCCCCGAGGGGGCCCTCGCGCCTTGGGGCGGCCCGGCGGCGCTCGCCCATTTTGTAGTCCGCCCCGACTACACACTCGGCAAACCCGGCTGGTTGCCGTGGGTGATGGCTGAGCAAAAGGCCACCCGCGAAGCTGTTGCGCTCTACGACCAGACCTCGTTTTCAAAATACCTGCTGCAAGGCCGTGACGCGCTGGCCGTGTTGCAGCGCCTGTGCGCCAATGAGATGGATGTGCCGGTTGGCAAGATGGTCTACACCGCCATGCTGAATGAGCGCGGCGGTTTTGAAAGCGATTTGACGGTGATTCGCCTGAGTGCGAGCAGCTTCAAAATCATCACCGGCTCAGCCCAGACGGTGCGCGACTTCGACTGGATCACGCGGCATATCGACGAGTCTGAACACGCGGTGCTGACCGATGTTTCTGCCATGTATTCGGTGTTGTCTGTCATGGGGCCCAAAGCACGCGAGCTGTTGGCGCGCGTCAGCCCGGATGACCTGTCGCCCGAGGCGCTCAAGTTTTCATGGACCAAAGAAATTGACGTGGGTTTTGCACGTGTGCGCGCGGCCCGCATGAGCTACGTTGGCGGGCCGGGCTTTGAGCTGTACACGCCGATTGAAATGGCGCGCCATGTGTATTTGGCGTTGATGGACGCAGGCCGTGACCTGGGCCTGGTGGATGCCGGCTACTACGCGCTCGATGCCCTGCGCATTGAACAAGGCCGCCGCGCCTGGGGTGCAGAGCTGGGGCCGGACGAAACGCCTTGGGACGCTGGCTTGGGCTTTTCCGTCAAGCTGACCAAGCCCGGCGACTTTATCGGCAAGGCCGCATTGCTCAAAACGCAGGGCCAGCCGCTGCGCAAAAAACTCGTCACGCTGGTGTTTGATAAGCCTGATGCGTATGCCTGGGGCGGCGAAGCTATTTTTCTGGATGGGGTGTTGGATGGCGCATCCGTCGGTGACATCACGTCCATTGGCTGGAGCCCGCTTGCCGGAGCCTGCGTGGCGCTTGGCTATGTGCGTGGCGCGGCTGCACAGCAGGTACATGTGGCGACACCCGCACACATTTCGTTGTGGGGCATGCAGGTTGCGGTCACGCTGTATGACCAGTGGCCACCCCCATCGGGGGCGAAAATCAGATCGTAAGCGCTATTTTTTTAATAGCTGCTTGCGCTCGTATTTATTGGGCTGCAGGCGAATTTTGACATAAAAAACGGCTGAATTTGTCATTTATGCACCTATCAGCATGCGGCCCAACGCTGCAAACGCAGGCAGCGTGATCGGGTCATTGGCTGCGCTGGAGGCGATGGGGTGAGATGCAAAACGGGCCACCACCATGTCGGCCTGTGGCGCTATGTACAGCCGCTGGCCGTGAATGCCCCGGCCTTCAAACACACCCGCAAATAAGCCCGAGCTTGGCGGTGCTACCCACCACATGTTGCGGTACGAATAACCTGGCAGCAGCGTATAGCCGGCTTTGGCAAACTTGGCTGGGCTGGAGCCGCGTGCAATGTCGGCCACGACTTGCTCGGGTATCAGCTGGCGGCCTTGGGCGGCTCCGCCGCAGCGCATCATCTCGCCAAAGCGGGCCATGTCGCGCAGGCTGGCGTTCAGCCCACCACCGCCAAAAGCCACCCCTGTCGAATCGACCGTCAAATAGCTGTCTTGTTCGCAACCCATTTTTTGCCAGATGCGTTCAGACAGCAGCTCTGCCAGGCTGCTACCGGTCACACGTTTCATCACCCAGCACAGCAGCTCGGTGTTGACGGTTTTGTAGGCGAAAGCCTGGCCGTGCGCGCCGCTTTTTTTAAGGGTCAATAAAAAGGCATAAAAGCTGTCGGGCCCTGCGTGCTGGGGGCCGCGCGGGCTGAACCCGCCAGCCCGGGCATAGTCCCAAAACTGCGCTGCCGGGTCTGCATAGTCTTCTGAATAGGCCACACCAATTTGCATGTCCAGCAGGTCGCGCAGCGTGGCATCGGCATACGCCGTGTGGGCCATTTCAGGCAGGTAATGCGGTATCAGTTTGTGCGCATCGAGCACGCCCTCTACCAGCAGCGTCGCCGCCAGCGTGGCGGCATACGATTTGGTAATTGAAAAGCAGGCGTGCGCGCCATGTGGCTGTAATGCGCCTGCATAGCGCTCATAAATGCGCTTGCCGCGGTGCAGTACCAGCAGGCCGTCTGTGTAGGTGTCTGTGAGCGACTGTGCCCAACTGCGCGTGTGGCCGTCCATGTCCTGAAAAGTCAACGCGTCAATCGCCTGCTCGACGCTGCTGTTGATTTGGCCTAAATCGCTTGCGGCGCTGGTGCCGCGCCACACGTTGGTCGTGGGCAAGAGTTCCCGCATGTGCGACAGCGTCCAGCGATTTTGAGGAAACTCCAAAGCCCGACCGTCTTCAAAGCGGATCAGCTTGTCGTGCGGCACGGGCGTGCCTTGCATCCAGCCCATGGCAATGGGGTCTGACGCGGCGCAGTTGGGGTAGTCCATGCCGTTGAATGTGGCGGTGTCGCGGGTCATTTTGTGGATTCCATGGCGTGGGGTATTTTTAATCCCGCACGCATCGCACTACCAGCGGTAGCAGGGGGTAACGCAAAATCGCCTCGCGCCCGCTGGGGCCCAGGCCGAATTCGGCGCGCATGCGGATGTTGCTGTAAACGCTTTGGCTGGGTGTTACGCCGCCCGCATTGCGGTACAGCACGTCGTAACCGCGCGAGCCGTCGAGCACCACGCTGTTGTCGATGAAGCGGGCCCTGAATTCAATCGCGTTTTCACAGCGGTACAGAGGTGCTTCGGCTTGCCAGTCTTTACCCGCGTTCCCGCTGTTGCTGGCGCAGCCTGCGAGCATGCTGATGATCGCCAAGCCGAAAGCCGTGTGCAATGTCTGGTTCATGGCGACTCCTCCATTATTTGGGCCATAGCACCCAAAGGCGCAGCGGCTGGTTAACCTTGGATGCAAACTCACCGGCCTCTGGCCCGGTGCCAGCAAAATAGTCCGCGCGTACTGCGCCAACGATGGCGCTGCCCGTGTCTTGCGCAAACACCAGCTTTTGCAGGCTGCCTGCACTGCCGCGTGAGGCCAGCCACACGGGCGTGCCGTAGGGGATGCTGCCAGGGTCAACGGCGATGGATCTGCCCGGTGTCAGGGCCACGCCTTGCGCGCCTTTGGGGCCAAAGGCTGCGTCCAGCTCGCTCAGGGCTTCTTCCCTGAAGAACACATAGCGCGGGTTGCTCCACAGCAGCTGTTGCACGCGCTGCGGGTTTTTTGCAGCCCAGGCTTTGGTTGACTCCGTCCAGGGTGAGGTCATGCGGCCCTGACCCTGATCGACCAGCCATTGGAGAATGCTTTTGAAGGGTTGATCGTTGGTGCCGGCAAACGCGACACGCACCGTGCTGTGCGCCCCGTTACTGTCGGTCACATCGAGTCGGCCTGAGCCCTGAATGTGCAGCGACATCGCGTCAATCGGGTCGGCCAGGTAGGCGATTTCGCGGCCCTTCAGCGCCTCGCGCGCCTCGGGCAGTGTGTCAATCTCCTGCCTTGAAAACCAGGGCTTGCGGCTGCCTAGACCCGCTGGTGCCTTGTACAGCGGCACCTCGTAGCCATTGCCTGCCTGCCTGCTGGCTTTGAGCAGTGGCTCGTAGTAACTGGTGAGCACACCATCAGCCACACCTTGCACAGACTCAACCCGGTAGGGTTGCAGCCGTGACACCATCCAGGCGCGTTGTTCGTCGCCGCTGGCAATGCTCAGGCGACGCGCATCAGCGCACAGCGGCGCAAACTTGGGGCCAGGCCGCTCACAGCTTTTCAGCCAGGCATTCCAGGCCTCAAACAGTTTGTCATCCTCAAAGCCCGGCAGCTCAGCCCAGCGCACGGGCACCCAACGGCTTTTGGTCTGGCTGATG
Organism: Polaromonas sp.; assembly: GCA_043781295.1. Taxonomy (GTDB): domain Bacteria; phylum Pseudomonadota; class Gammaproteobacteria; order Burkholderiales; family Burkholderiaceae_C; genus Polaromonas. The sequence continues at coordinate 5,312 of JAYWBS010000186.1, forward strand.
GTGGGCGGCAAAGCGCTGTTGTCATCAAGGCGGCGCGTGCTGGTGGGCGCATCAGTTGGCGAAGACAGGGGCGGCGGAAAGGAAGGCAGCGGCCGTGGCCCCACAGCGCAGGAGGCCAGGGCCAGTGCGCTGGCGATAATCGCGGCAACTTGAATCAATTTTTGAAGGTGTGTCATGTCATTGCTGTTACTCGAAGCGCTGGGTGCGCTGATGCTCTTGGTGTTCATTGTGTGGTGGACGATGTTCTCGGGCCGCAAAAATGGTGAACTGAAAGACATGACCGACAAAAAGGACGCCAAGCTTGAAAAAGACGAAAAATAGCCTGAAAATCGTTAAAAAAGGCACTTTTTAGATGCCAAATATGCCGCTAGACCAATAAATTCGGGCGCAAGCAGCTATTTATTTTATAGCATCTAAATCGATCAAGCTAGAAACCCGTAGCTTTGTAATTGCGGTAGCAGCTTTGCTTTTAGCTTGTCCATGACAGGCTTTATGGCTGCGAGCTCAGCTTCCCCTAAATCTTTGTCGGCCAGCGCGCTGCGTATCTGCCACCAGCCCGCGTCCCAGGTTTCAATTTTGAATTTGGCCGTGCGCAGCTCGGTCAAATGCGCAAAGTAGCACTGGTACACCGCACGTGCCGCGTCCAGCACCGCTTGCGATTGTGGCGACAGTTTGCGTTCTGCAAACCAGCCTGCGGCAAAGCGGTCGTCTGCTTGCGTCAGCTGTAGCTTGATGTCTGCATCACTGATTTTCCACTTACGAGTTTGTTTAACCGGGAAGGGGAAAAAGTGATTCTCTATTTGGTAGACCTCGCCGTCGTATTCAACATCCTTCATGGCCACCGTGTTGTTGCTGTTTGAAAATAGGCTCCACACCACGCAATCGTTGGTAAATGTTGCTGTTGGCGTTTTGTTCGGCTGCATGAATTGGTCACGGTCGTTGTGCCATTCGGCTTTTGGCAGCCTGCGCACCGTATGAACAATCATGGACTTTTCAAAGTTGTCAGCTGTCACGCTGTGGCTGCCCGCGCTGGCATACGGGCCAGACAGCAGCGCGGTCATGTTTTGATGCTGAATGTCGTTACCCGCACACATCAATGAGGCAAGGAAACCATCGCTGATACGGTCTCTCACATCAGGGCCAGCATGCTTGACGGTTATGGCTGACGACAGTGGCGGGAAGGTGATGCGTGCGGCAGGGCGGCCAATCCATTTGGACAAAAATGCATCGCGGTGATCAGATGCAAGCGCTTTGGTACCCGTTTTTTGCACGTCGGTGTCGAACACGTCAAGCGTGATGGTTTGCGTCTCCAGCCCTTTGGCAACCTTGAGGTTCCAGAGCAGGAAGCCCACAGGGAATTGGCTGCTGCGCGAGGTACCCGAAAAGTTGACGGACGAAAACATAAAGCCGCGCGCAAACTTGTAGCGAAACACATCATCGCGCAGCTTCTGGTCGTTGGTGGCGTTGACGTATTTGAGTTTTGAAAACAGGCCCAGCCAGGCCGCGCGACCTTTGAACTCTCGGCGAATGCGGTACAGGAATTGCGCAAACAATTCACGACTGGTTTCCCCCAGCTTGTCGGCGTGCATTTTTATTTGCAGCTTGGTCATGGAGACGCTGGTTTTGTTCGAGCCTGTCGCACCGCCTTGCTGGGATGTGGCAAACGGTGGGTTGATCAGGACAATCCATTTGATTTTTGGATTGTCCAGATCGCGTCGTAGCGCGGCTGGCATCTTCCAGGTGGTTTCGGCATCAAAATCAAACCCGCCTTGCCCATTGAGATCTGCGCCGCCAGCAAACAGGTTGCCTATGTCGTCATTCAAATAGTCATACTGAAAAATATTGGCACCTGGAAACAGCCGCTCGCAATGCTCAACATCTTCTTTGTAGAGCGTTGACAGGTAGCAATATTTGAGAGCAGCAGCAGGCAACGCGTATTGCAGATTGCCAGAACCTGCGGCCATATCCCACAGACGGTAGTCGCCCGTTTTCCACCAATCGCGTCCGAGTTGTTTTTGAAGGTAATCGAGGCCTTTTTTGGCAAAGTCGAGCGGCGTAAAAAATTCGCCGTGAACTCGTCTGGCTACCTCATCAGTGAGCCTGTCAGTTTTGGCGATGATGCCGCGTATGGCTTCAGCGTCGTCACACTTTTCATACAAACTCCAAAATCGTTCATAGTCTTGTGCCAGTATTTTTTTGATCTTCAGCTCTTCAGGGCCGACTTTAAAATGAACCTGGCCCTCACTAGCCACGAGGTAGGTTCTGCCGGGCTGAATATCGGCCACAAAGTAACGCGATGACTTGTAGCCGTTGCGCACCGACTCACCAAAGACTTCATTCCAGTAATCAAAAACGCCCTCAAAGTTGGCTTCGGTGATACGTTTTTTGTCACCCACGCGCGCACCCGGCGCATCGGCCAGCAGACGGGCCAGCTCATCCAAGGCACTTTGGGCTTCTTCAGCAATATGCAGCTCGCGCGGGTGCAGCTTTTTAAAAGCCGGGTGTTTTTGTACGGCTGCCACCAGCAGCGGATCAGGACTGGAAGGCCGTAAATCCCAGTCGAAACGCTCGGCGGTGTCTGTGAACAGCGCTTTCCAGTCGACCACATCGCCGATGGCACAGGCGGTTTTATCGGCAACGCAAAAGCTGGGGGGAATGGCTTTTTTGGACTCGCCGAACTTCAAGCGTCGCAGGTAATACATGACCTGCGCCACCACGGGTGCGCGGTTTGCAGGTTGGGCTAACTGCCTGTCAAACTTGAACTCAAACAGCACCTGCGGCGTGTACAGGTCGTGGTCATCTGACGTGTCGTAGTCGATACCCAATGTTTTCGCCCAAGCGGCTTTGACATCCTCTTCGGTGTTTGCCTTGACTAACAGCGCGAGAAGCTTTTGCAGGCTGGCAGGAGAGTTTTTCATGTGCGTATTTTGCTCAAGCCGTTTTCAGCAGTTATTTTGATAAAAAAGCGCTTTTTTGACCATAAAATAAGGCTGTAGCCCAATATATTCGGGCGCAAGAAGCTATTAAAAAAATAGCTGAAAATCAGCTGTGAGGCCCTAAAAATTTGTCCCCATTGAAGCGAATCATGTGTTCGGGAGCATCTGCAATCCAGACTTCAGTTTCCTACGAAATGTCGTATGCAGTTTTTAAAGCTTAAGCCGCCAAAAGTTCAAGAGCCGCTGGATGACGGCGCTTTAGAACACTTGCTTTGCCCAAACGCAGCGTAGATTCCAAATATTCCCTAAAGCTGGCAGCTATGTTGTACGCCAGCATGGGGGGTACGGCATTGCCTATCTGGTTGTACGCGCTGGTGTCACTGCCTTGAAACTCAAACCAGTCAGGAAAGCTTTGCAGCCGCGCACCTTCCTGTATTGTCAATCGGCGGCGGCGACCATCAGGCAGAACAACGCGGTGCATGTCACCCGTGGCACCTGCCAGGTTTCGGCAGGTCACGGTTCGCGCGGGGCGGTCAAGATGTAAATCTCTGGGGGTGATGCAGCTGGACGCCTTTTCATATTTGGCAACATAAGTGTCCATGCTGGCTGTCAAAAATTTTGAATCGGCCTGGGTTTGCTCTGCGAGATTTCCCAGCGCTTGTCCGGCTGTGATGCGCGGGTTTTGCACGGTGGGGTAGTTAAATTCGCCGCGATGACCGACGACGATCACGCGCTCACGGTTTTGCGGGACGCCGTGATTGACAGCATTAAGTAACTTGAATTCGACCACATAGCCAAGACTCTCAAGTTCCGCAATGATGGCATCCAAATAATCCCTGTTGCGATACATCAGGCCGCGTACGTTTTCAAACATCCAGATGTCGGGCTGGGCTTGCTCCACCGCAGAAATAAAGGCGGGGAATCCATCGCGTGCATCACGAATACCGTTTTGATGACCACCAACGCTAAAGGGCTGGCAGGGCGGGCCACCAATCACGACTTGCGCTTTGGGGAAAACGTAATCTGTGTCCAGCTTGACCTGAATGCAATCACCTTTGAGGTTATGCCTGTAGGTGGCACAGCAGTCAGCGTCCATCTCAAAACCCAGCGTTTCAAAGCCTTGCGCTTCAAAGCCCAGCGCCAGACCACCACAGCCCGCAAACAAGTCCAGCACCAATGGTTTTGCGGCGCTGACAGGGCACAAAAGGGTGTTGAGTTTGTCTGGGTAGTTCACAGTGAAGCAGTCTAAATGAGTTTCAAGCTGGTTTTGGTCATTTTTTTGCTCAAAAAAGGCCGTTTTCAGGTGCTTTTTAGGCCTCTAGCCCAATAAATTCGGGCGCAAGCAGCTCCTGATTTTATAGCGCATCATTTGCTGACATCGCGCAAGAAGTTGGTCAGTTCCACCGCTGACTTGACGCCCATCTTGTCAAACACCCTGGCGCGGTGGACTTCTACCGTGCGCACACTGATGTCGAGCTGGTCCGCGACCAGCTTGTTCGGCAGGCCGTTGATGACCAGTTGCATCACGGCTTTTTCGCGCTCGGTCAGGCTGGCCAGGCGGGTTTGTACGCTGCTGCTGGCGCTGTGCTGGGCCAGGGCGGCCGCAGAATGCGCCAGCGCCTGTTCGATGCGGTCTACCAGCGCGTTGTCTGAAAACGGTTTTTCGCAAAAATCAAAAGCCCCTTGCTTGACGGCTGCCACGGCAGTTGGCACGTCTGCGTGTCCGGTCAAAAAAATGACTGGCAGTGTCGGCAGCAAGCCATAGCCGATCAGTTTCTCAAACATCGCCAAACCGCTGAGGCCTGCCATGCGCACATCCAGCAGCACGCAAGACGGCGTGTTGACGGTAAAGCCTGCCGAAATGCGTGCATCAAAGGCTTCGGCGCTGTCAAACACCTCGCTGAGCAGTCGGCGTGAGCGCAGCAGCCAGGCCAGGGCATCCCTCACGCCTGCGTCGTCGTCAACAATGTAAACGGTCGCGTTATTTACAGGTTCCATGGTGTGTTCTCGTCAAGCTGGGCAGGCGTGGGGTCAACGGGCAAGGTAAAGCTAAAGATCGTACCCGTTGGCAGCGCCGCCTCAAAGCCCAGAAAGCCGCCGTGCTGCTCAATCACGGTTCGGCATAAACTTAAACCCAGGCCCATGCCTTCGACTTTGGTGGTGAAAAACGGTGTAAACAACTGGGCCGCCACATCAGCAGAAATACCGGCGCCCTGGTCTATGACCGCAAACTCGACCCAGCGGCTTCGGGCATTGGAGGCTGCGGGTCTGACGCGAAGGGTCAGCACGCGGGGCACGGCCTGGTCCAGGTCCTGCATCGCCTGCATGCCGTTACGCGACAGGTTGAGCAGTACCTGCTCGACCATCGTGCGGTCGCACAACACCGCATGGGCGTCGGCGTCTACTTCCTTCACAACGGTCACGGACAGCTTGCGCGCTTGCAGACTGACCAGTGGCATCACAGCATTTAGCAAGTCACGTGGCTCAACCGCTTCACGCGCCTGGTCACGGCGGCGTACGAAGTCGTGCACGCTTTTGATGACTTTGCCTGCGCGCTCGGCCTGCTCGGCAATGCGGCTGACAGCCAGTTGCAGGTCAAGCGACAGCGGCGTATGCGGTTCATGCCCCGCATCGTTGAGCAGGTTCAATGAACCTGTTGCATAACTTGAAATCGCCGCCAGCGGCTGGTTCAGCTCATGGCTCAGCAACGACGCCATTTCGCCGACCATGGCCAGTCTGGCGGTGGCTTGCAGGCGGTCCTGGCTGGCGCGCGAGAGTTCTTCGACCCGGCGCTGCTCTGACACATCCAGAATGGCACTCATCCAGCCGGTGTGTTTGCCGACGGCGTTGATCAGTGGCGCTTCCATGATGAGCACGGGAAAGCGCGTGCCATCAGGCCGCATAAAGACCGACTCGTGACCTTCTCTGGGCAGGGTGTTGCCCGCCAGCCGAATGGTTTGCCGCTGCTGGTACGCTTCGGCCAGCTCGGGCGGCCAGTAAGGCGACGGGAAGCTCTGGTGCAACAGGTCTTTGGCGGGTATGCCGACCATCTGGCAAAAAGCCGGGTTGACGTAGGTGATGCGGCCTTTCAGGTCACGGGCGCGCAGACCGGTGAGCACCGAGTCCTCCATGGCTTTGCGAAAAGCCAGCGCTTCGCCCAGGTCATGCTCAACGCGCAAGCGGCGCCGCATGTCACGGGCCAGTAAAAACAGCACCACCATCAGTGCCAGCGACATGGCGGTGACAAGTGCAGTCAGCACATTGGGAAAAAGCCCCGGTAGGCCAAGGCGACTTTCCAGCCGAAGCACCAGGGTATTGCCTGGCAAGTCCAGCAACTGGCGCGCCACAAACACCCGGTTGCCGCGTGTGCTGGGCCCATATAGCGCCAGGCGGGTGCCATCGGCCTCGGTAAATGACAGGCTTTGACCTCGTACGAGTTGCTTGCTGACCAGTTCGGCCAGCACATCTTGCAGCGCATAGGTGGCCACGATGTAACCCGCCAGTCGTCCCGATGCCATGAGGGGCAGGCACATGTCCAGCACTTCCATGCCCAAGCCATCGGTTTGTGGGACAAAGTAACTTGTGGAATACGCTGCACCGCTGATGCGCCTGGCGGTAGCACATGCTGCACTGACATCGGCCTCGCTACTTGCGCGACCAAAGCGTTCAAAAACATCGTTGCGGTACGGGGTACCTACAAAGTTCAAGACCGTCAGCTTGTCGCCTAGCCACTCCAGGCGCATGATCTCGCGGTGCTCACGCACCAGCTCAGTGGCCGGAAATTGCCAGGCATTGGCGCTGGGGCTAATCGATTGCAAGGCCTGAAAGCTTTGAATGTTGCGTGTCAGGCCGGTGCGAATATCGAGTACCGCTTCAGCGGCATCGCGCTCCAGCCGGTTCTCTATTTCGCTGCTTTCGTAGCGGCCAGCCAGCCAGACCAGGGTGACCAGCAAGCTGAGTACCAATGCAACCAGCAAACCCCACAGCACGGTGCGCTTGATGCCGGGTCTGCGTAACAACATCACAGCACAATCACAGTACGGTATGGTGAAGTGCGGGTAATTGCAGCCGCAGGGCCGCAAGCTGTGCCTTGTCTATATCGGCCAGCACCACGCCTGGCCCGTCGCTTTGCTGGGCCAAAATACGGCCCCAGGCATCGACCACCATGGACTGGCCCCAGGTGCGGCGTTTGTTGTCGTGCAGTCCACCCTGCGCGGCCGCCAGCACGTAGGCCAGGTTCTCCACCGCACGGGCACGCAGCAACACCTCCCAATGCGCTTGTCCTGTGGTGTGGGTAAAGGCGCTGGGCACCAGCAGCAAGTCCGACTTAAGTGCCCGGTACAGCTCGGGAAAACGCAGGTCATAACAAATGCTCAAACCCACGCGCCAAGTGTGACCGTCTATGGACGGCAACTCAAACGTGACAGGCTCTTCGCCTGGCACCAGCACGCGCGATTCGTCATAGCTCTCTGTGCCGTTGTCATAGCGAAAAAGATGCATTTTGTCGTAGCGTGCGACGCACTGCCCGGCGGGGTTGTAGACCAGCGTGCTGTTGTAGACTTTCGCGGGCGCATCAGTTGCCAGAGGCAGCGTTCCGCCCACAATCCAAAGCTTGAACTTCTGTGCGCACTGGCTTAAAAAATCCTGCAAGGGGCCGTGGTCAGGCTGCTCGGCAATCTGCAACTTGTCGGTGTCTTTAAAGCCCAGCAAACAAAAATATTCTGGCAGCACCGCCAGTTCTGCACCTGCATCTACGGCTTGCTTTAAAAGTTGCCGAGCAGCGTCAAGATTGGTTTTGACATCTGGCGTTGACACCATTTGAATCGCGGCGACTTTCATGGTTTGCGTTCCACTTTGGTGATCTTGGGGTCGGCCCAACTGCCGTCAATATGAAACTCCTGCGTCGCGGCCTTGATCAGCGGTTGGCGCAAAAAGACCTGCGCCAAAAATGTCCCCAAGCCAATCACCGGGTTGATGACGGCGGTGATCAAAGAGGCCGTACCGGCATTGATCTCGGGCACCACCACGACTTTCAAATCTTGCGTCTCTTTGGCAATATCAGCGCTGCCTTCCATCAAGACGGCGGCGTTGACGCCTTTCATTTGCAGGTTGTTGGTGGTCGCCAGGCCTTGGCTGATGCCCACATCACCGCGCACAAAATCAAAGGCAAAACCTTCGGAAAATACATCGCGAAAATCCAGCGTCAAACGGCGCGGCAGCGACTGCAGGCTGAGCACGCCCAACAGTTTGGCAATGCCGGGATCGGCTTTTAAAAACTGGCCCGACTCAATGTTGACGTTGAACTGCCCGCTCATGCTGGGGTAATCCAGGCTCAACGGCGAACCTATCCAGGCGACCTGTCCTTCCATCTTGCCTTTGCCACGGCGGATCACATCGACCATGCCGAAGCGCTTGAGCAATTCGCCAGAATCCAGAATGTCGAGCTTGAAATTCATCACCGTCCGGCGCCGCTCTGCCGCAGTACGTTGCACCCGTTGCCCGGCGGCAGGTGTGCCGCCCGGCGCCTGGGCGTTGACGGCGACCCAGTTGCCGGTGGCGGTGAGTGCGGCCTCGGGCATGATGACATTGAATTTATTCAGGCGCCATTCACGTACGCCGCCTTCGCGGGCAGCGCTGCGGTTAACGGCATCAATTTCAATGCGGCCAAGTTTTTTACCGCGTAGTTCCAGATCATCAACCACAATGTCGAGTGCCGGAATGTTGGCCGGTTGCTCGTCGAGAATATTTTCTACATCGGCGGCTGTGCTGGGCCCGAGGCTCAAGCGTGACAGGCGTGCATACACCCGGCCATCACCTGCGCTGCCAGAGGGGCGAAACTCCATGTAGCCGTTAAGTTCAGTGGCGTTGATATTGGCACGCCAGGTCTGGCCTTCACGCGAGCCACCGACGACGACGTTGTTGAGCTTGCGACCATCGAAAAGCAGCTCCCTGGCACGTATGGCTATTTGCGTTGGCAAGTAGCCCAGCGCCGGTGTGATGCTGCCCGGCTTGGCTGCGGGAGCCATCATTGCGCCACTGCCCACGCTGCCTGAAAGTACTTTATCCCAGGCATCCACATTGACGCTGGCGAGGTTGATGTTGGCTGCAACGCCGTTGTCGGGCAAAGGGGTTGACTCACCGGGCTCCAGACCAACACCCAGCCCTCCCCGAACGACTCTCGGTTCGTCGCCGCTCACATCCCGCACATACAGCACTGACGCGATACGTCCGGCAGTCAGCGACAGCTGGTCTTGCAATTTTTGCCCCGGTGCCATGGACTCGCGCAGCAAGGTGTTTTCAAACCGCACGGGTAGCTGTGATTCAGCGCTTTTGCTTAAAGGCGCGGGCAGGCTGAGCGCCATGCCTTGCAGGTTGCTGGTCACCATCACCTCAGCCACACCGCGCGTAAAACCAAGCGTGGCGGTATAGCTTGCGCTGCCGTTGGCGTTTTGCGCCAGGCGCGATGCCATGCCGATATCTTTGGCTTGCCGAATGCCTTCGGCGGTGACGCTGCCCTGCCCCTTGAACGTCACGCTGGCATCCAGATCGCTGCCAGCAGGCAGCGTGCGATTTGCAGGCCGCATGCCGCCTTCAAAACGAATATCCCCGCCCAGCAAACGCGCCTGGGCTGATGCCACGTTAAAGCCGCTTTCAGAAAAAGTCACCACCCCCTTTAAGCGTGACAGCGCAGGCGTTGCAGGCGTGAACTGCACATCGTTACCAGGCAGTGAGACAGTGCCTTGCACTTTTGTTTTGTCAACCGTGTGCAAAGGCAAATTCAGGCGTATCGCGTAGTCGCCCGAGCCGCTGGCCATCGCTTTGCCCAGCGCGTTACCCGTCATGCTGGCAATCGGTGAGGTGTTGACAAAACCCAGCGCGTCGGCCAACGGCCCCTTGAGTCGGGCGTTGACTTCCAGCGTTGCCGCATGCATCAAATCCGGTATGCGTGCATCGGCCTTGACAAGCTGTAGGCCAGGCAGGCCCAGCACTTTTGCCGTCACGCCATTGACCTCCAGGGCGGCCCGGTGAAAAACCAGTTCGCCATGGACATCGTTTAAGGCTGGCCAGGGCATGGCATCTTTGGGTTGAATCAGCTTGGGCACATAGGCAAATGTGCCGTTTTTGACGACAGCCGATATTTTGAATTCGCCTTTGGTGGGGTCTGCAAAAGGAATCGCATCGACCGGGCCCTTGACCACAAATCGCACGTCGCTGACGTCACCCTGAACCACCGCGTCGCGCACATAGTGGCGTACCGGCTCCAGCAGCACCAGGGGTAAATAGCGGTGCACCCTGGCACCGTTGCCCCGACTTAAAACGCCTTGTAAGTCCAGCAGACCCAGCCCGGTGTCGTCTTTTGAGCCTGGCTTGGCCTCGCCCGAACGCCAACTGGCTTGGGCTGTGCCTTCCGCATCTGGCGCTGCGAATTTGATATCACGTAACTCGATGGCTATTTTTTCACCTGACAGCTTCCACTGCGCGTCCATCGACAAGCGATCAAATACAACCCGCGGGTCTTCAAATACACCGGGCAGATCCAGGTGCCCCTGGGCTATTTTGACCAAGGCTTTGCCTGCGGCTTGGGTCAGGTCAAAGTCAACCGTCGCGCCGCTCACGCCGGGTCTGCCAGGCTGCTGATGCCCTGCCGGATTGGCCGTGGCCACAGTTGCGGTGGGGGATGTTGCGGTGTTGTGCGGCGCACTGGTTCTGTACAACTGGCTTGGCAGGGCAGCGATGTCTAGCCCTGTGACTCGACCCTTGGCCGCATAGGTAAGCAGGCCATTGACGGGTATTTGCCATCGGGCTTCAACGGCCTCGACCAAGCCTTGTGGTGCATACGACGCAATCGCGGCATGGGTTGCAGTGCCCAGCGGCAGACGGTTGGCAATCTCTGCCACGGCAGCCAGATCCAGCCGGTCCGCCTTCAATTCACCCGCCTGGTCGGTTTCACCAGCCGTGCCGCTGCTGGTCACGGCCAGATTGCCGCCTGGCCAGCGCAAGCCGTCCTGGGTGTTAAAGCGCAAGTCCTGGGTCGTGAATTCAAAACCACTGGCCAACTGCCTCCCCCCGAATCGGCCCGCAACTGAGGTTAATGCCAGCGGCTTAAGCGCTTCGCCAAGCTGGGCATCGACTTCCACCAGCGCCAGATCAAAGGTCGCGCCGCTGAGACGCCCTTTGCTCACGTCAGCCCATGCGCGCAGGCTGCCATTGCCGGTTTTGATGTCAATGCCCAGTGTTTGCAGACTGGCGTACTGCTTGACATGCGATACATCCACACGGCTGAAATCGGCAAACAGCTGGCCCGACCAGTCGGCCCACTGTCCGGCATGTCGTGACAGCAGAGGCTGCCTGAAAATACCGCGCATGCTGAAACGCTCACCCCATTCAGCCGGCGGCATCGCATCCAGCCGCATGGCATGGCTGCGCAGGCCATTGCGCATCACCACGTCAACCTGCGTCAAGCTGAGCGGCGGCGCATGGCGCAGCTCGTCGGTCCAGCGTATCGAGCCGCCTTTGATGAACAGCTCTGCTTGCGAAAAAACCCAGTCGGCGATGGCCGGGTTGCCGGTGCTGGTTTGCGACACATCCAGCCCGCCGACGTAGATTTTTCCATCCGGCGCGCGCCTGATTTCAAGCGTTGGCTGATCGATGAAGAGCTGCTCAAAACCCTTGGCCCACAGGGACGACGGCGACAGTGCAGCCAGCACCCGCGTCAAGTGCAAGGCCTCCCGCCCTTGCGCATCAAGCAGCACCACATCGCGCAGCTCAAACGACGGGATCAGGCCGCCAGATTGCGCGGTGATCTGGCCAATGCGAACCGTCACGCCAAGCGCTTTGCTGGCTTCCATTTCAAGGCGCGGGCGGAATTCCCCGATTCGCGGCACAATCCAGCCGTGGAGAATGCCCCAGGTTGCACCGAACAGCAACCAGGACGCCACGGTCATCCAAAGCGCGATGCGTGCAGCAAAAGCCACCCATCGCAGGCGCGGCGATGCCAGGATGTGCAGGGGTGTTGTGTTGTTAATCATCGGCAGGAGAATTATGACCGTCAGCGCCGTTGCCCATTTTGTGAACTACCGTGAAGTTTTGTGAAGTAGTGTGATGTATTCGAGCCAAAGCACCTCCTCGGCAACGCACCCGTCCACACGGTTGGCTGCCGCGCCTGTGGTTGATGCTGCTTTGTCGGGTTACTCGCGCTTCGTGCAGCGTATTCGGCGCCGCTATGGCGCGCAGTTGCACTTGCTGCCTGTTGGTGTGCCGCTGCGTGAAAGCATGCAAACCGCATTCCTGGCGTTATGCGCAGAAGGCCTGGCGCTTGGCGCTGCGCTGCGGGTGCTGCGCCAGTTGGTGATGGAACGGCTGGTGGTGCTGGACTGTGATGGAGATGGAGATGGCGTAGGCCGGGCTGCGCTTGCGGTGGTGACGCGCGCCATGACCGAGCTGGCCGAGCTGGCGCTTGATGCGGCTCTGCTGGCATCCCAGGAAACATTGGATGCGCTGTATGGCGCGCCGCAAGCCCCTGGCGGCACGCGTGCCCAGATGTGGGTGGTGGGCATGGGCAAGCTGGGCGCACGTGAGCTCAATGTGTCCAGCGACATTGACCTGATTTATGTCTATGACCAGGATGGCGAGACGGCAGGCCGCACGGGCGTGGGTGGTGATGGGCGTGGCCAGATCTCCAATCACGAATATTTCGCCCACCAAGTCAAAGCCATCTATGCGCTGATTGGCGAGACCACCGAGCACGGCTTTGTGTTCCGCGTGGACCTGGCACTGCGACCCAATGGCAACTCCGGGCCAGCTGCCGTGTCGCTCAATGCCCTCGAAGATTACTTTCAGGCGCAGGGCCGTGAATGGGAGCGTTTTGCCTGGCTCAAAAGCCGGGTTGTTGCTCCTGCCGAATGCTTGCAAAACGGCTCCGCCCAGGTGCTGCGCGCAACGGTACTGCCTTTCGTTTTCAGGCGCTATCTGGACTACAGCGTGTTTGATGCGCTGCGTACCCTGCACCGCCAAATCCGTGAACATGCTGCCAAGCGCTGCGCCGGCCACCCGGAGCGCGCCAACGATGTGAAGATGTCGCGCGGCGGTATTCGTGAAATTGAATTTACCGTGCAACTGCTGCAGGTTGTGCGTGGTGGGCAGTTTCCCGAGCTGCGCACCCGCCCTACGTTGGACGCGCTCAAGCGCCTGGCCAACGCTGGCCTGATGGCGAGCGAGACGGCAGATGGCCTGGGGCGAGCCTATGATTTTTTACGCCGGGTAGAGCACCGCATCCAGTACCTTGACGACCAGCAAACTCACGTGCTGCCTACCCGCGACGACGACCTCGCGTGGATTGCCAGCACCTTGGGCTATAGCGATTGCTGCCCTTTTTTGCATGATCTGGATGCTTACCGGGAACTGGTGGCCGAAGAGTTTGACAAGCTGCTGGGTGGCAAACCTGACTGCAAGGGTTGCGGCAAGGTCGGCGGAGCAAATGGTGTGGTCGCTGGTAGTGTTGGTGCTGCGCCAGAACTTGATGTGCTGGAGCACTTGTCAAACCTGTGGCCCACACTGTTTCGGGCGCGCCTGGCGCTGTGGCGTGAACACCCCAAGGTGCTGGCGCTGCGTGATGACTCGCGCGCCCGCTTGAGCCAGCTGGTGCAGCGCACCGCCTTGTGGTTAAGCGAGGGCAGCGTGACCGAAGAAGCCGCGCTGCGCATCATTGACTGGATAGAGCCCTTGCTGCGGCGTGAGAGCTATCTGGCGCTGCTGCTTGAGCGGCCCAATGTTCATAGCCGCTTGCTGCGCTTGTTGGGTGCCGCAAAATGGCCAGCGCGTTACTTGCTACAGCACCCCGGTGTGATTGACGAGCTGGCCAGCGATGCCATGCTGCACGAGCGCTTTGATGCCGCCAGTTTTACCCAGGAATTGAACCTGCGTCTGGCGTCCATCCGGCGCACCGGTGAGGACGGTGAAGAGAACTGCCTGAACCTGCTGCGCCGCGCCCACCATGCGGAGGTTTTTCGCACCCTGGCACGCGATGTGGAGGGCGTGCTCACCGTGGAGCAGGTGGCCGACGATTTAAGCGCACTGGCCGAGGCGCTGTTGGCTATTACCACCGACTGGTGCTGGCAGCGGCTTAAAAACAAGCACCGGCAAGCGCCGCAGTTTGCCATCATTGCCTACGGCAAACTGGGCGGCAAAGAGTTGGGTTATGGCAGTGACCTCGACATCGTTTTTGTTTATGACGACGCCCATGAGCAGGCACCCGAGGTGTACGCCGCGCTGGTGCGTAAACTGATCAACTGGTTGACGGTCAAGACCGGCGAAGGTGATTTGTTTGAGATCGACACAGCGCTCAGGCCCAACGGTAATTCGGGGTTGCTGGTCACGAGTTTTGAGGCCTACGCCAAGTACCAGCAGCAGCGCGGCAGCAACACGGCCTGGACGTGGGAACACCAGGCCATGACCAGAGCCAGATTTGTTTTTGGCGCAGAGCCCTTGCGCCGGCGCTTTGAGCAAATCCGTGAGGGCGTGGTGACTGCCCCGCGCGATGCAAAACTGCTGCGGGATGAAATTGTGGCGATGCGCAAAAAGGTCAGCGCTGCACATCCGGTCAAAAACCACATGTTTGATGTCAAGCACAGCGCTGGCGGCATGGTCGATGCTGAGTTTGCGGTGCAGTATCTGGTTTTGTCTCAATCCGCGCATTACCCGCAGTTGATGCCCAACAGTGGCAACATTGCCTTGCTGCAAGCTGCTGAAAGCGTCGGCCTGTTGCCACCGGGCGTGGGCCAGAAAGCCGCCAGCGCGTACCGCGAGCTTCGCCGCGTGCAGCACCGGGCGCGCTTGAACGAAGAGCCGACGCAAGTGACGCCCCCCGCGCTTCAGGCCGACCGTGAGGCCATTGAAAAGCTCTGGACGGCGGTTTTCGAAAGCGCTTAGTAGGGCTGATTTCAATAGCCAGCCATTTTTGGGCTTTAATGATGGGCAAGCGAGTCTATTTCGCGCCAACTTGCACGTCACTTCGACACTGAAGCTCCTGGACCATCACCGCATGCGACGACCTGGTATTTTTGACTATGCCCCAGCTATGGCCGCTGCTTTTGCAGCGTGCGTTGCGCTGGTGCTGGCAGGCTGCGCCGCCATCGCGCCGCCCGCTACCGTGGCTATTTCAGCGCCACCGCAGTGGTACGCGCCGCTGCCGCCCACCACTGCGGGTGCGACTGTTAGCAGTACGACAACTGCCGCAACGACCACCACCACACCTGCAAGCAGTCTGCCGCATAACGGTAGCCTGACCAGTTTGTCGCAGTGGTGGCAGCAGCAAAACGATGGCCTGCTGGTCGAGATGATTGACGCGGCACAAATCGTCAGTCCCAGCATCATTACGGCACGTTCCAATATTCAGCAGGCGCAAGCGGCGCGCATCGTTTCTGAGGCAGCTTTGTTGCCGACCGTGGACGCGATTGCAAACTTAAGCCGCAGCCTTCCCGCGCCGATTAACCGCGCCGCGGTGCCAGCTCTCACCAATACCGGCCAGACAGGTCTGCAAACCAGCTGGGAGGTAGATCTTTTTGGGCAAAACGAGGCCAGCCTGAATGCTGACAAAGAGCGTCTTTTGGGGGCCGAGGCGCGCTGGCATGATGCACGAGTTCTGGTGGCCGCAGAGGTTGCCAACCAGTACTACAGCTTGCGCGCCTGTGAAAAGCTGCTGTTGGTGGCGCGTGCTGACGCGCAATCCAGAGCCGAGACAGCGCGCCTGACCGAGCTGGTGACCAAAGCCGGGTTTGGTGCGCCAGCGGTTGCAGCACTGGCCCGGGCCAGTGCTGCTGAAGGCAAAAGCCGTGTCACGCAGCAGCGTGCCGAGTGCGAGGTGCAAGTCAAGGCGCTGGTGGCATTGACCGCCTGGGCTGAGCCCGAGCTGCGGCTAAAACTGGCGCAAACGCCTGCCACCACGCCTCAGCAGGGCATTGCCGATATTTCTGGCGTTCCTGCCGACGTGCTGGCGCAGCGGCCAGATGTTTACAACGCCGCCAGAGAGCTGACGGCCGCCAGCTTTGAGGTTGGCAGTGCCAGAGCCCAGCGCTTTCCGCGACTGACGATTGCCGGGACGATTGCCAGCAACGATTTAAAAGCACGTGGCTTCACGCAGAGCTTCAACACCTGGTCTATTGGCCCCATCGCCCTGACCGTACCGCTTTTTGATGGCGGCGCTGCAGATGCCAATCTGGACGCAGCCAAGGCCAGGTATGAAGAGGCGGCAGGCAAGTACCGGGGTACCGTCCGGCAGGCTGTCAGGGAGGTTGAAGAGGCGCTGGTTAACCTGCAAAGCACGGCAGATCGCGGTAGCGACACGCTGGTGGCTGCTGCCGGTTACCGTGCGTCCTTTGCCGGCACCGAGGCCAGGTACAAGGCTGGTCTGGCCAGTCTGGTTGAGCTGGAAGAGGCGCGCCGCACACTCTTGGCGGCGCAGAGCGCCGTCGTGACGCTGGAACGTGAACGCAGAAGCGCCTGGATCGCGCTGTACCGCGCACTCGGCGGAGGCTGGACCACCGCCGCGCCGAATGCCACGCCCATGGTGTTTGATATTCCCGCGTCGTTGCTGCCCGACTGGTAGCAGGCAGTCACCGTCGCCGCATCCACCAAACCGCCACCTGTTAATTGCCTTAACTGCCCCTTGTTTGAAACGCCATTCGCATGAACCCCCTTCGACGTCAACCAGTTACTATAATTTTAATAGCTGCTTGCGCCCTGATTTTGGGCGCTATCGCTATTTTCTCTTTCAAGTCCGGGGCCGCAGAGGATAAAAAAGGCGCTGCGGCTAAACCTGCACTCACCGTCACCACCGTACAGCCCGTGATGCGGGATTTGCCCATCAAACTGCCTGCCAACGGCAGCATCACCGCCTGGCAGGAGGCCATCATTGGCAGCGAGGCCAATGGTCTGCGGCTGGTCGATGTCAAGGTCAATGTGGGCGACAAAGTCACCAAAGGCCAGGTGCTGGCCACCTTTGCCACCGAGCAGGTCAGCGCCGAAGTAGCGCAGGCGCAGGCCAGCTTTGCCGAGGTGCAGGCCAATGCGCTGGATGCGGCAGTCAATGCTGACAAAGCTCGTACCCTGCAAGCCAGTGGCGCTTTGAGCGAACAGCAGATCAACCAGTACCTGACGCTCGATAAAAGCGCCAAGGCTCGCCTGGAAGTCGCCAAAGCCGCGCTGGCTGTGCAGCAAGTGCGCTTAAAGCAGACCCGGCTGCTGGCGCCTGACAACGGCGTGATTTCATCGCGCACTGCCACGCTGGGTGCCGTGCTGGGCAGCGGCACAGAGCTGTTCAAAATGATTCGTGGTGGACGCCTGGAGTGGCGGGCTGAAGTCACCAGCGCCGAGATGGCAGGCATCAAGCCCGGCACTGTGGCCAACGTCACGGCGGCCAGTGGCGCGCAAGTCGTGGGCAAGGTGCGCATGATTGCGCCCACGGTAGACAGCACCACCCGCAATGCACTGGTCTATGTTGACCTGCCGCCCCATGACAACATCAAGGCGGGCATGTATGCCAAAGGTGAGTTTGTGCTGGGTGCCAGCAACGTCTTGATCCTGCCGCAGCAGGCGCTTGTGCTGCGCGACGGTTTTACCTACGCCATGCGGCTGGAGCCGGGCAACAAAATCAGCCAGATCAAGCTGCAAACGGGTCGGCGTGTGGGCGATGCGGTGGAGATTTTGCAGGGTGCAAAAACGGGTGAGCAGTTTGTGGCCAGTGGCGCGGCTTTTCTGGCTGATGGCGATACCGTCAAGTTGGTGGCGCAGTCAGCTAGTGCCGCCGCAAACCCTGCCAGCGCCGCAAAAGCCCAAAAATAGCTCAAAAATCTGCTTTTTTACCTAACAAATAGGCCTGTAGCCCAATATATTCGGGCGCAAGCAGCTACTAAATACATAGCATACAGGAAGTCACACTTATGAACGTCTCCGCCTGGTGCATCCGTAACCCGATTGCCGCCATCCTGTTTTTTGTCATGCTCTGCTTTGCGGGCGTGCTGGGTTACCAAAGCATGAAGGTGCAAAACTTCCCGGATCTGGAAGTGCCCAACATCATCGTCAGCGCCAGCTTGCCCGGCGGCTCGCCGGCCCAACTGGAGACCGAGGTGGCGCGCAAGATGGAAAGCGCGATTGCCTCCTTGCAAGGTCTGAAAAACATCTACACCAAGGTGCAGGACGGCGAGGTCACCATCACGGCCGAGTTCCGGCTGGAAAAGCCCAGCCAGGAGGCGCTGGACGAGACCCGTTCGGCCGTGCAGCAGGTGCGCGCCGACATGCCGGCTGACCTGCGCGACCCGGTGGTCAGCAAAATCAATATTTCGGGCGCGCCGGTGCTGGCCTACGCCATCAAAAGCAGCGCAATGGACGACGAAGCGCTGAGCTGGTTTGTCGACGACACCCTGACCCGTCGCCTGCTGGCGGTACGTGGCGTGGGCTCGGTCAGCCGGGTGGGCGGCGTGACGCGCGAAGTGCGGGTGGCTTTGAACAGCGTAAAAATGCAGGCGCTGGGTGTCAGTGCCACCACCGTGTCGCACCAGCTGCGGCAGGTGCAAATGGACACCTCGGGTGGCCGCGTTGACCTGGGCACCAGCGAGCAGCCGCTGCGCACGCTGGCCACCGTACGCTCTGCAGCCGAGCTGGCCGCACTGGAGCTGTCTGTCGATGACAGCAAAGGTGGTGGCCGTAAAGTCCGCCTGTCGCAAGTGGCCGACGTGCAAGACACCACCGCCGAGCCGCGCTCTGCGGCGCGGCTTAACGGCGTGCCGGTGGTGGGCTTTGAGGTGTCCCGCTCCAAGGGGGCTAGCGAGGTGGATGTGGGCCGTGGTGTGCGGGCAGCATTGGCGCAGCTCAAAGTCAACCACCCTGATATGGTCCTTAGCGAAGCTTTTGACTTTGTGACACCCGTCGAGGAAGAGTACCGGGCATCCTTGATACTGCTGATCGAAGGCGCGCTGCTGGCGGTGCTGGTGGTGTGGCTTTTTTTGCGTGACTGGCGCGCCACATTCGTCACAGCGGTGGCGCTGCCGCTGTCGGTGATTCCAGCCTTCATCGGCATGAACTACCTGGGCTTTTCCATCAACGTGGTCACGCTTTTGGCGCTCAGTTTAGTGATTGGCATTTTGGTCGACGACGCGATTGTGGAGGTAGAAAACATCGTGCGCCACCTGCGCATGGGCAAAACGCCGTACCAGGCGGCAATGGAGGCGGCTGACGAGATTGGCCTGGCAGTCATTGCCACCACTTTCACGCTGATTGCGGTGTTTTTGCCGACGGCTTTCATGAGCGGTATTGTGGGCAAGTTTTTCAAGCAATTTGGCTGGACAGCCTCGCTGGCCGTTTTTGCATCGCTGGTGGTGGCGCGCATGCTCACGCCGATGATGTCGGCTTATTTGCTCAAGCCCATCGTTGACCATGTTGAAAAAGATGGCGCGGTGATGCGCTGGTACATGCGCGCCAGCCGCTGGTGTTTGCAGCACCGCTGGTGGACGGCCCTGGCAGCGGGCGGGTTTTTTTTCGGCTCGCTGATGCTGATCCCGCTGCTGCCCACCGGCTTCATACCGCCCGACGACAACAGCCAAACCCAGGTCTACCTGGAACTGGCGCCCGGCAGCAAACTGGCCGACACGCTGGCAGCTGCCGAGGCTGCGCGCCAGCTCTTGACAAAGGTCGAGCATGTCAAATCTGTCTACACCACCGTCGGCGGCGGTGCGGCGGGCAGTGACCCATTTGCCGCCAGCGGTTCGGTTGAAAAGCGCAAGGCAACGCTGACCATTTTGCTGGCTCAGCGCGGCGTGAGGCCGCGCAAGCAGGTGGTTGAAAACAACATTCGCAAGGCCCTGACAGAGCTGCCCGGCGTGCGCAGCAAAGTCGGCCTGGGCGGCTCGGGCGAATCATTGGTGCTGGCGCTGACGAGCGAGAATCCGGCCTCGCTGGCGGCAGCCGCTGCTGCGCTTGAAAAAGACTTGCGCACCATCCCCGGTTTGGGCTCGGTCGCATCCAGCGCGTCGCTGGTGCAGCCCGAGCTGACGGTGCGGCCCGACTTTGCGCGCATGGCCGATCAGGGCGTGACGAGCAGCGCCATTGGCGAAACATTGCGCATTGCCACGGTGGGTGACTACAACGCCGCCTTGCCCAAACTCAACCTGTCGGGGCGGCAAGTGCCGATTGTGGTGCGGCTGGCAGACGATGCGCGCTCTGACCTGGGCGCGCTGGAGCGCCTGATGGTGCCCGGCAGCCGTGGCCCCGTGATGCTGGGGCAGGTTGCCGCGCTACAGGTGTCGGGCGGCCCGGCGGTGATTGACCGCTTTAACCGCTTGCGCGACGTGAAGTTTGAGATCGAGTTGTCGGGCTTGCCGTTGGGCGATGTCACGGCGCTGGTCAACAAACTGCCAGCCATGGTCAATTTGCCTGCCGATGTGAAGCAGGTCACGATTGGTGATGCAGAAATCATGGGCGAGCTGTTTGCCAGTTTTGGGCTGGCCATGCTGACGGCGGTGCTGTGCATTTACATCGTGCTGGTGCTGCTGTTCAAAGACCTGCTGCACCCGGTCACGATTTTGGCGGCGCTGCCCTTGTCGTTGGGTGGCGCGTTTGTGGGGCTGTTGGTGGCAGACAAAAGCTTTTCCATGCCCTCGCTGATTGGCCTGATCATGCTGATGGGCGTGGCGACCAAAAATTCGATTTTGCTGGTGGAATATGCGATTGTTGCAAGGCGCGGCAATGACGGCAATGATGGCCGACCTGTTGTGGCGGGCATGTCCAGGTTAGACGCGCTGCTCGATGCCTGCCACAAGCGCGCCCGACCGATTGTCATGACGACCATCGCCATGGGCGCAGGCATGATGCCGATTGCTTTTGGCTGGGGCGCAGCAGACAGCAGCTTTCGCAGCCCAATGGCCGTTGCCGTGATTGGTGGGCTCATCACGTCAACTTTCCTCAGCCTGCTGGTCGTGCCTGCGGTGTTCACCTTTATTGACGATCTGGAGCAGTGGCTGGCGCGCCTGTTTCGCCGTACATCCCATGCCGAACGAAGCCTACAGGCCGATGCCATGAAGCCACAACATCCGGCTTTATAATTTAGCTCACCTTATCTACCAGATACCCATGCAAAAACGCATCCTGCTTTCGGGCGCAACAGGCCTGATTGGCGGCGAGTTGATGCTCATTTTGGCCGCTAAAGGCATTCACAGCACAGCCGTGGTGCGCGCGTCAGACGCAGACAAGGCCAGAGCCCGCCTGCTGGACAGGTTGCAAAAAAGCGTTTTGTGGCGACCCGAATTTGCCGAGTTCGTATCCGCCGAAGCCGGTGACATTGAAGCACCAGACTTTGGCCTGAAAGCCAGCGTTTTGCAGTCTGCGGATGTTATTTTGCATTCGGCTGCCAGTACGTCTTTCAAGCCTGACGCGGGCGTGTACCCGGTCAACATCAAGGCGGCGACCAACTTTGCCGGCATTTTAAGAAACCTCAAACCCTCGCAGCGCGGCTTTTTTGTTGGCACGGCGGCGGTGACGATGGAGCCACGCGGCGTGATCCTAGAGACCATGCCCTTTGCGGGCTACGCCAACGACTACATCCGCTCCAAACGCGATGCAGAAACCCTGCTACGTGCCAGCGGCGCACCTTTTGTCAGCCTGCGCCCTGGCATTGTGCTGTCGCGCGGCATTGACGATGCCAAGCTGGCTAGAAACATGTTGTGGGCGATTCCCGTGATGGCCGAACTGGGTGATGTGCCGCTGGACCCCATGGCCAGACTGGATTTTGCACCTGTCGACTTTATTGCCACCGCTTTTGCAGAAATGCTGCTTAAAAATGACTTTGCGCATGATTGTTATCACGTGTCTACAGGCGAAGCGTCGATGACGTTTCAGGCATTGGCCGATGAATTGATGCTGACCATGCCCGGTATCAAAAAGCTGGGTATGCGTGGCCGTGACTATGTTCCTGTGCCAAGTTTTGCACGCCAGCGTTGGATGTTTGCAGCATTGCAACCTTATTTGCCTTTTCTTACTGCTGATGCGGTGTTCAGCAATGCCCGGTTACGTGGTGAAATTGGAACCTTGGCCATTGCGCCAGCTCCAATCAGTTATCTTGGCGATATGCTGGCATCTTTTAGTTTGTCCGATGCGGTCAAGCAGATGTACACGCCTTGATGGCTAGGTAGTTATGTCATCAGTTGCTTGTAAAGAAATGTTAAGCTTGTGGGTTGTTTGGGCGTCTCACTGACAGGGGCGCGTTAGGTTGTTTATTGATGAATTCTGATCTGATTAATCTTTTTGCCGAAACTTTCGGAATAGCCGAAGAAAAGCTGTTGCCGGGTGCGACGCTGGAAAGCCTGGGGCTCGACTCGCTGGCGGTCATTGAGTTTCTGTTTCAGATTGAAGACCAGTTTCACATCCAGATTCCCGACCAGGCCAATCCTCCCAGGACGCTTGACGAAATGGTTCAACTGATTGAACCCTTGATGCCAAAAGATCAGACTGGCAGCCCCGGCGCTGCGGCCTGACAGCTACATTCAGCGCCCCGTTCGCGTCCACACCATGCGCCGCGTTGCTATCACTGGTTTAGGAATTGTCTCCCCCGTTGGCACGGGCAGCGCCACTTTTTTTGAATCGCTGCTGAGGGGCAAATCTGGCATACGCTCAGTAGAAGTCAATTTCCCCACCGGACCTGAAAAGGTATTGATGGGCAACATTGACTTCAATCCCGATGAACACTTTGCGAAAGCCAAGCTGCTGACCATGGACCGTGTCAGTCAGTTTGCGCTCGTCGCTGCGCGCGAAGCCATGGCACAAGCGGGACTGGGCGCTGCGCTGGTGGGCCTGAAACCGGAGCGCTTTGGCGTGTCAGTCGGTACCGGCAGCGGCGGCGCAGGCTCGCTAGAGGCGGCTTACTTTTCATTGCTGGAACAAAAAGTCATGCGACTGCGCCCCATGACAGTGGTGCTGGCCATGAACAACGCCATGGCTGCACATTTGTCCATGGAGTTTGGGCTCAAGGGCCCGAGCAGTACCGTGTCGAATGCGTGCGCGTCGTCGGCGACGGCGATTGGCGATGCTTTTCGCCAGATACGCCACGGCTATGCCGATGCCATGCTGGTGGGCGGCTCCGATGCATTGCTCAACAAGGGCACGATCAAGGCTTGGCAAGCCATGCACACGCTGGCCAAACCGCATGCGGATGGCCCACAAGCCTCATGCCGGCCATTTTCAAGCGACAGGTCCGGGCTGGTGTTGTCCGAAGGCGCTGCCATGCTGGTGCTCGAAGACTGGGACACCGCCAAACGCCGTGGCGCCACCATCCTGGCCGAACTGGCCGGTTACGCTTCAACCACCGATGCCCACCACCTGACCCAGCCTGAAGCCCAGGGCCAGGCTGGTGCCATGACATTGGCCTTAAGAGATGCCGCATTAAATGCCCTTGACATTGGCTACCTCAATGCCCATGGCACAGCAACCGATGTAGGGGATGTGGTGGAAACCAACGCTATCAAACTCGCGTTTGGCGCTGCTGCCCATGCCTTGCCCATCAGCTCTACCAAAGCGCTGCACGGGCATTCCATGGGTGCGGCAGGGGCGATGGAGTTTCTTGCCAGCGTGATGACGCTTCGTAGCGGGCAGCTTCCCGCTACGGCTTTTCTTCAAACGCCAGATCCGCGTTGCGACCTCGACTACATTCCTCTGCCAGGGCGTGAAAGCAAAGATTTGCGCGCGGCGATGTCAAATTCTTTTGCTTTTGGCGGATCAAACGCGGTGCTGATTGCCAAAGCAGCCTAAACCTCTAGGCGTTGGGGCTACGGATTTTTTTGACCAGTGCAGTGGTTGAGTAACCATCGACAAACGGAATCACCAGCACCTTGCCACCATAGCTTTCAACGACTTGGGTTTCAGGCAGTTTGCGCATGTCGTAGTCACCGCCTTTAACCAGAACGTCGGGCTTGAGCTCACTGATCAGCGCCACTGGCGTGTCCTCATCAAACCAGGTCACCAGGCTGACAGACGCCAGTGCCGCCATCACGGCAGCCCGGTCCTGTTCGTTGTTGAGCGGCCGACCCGGGCCTTTGCCCAAACGTCGGGCAGACGCATCGGTATTTAAGGCCACTACCAGGCTTGCGCCCAATTCGCGCGCTTGCGCCAGATAAGTGACATGGCCACGGTGCAACACATCGAAGACGCCATTGGTAAAAACGACCGGTTTGGGCAGCGCTGCCATGCGGCTTTGTGCCTCTTCTCGCGAGGCGAGTTTTGTCAGGAAACCGAGTGTTATCAAGCGACTTAAACCGCTTGCGGTTTGGCATCAGCAACTGCTGGTACCAAGGCCATCGCGCCGGCAATTTCCCGGCCCAGTTCCTTGCGGTAACGGTTGAGTTCCTGCACGGTTTTAAAGCTCTGGTTCATCAGCAAGCTCATGTTGTGCAAAATGCGCTCAACCACTTTGCCCTCCCATACTGCGTCAAAGTTAATTTGCTTGTCCAGCCAGTGCTCCAGCCAATCAGGGTTGGGCAGGCGCGACTGGATGGTGTCACGCGGGAACAGGTTTTTGTTGACATGCAGGTTGGTCGGGTGCAACGCCTGGGCGGTGCGGCGGGCGCTGGCCATCAGCACGCCGACTTTGGTAAACGCCGCCCGTGCGTCGTTGCCCACATTGTTGATGGCGCGCTTCATGTAGCGCAGGTAAGCACCGCCATGGCGTGCTTCGTCCTGGCTAAGCTGGGTGTAGATTTTTTTAATCACGGGCTCGGTGTGCCACTCGCTGGCACGGCGGTACCAGTGGTTTAAGCGAATCTCGCCGCAAAAGTGCAGCATCAGTGTTTCAAGCGGCGGTGCGGGTTCAAATTCAAATCGCACTTCATGCAGTTCTTTTTCAGTAGGCGCCAGGTCTGGTCTGAAGCGCTTGAGGTATTCCATCAACACCAGTGAGTGTTTTTGCTCTTCAAAAAACCAGATCGACATGAAGGCGGAAAAATCGCTGTCGTCCTTGTTGTCGCGCAAAAACATTTCAGTGGCTGGCAAGGCGGACCATTCGGTAATCGCGTTCATTTTGATGGTTTGCGCCTGCTCGTCAGAAAGCTGCGACGCATCAAAACTGGCCCAGGGAATGTCTTTGTCCATGTCCCAACGGACGGATTCAAGTTGTTTGAACAGTTCAGGGTAAAGCATAGAGACTCCTTCGCGCCAAATGGCGCATCTGGGTGTATTACGCAGGACATGCTGCCTTGGATGCTGACTTCCAGCATCTGGGTATGGTCACAATTTTAGGCGCGTTATGTGACAAATGGCCCCACAAAGGGGTATTGCAAGCGGACAGCCTTGAGTCTGACCGTTTAAAACAGGCGTATAAATCATCGCCAAGTGGCATATTCCACTATTTTTGCAGTGAGTTCACCGTGCGCACTTCTAAATTCAAATTCTCCAGCCTTCTTGTCGCTTTGGGGTTCAGCCTTGGCGTGACCGTGTCGGCTTATGCTGCCGCGCCAAACGATGCTGCTTGCCCTGCCTTGCTACAGCAAAATGTCTTGCGCCTGCAGGATGAAAAGCCCCAGTCCCTCTGCCAATACAGCGGCAAAGTTGTTGTGGTCGTCAATACCGCCAGTTTTTGCGGCTTTACCCCGCAGTACGAAGGCTTAGAGGCGCTGCATGCCAAGTACAAAGACCAGGGCTTGGTGGTGCTGGGTTTTCCATCAAACGACTTTTCACAAGAAACGGGTAGCAACAAGCAGATTGCTGACTTTTGTGAAAACACCTTTGGCGTGAAGTTCCCGATGTTCACCAAAACCAGCGTCACCGGTAAGGACGCCAGTCCGCTCTTCAAGCAGCTCAGGGCCAAAACAGGTATCACGCCCAAATGGAATTTTTATAAATACGTGATCAGCCGCAATGGCCAGAACGTCGAAAGCTTCAATTCCATGACTGACCCGAAGAGCAAATCTTTCATCAAGGAAATTGAAAAGCAGCTAGCCAGCAAGTGACCATTCAGGCACGCACTCAAGATTAAATACCAATTAGTCTTTATTTGACCAATTGGTATTTTTGCGTATATACTGAGCTATGCAAATAGTTGAGTTAACAAAACTTTACCCGTGTAGGCGACGTTCACCAAGGAACTTCGCTGCTGATACTGTGCTCCTACGCTTAGCTGCCGTAGCTTTGGTTTTTATCGCTTTCTACGGCAACACAGTTTCATTGTTGCGAAGCCGCCTTAGCCGTTTGGTTTCAGGCGAAATCCCGGCGCGGTTCTCCTCCTCCCTCCCTCCCTTGTTCGCATCGGGGCGCTTCGCAACATTTTTATCTTCTCCAGGCTGACAATGGCCA
>JAYWBS010000187.1:0-4011 GCA_043781295.1 Polaromonas sp.
CTTGGGGATTAAATGGGTCAAGCATTACTCAGCAGGTAAGCATTACGGATTTCCTTCTGAAGCCAAACGCTTTCTTCTATCCATTCCCGGTCTGGTCAAGCGCATGCAAGCTTGTGACGTGATCCTGTACCAGGCTGGTGCCGACCCGCACGTAGACGATCCCCTGGGCGGCTGGCTTACAACCGAACAGTTGTATGAACGTGATTTGCTTGTTTTTGAAACAGCGGCGGAACTGGGCATTCCCGTTGCCTGGAATCTGGCGGGTGGGTATCAGACGCCGCTATGCAAGGTGTTGAAGATTCATGACAATACGATGAGGGCTTGCGCCGCTGTTCACCTTCGATCAGCCGTTCGCTGAGTAATGTCACGACTAAGGATTGGCTATGAAAATTATCCTCAGCCGCAAGGGCTTCGATTCTGGATATGGTGGCTGTCCGAGCCCTATTTTTTGTGACGAGTCAATGGCGTCGTTTCCGATTCCGGACGCCAAGGAAAGACTGCACTCGATGAATGGCATGCTTTGTGGTGGGCATGACCTCGGCAAAGTAGTTCAAGACTTGGCGGCTGGGCTGAACCCAGTACACGCGATAGGGCGTAATGCGATGATCCATTTGGATCCTGACCTCCGTGATGCTGGAGGTATGGGTCAGTTGGGTGGATATCATGCTTTTGGCCAGGACGGCGCTGCGCAGTCTCACCTGTCAAATCAGTTGGTCGGTTGCGGGGACCTGTTTCTTTTCTTTGGTTGGTTTCGAAGGGTCCAGATGTTCGAAGGCCACTGGCGCTTTGTGCCCAAGTCTCCGGAGGCACACGTCATTTTTGGGTGGCTTCAAGTTGGCGAAGTCTTGAAGGTCAGCGACTACCAAAATTGGCGGGCTATCTACCCCTGGCTGAAAGATCATCCCCATGTCCGAAATGCCAGACGATATCCCGAAAACAACACAATCTATTTGGCGTCAGAAAAGCTTGCTATCGATAGTCAGCCGACGCGACTTCTCGGAGGCGGCGCATTTCGTAAGTTCTCACCTCTACGCCAGTTAACACACCCAACTCAACGGAAACGTCAGAAAAAATCCGTTTGGCAATTACCACATTGGTTTTCGTCATTTGACGCTGCAGGAAAGCGGGCTCTAACCTATCACGGAAACCCTATCCGGTGGCCGGATGACACGAAGCTTGGGGCGACAGTAGAACTTCATTCTGTCGCCAGAGGGCAAGAGTTCGTCCTGAATTTAGACAGCGTTCCCGTCGCCGCGGCAAACAAATGGCTCAAGAAATTGTTCAGTGCGTAAATCAACTGTGGATGACGAGGTTTGCCCATCGATGAAGGCCGTCTCACAGTACAGACTGGCGTTTGAAGTTTCCATTTTTATCGAAGAACGGTGAGTAGTACTTGTTGCCCGAGGCTTCAGTCTTCGGCATTGACTCTTTTCGCTGAAACGCGCCGCAGAGTACGCGGCAGCTATTTCCTTCGCTGTCGAGGGCGAAGCGGGAACCGGTGAACTTGTACAAAGAGAACGTAATGTTCTCGCCATCTTCTTGACTGGCCACCCAGCAATAGTCTTGGGGCTGAATATCATGGATGGCGGACGCTTGCACACCACTTGTGCTCAGATCGTAGAAGGCGTCGGCGCCAAAGAGCTTCGCATGGTCTCTGTTCTGGCAATTGTTGAAGTGATGCGCCATTCCTGTTACTCCTAGCTCAATTGATTCACAGATTCTAGGGCGCGTGGTCTCGCTGCGACTTGTGCATGCCTGCCTGGGGAACTCAACCGCGATGCCTTGATGGCGGATTGGGAATTGGCGTGCAGCGGGCAGTTGCCTTATAAAATTGATCCTTTGTGAGGTGTCGTATGTACTGGGATGTTGTTTCCGTCAAACCGCTGGAGAACTTCTGCATAGCCGTTGCTTTGCATGACGGTAGCCATGGCATTTTTGACATGAAGCCGTACCTCGACAAGGGTGTCTTTCAGGAGTTGCGTAATCCCGCGTACTTCAATAGCGTCGGCATTCAGTTCGGCGCGGTCACATGGCCGCATGGCCAGGACATTGCGCCGGCAACGTTGCATGCGCGCCTGACGGCGACCGCGAGCGCGTAGCCGGTTCCTCGAAGCTAATTCCGCCCAAAGAAAAACAGCCAGTCCTCAATATCCAGCTTCACCCGCGCTTCGGGGTTGGCCGCCAACACCTGTTGCCAGCCGTCGTATTGCTGGACTTTTTCCGTATGGTGGCTGAGCTTCTCCTGGCACTCGCTCAGATCGTTCTGCAGGTCGTTGCGCACCATCACCTGCGAGCCCCGGTCCCAGTCGCGGGACTTGGGGCTGCGGTACTCCAGCACGATCTTTTCGTCGATCTCCAGTCCCTCCGAGCGGATGGTGTTCATCACTTCGATGCGCTTGGCTTTCCACCAGTCCAGGCGCTCCTGGTGAAAGGCCTGTTTTTGGCTGGCTGCTTCGGACAGCTTGGATGCGGTGTAGTCAAAACACCAGTCTTTTCTGAGCATGGAAATCTCCAGGTTCGGTATCCGTCAAAATTAACGTGTTACCAGTATGGCAGCCGAATGGCTCATAACTTGAGCCTGGCGAATGTGAGCCGAGGAGGCGGGGGTGAATGTGGCTGGTCTGCCTGCAGCGCACGCCCACCCTGCTCGCGGGATCGGGTCGGCGGGGCGCTCGGCGCAGCGGCATAAAGGAGGAGGCCGAAGGCCGGGGGACAGCCGCGGAGCTGGGCGCGCCGTCGGCCTGATCCCGTACAAACGCTGACCTAAGCTTTTGACTTGCGGCTGGCGTATTGGTCGACCGCCTGCTTCAACCCCACCAGCAATTTCTCGCGCAACGCCACTGGCGACACCACGCGCACGTCGGCGCCGTGGCGCTGGATGTCCATCAGCAGCTCGGCATCGTGGGTGTACGGTACTTTCAGCTCCAGCGAACTATCGGGCAGCGTGCGTGACTTCTGGTCCGGGTGCCACTGCTCGGGCGCAACCCAGATCGCGGATTGGGGTGTAAACACCAGCGTGGCCCAACGCAGTTTGGCACCGGCATAGATGCCGTAGCCCTCGTCGAGCGTCTTCTCCACGGTGGACAGGGCCACTTCTTTTGCGGGCTTGTCCAGAATATGGGCGGCACGAATGGCGTCGAGCGCAAAACGTTTCAGGCTTTTGCTGGTGTGGCACCACGCGTCCAGGTACCAGGTATTGCGGTGATGCACCAGCCGCTGCGGCGACAGGGTGCGGGTGCTTTCCTCGTTGCGGCTGCGGGTGAAGTAGGTGACTTGAAGTTTGTGCCGCTGCGTCAGGGCCAGGCCGACCAGTTCGAAGTAGCGGCTCGGTACTTCGCGGCGGGCCGCGCCGATGATGCGCACCCGGCGCTGCAACTCCTGCGCTTGCATATGGGTGCTGGCCAGCATGGTGTTCAGGCGCTCCAATATCGGTTGCAGATGGCGCTGCAACATGCCGGCCGCGTCCAGGCTGGCAATAAGCTGGTACATGGTGAGCAAAGCAACAATCTCCTGCTGGTTGAACCAGACACCCGGCAGTTCCTGCCGCTGGCCACCGGCCCGGTCTTTGCCCGCAGGCTGGCTGATGGCGTAGGTGTTCGAATAGCGGTCGTACACCACCGGAACATTCATGCGATCCCGCAGCACCGCCAGATAACGTTTCAGTGTGGCGTACGAAATTTCTAGTTCACGAAGGAGCGTGTCCCGGTCCAGTGATCGGCGGCTGAGCAACAGGCGCTCAAGTTCGTACAGGCGGTCAAGCTGGTTCAAGGATTGACGGCTTTCCAAGTGGCTTGAAAGGATCGCATCAAGCTGGCGTGCAGCAAGCCCAGTTTGGGTTTTTCCCCATAGGGCGCGGTTGGCGGCACCTTGAACCAGGTGCGGTTGTAGTCCAGCTCTACCAGCGCAGCGACATTGAACTTGGTGTCGAAGCTCAGCCCGGCCAGCCGGTATGGCTCACCAGCGGTGCTGGCAATCAAAAACTCGCCACTGCGCAAAGCCTGCGTTTTTTGA
>JAYWBS010000188.1:0-11898 GCA_043781295.1 Polaromonas sp.
GAATGTATACGCGCTGAAGACGCGCAGGGTGCTCGCCGCGCGATGCGCGGCCATATCGAGAAAGCAAGGGTGAGGATGATGTCTCGCGGTTAGAGGGCGAGCCTATCGCCTGAGTGTTTCAATACTGCTTGTAGGGTAAAAACTTGCCCGACAGCACCACATTCACGCGGTCACCCTTGGGGTCAGGCTGGCGCACGATGTCCATGGAGAAATCAATCGCGCTCATGATGCCGTCGCCGAACTCTTCGTGAATCAGCTCTTTGATGGTGGTGCCGTAGACGCTCACAATTTCATACCAGCGGTAGATCAGCGGGTCAGTGGGTACGGGCGTTGGCAATGAACCTTTGTACGGCACAACCTGCAACCACTTTTGCTCGTCAGCGCTCAAGCCAAAAATCTTGCCAACTGCTTTGGCTTGGCTTGCGTCAAACGTCATTTGGCCCAGGCAGCCAGCGGTGACCCACTCTTTGCTCATGCCTACTTTTTTGGCCACATCTTCCCATTTGATGCCTTTGGCCACCTTGACGGTGATGATTTTTTCAGTGATGTCGTTGCGGTTCATGTTTGCTCCTGTTGGTTTTGAATAAAAAAACTAATGCGCCTCGCCGGGCTTGGCACGCTTGATGAGAAAGTCGACGATGTGGTTGCGCAAGTCGTAGTAGCCGTCCAGATGGTGCAGCTCGGCTCGGGTGCGCTTTTTAGGTAGCGTGTTGACGACGACCTCGCCAATGCCACCAGGTGTGTAGCCGCTGGTGGACTCTGCACCATTCGTCATCAAGATGATGCGGTCAGCCAGCAAAATAGCTTCGTCCACGTCGTGGGTGATCATGAAAACCGTTTGCTGCGTGTCACGCACAATGGTCATCAGCTCGTCCTGAATGGTGCCGCGCGTCAGCGCGTCGAGTGCGCCAAACGGCTCGTCCAGCAGCAGCATTTTGGGCCGAATTGCAAAAGCCCGGGCAATGCCCACGCGCTGCTTCATGCCGCCCGACAGTTGCGATGGTTTTTTGTCAATCGCCGGCATCAAGCCGACCATGGTGACAAACTTTTCAACATGCGCATTGACCTCGGCTTTGGACCAGTCCGGCCAGCGCGACACCACCGCAAACGCGATGTTGCTGCGCACCGTCAGCCAGGGCATCAGCGCGTGGCTTTGAAACACCACGCCCCGCTCCAGGCTGGGGCCAGAGATTTCGCGGTTGTCCATAAAACAGTTGCCTGACGTGGCGGTGTCCAGCCCCGCCAGCACATTGAGCACCGTGGTTTTGCCGCAGCCTGAATGGCCGATGATGCAAACAAACTCGCCTTTGGCTATGGCAAAACTGACGTCAGCGAAAACGGGTTTGCCCGCAACGAAAGCTTTGCTTAGGTTCTCAACTTTCAAGAAGCCTGGCATTGGTTTTCCCGTGTCATTGCGGACTTGATCCGCAATCCATGGATCCCGGGTCAAGCCCGGGATGACAGCCGTAGCGCTATTCAACATAGGTCACCATCTTTTGTAGCTGCGCAAAGGCCAAGTCCAGCAGCATGCCGACAATGCCAATCACCAGAATTGCGAAGATCACATTCGTCAATGACAGGTTGTTCCATTCGTTCCAGACAAAGTAGCCAATGCCCGTGCCGCCGACCAGCATTTCAGCAGCCACAATCACCAGCCAGGCAATGCCCATCGAAATGCGCATGCCGGTCAAAATGGTGGGTGCAGCTGCTGGCAAGATCACCTGAAACGCTTTGCGTATCGGGTTGACTTCCAGCGTGCTGGCCACGTTTAGCCATTCGCGTTTGACGGCAGAAACACCGAAGGCGGTGTTGATCAGCATGGGCCAGACCGAGCATATAAAAATCACAAAAATGCCAGAGGTTGATGAGTCCTTGATGGTGTAGAGCGCCAGCGGCATCCACGCCAGTGGTGAGATGGGTTTGAGCACCTGGATGAACGGGTCAAACGCGCGCCTGAGCAGTGGCGACATGCCAATCACAAAGCCTAGTGGTATCGCTAGCAGCATGGCCAGCAAAAAGCCCAGGCCCACGCGACCCAACGAATAGGCCAACTGGATGGCAATGCCCTTGTCGTTCGGCCCACGGTCGTAAAACGGATCGCTGAGTTGCCTGACAAAGGTCTGGCCCATCTGCATCGGTGTCGGAAAGCCCGATGCCTTGACTGCACCGGTGTTGGCCGGGTCTTTGCCCAGCATTTTTTGATACTCGATCTGTTCAGTCGTCATGGGGGACGCACTGACGGGTGTGGTACTTGCCGACGATGAGGTCGCCAGGTACCAGGCGCTGATGAACATTGCAAACAGCAACGCAGACACCAGACTTGCCTTGAAGCCCATGGTTTTAAAGAAGGTCATGACGTATCGGCGTGCGCTCAAGACATTTTGTTGATTGCAAAGCCCTTGGCATACTGGTCTGCCTTGGCCGCATCAAACTCTTTGCCCATGATGGTGAACTTGGGGTAGGCGCCCTCTGGCGTTTTTTGATTGAGTTCTCTCATGTACTTTTTGGCATCAGTGATCAAAAAGACTTTTTCGGCGATTTGCTTGTAATTCACATCGCCTTTGACATAGCCCCAGCGCTTCATTTGCGTCAGCATCCAGACCGCCATTGACTGCCACGGCATCGGGTCAAAGTCGGCGCGATCAGGCACTGTTTTGATGTTGCCCAGACCATCGGCAAACTTGCCGGTCAGCACTTGATTCAGCACGGCCTCGGGCTGGTTCAAATACGCTTGCGGCGCAATGACTTTGGCAATCAGCTCGCGGTTTTTCGGGTCACGCGCCATGGCTGCGGCTGTCAGTACCGAGCGGTACAGCGCGGCAAAAGTATTCGGGTTTTTCTGAATGAATTCAGTGGAGGTGCCGAAAGCGCAGCATGGGTGGCCGCTCCAGATGTCTTTGGTCAGCAGGTGAATAAAGCCGACTTCTTCGTACACCGCACGCTGGTTGAATGGATCTGGGCCAAGAAAGCCGTCGATGTTGCCAGCGCGCAGGTTGGCCACCATTTCAGCAGGTGGCACCACGCGCAGTTGTACATCCGTGTCAGGGTTCAGGCCAGCCTCAGCCAGGTAGTAGCGCAGCAAGAAGTTGTGCATGCTGTACTCAAATGGGATCGCGAACTTGAAACCTTTCCAGTTTTTTGGGTCGCGGTTGTTTTTGTGTTTGAGGGCTAGCGTGATGGCCTGGCCGTTGATGTTTTGAATCGTTGCCACATTCATCGGCGTGGCGTTGGAACCCAGGCCCATCGAAATAGCCAGCGGCATGGGTGATAAAAAGTGCGTGGCGTCGTACTCTTTATTGATCATTTTGTCGCGGATCAGTGCCCAGCCGGCGGTCTTGGTCACCTCTACATTCAGGCCCTGCTGTTTGTAAAACCCCAATGGCTCGGCCATGATGAGCGGCGTAGCGCAGGTAATCGGGATAAATCCGATTTTGAGGTTGGTTTTCTCCAGCGTACCGGGTTTTTTGCCTGCATCTTGTGCCAGGGCTTGCATGCTGGCTACTGGCAGCAGGCTGCCAATGGCGGCCATCGCCGTACCCTTGCCTACAGCGCGCAAAAAACGACGGCGCATGTCGTCTTGCGGGAAGATCGCCTTGACCAGTGTGGCTTCAATGAAGGCGTTGGAATAGGCTTCGAATTCGCTGGTTAAACTGCGGCGACGAAGTTCAACGGCGGCCGTTTCAGCGGTGACGGCGGCATGGTGATCGGCGGCACTGTGGTCTTTGCCACAGCTGCATTTGAGCATCAGGGGCTTGTCGGCATCGTAGGGAGAAAAATAGTCGAGCATGGCACGCACCTTTTGATTGGAGATGAACATCTCTTGCAAGCAGTGGGCCACATGGCACTAGCGCGGTGGTTGCGCATGAATTTGAAGGGGCATTACATGATGGCATGTAGTGATAGCCCTACAAAAAATGATAAAAGTTTACAGTTGCGCTGCTTTGGCGTGGCGTTCGGCATACAGCGCCAGCTCAACGTCGTTCTTGGTGCTGGTTTTTTCCAGGATGCGCAGGCGGTAAGTGCTGACGGTATTAGACGCGAGGCCTAGCTGTGCACCAATTTCGCCCACAGATTTTCCTGCTGTCAGCAAACGATAAACCTGGTGTTCCCGGTGTGACAGACCATCAAGTGCGCTTTTCGCTGAATTGTTGCCCACCGCGCTGGCCAGTGCCTCGGCCGTGACGCTTGACACAAACATACCGCCGCTGGCCACCTTGCGCACGGCGGCAATCATGTCGTCCGGGTTGGCGCTTTTGTTCAGGTAGCCGGATGCGCCCAGCTTGATGCAGCGCACTGCGTATTGCTTTTCAGGATAGGTGCTGAGCATAAGTACCGGCAGCTGCGGCCAGCTTTTTTTCAGGGCCTGCAAGACGTCCAGACCATCGCGGCCGGGCAGGGCGATATCCAGCAGCACCGCAGCCAAGCCTTGGGGGCCTTGCAGCGTGTCAACGCTGGCCAATATGCTTGGGCCGGTATCGGCCTCGGCTACCACTTCTATGTCAGGTGCGTCGGCCAGTACCTGCTTGATGCCTTCACGCACAATGCGGTGGTCGTCGCCAATCAGGATTTTGATGGTATTCATCGTTAGCTATTATTTTAGTAGCTGAATGCGCAAATGAAACAAGGTTCCCGAGCCCTTCTGGCTCGAAATGGCAATCGTGCCACCCAGATGCCGCGCCCGCTCGCGCATGCCCATAACGCCATAGGCATCAGCGGCTTCAAACGCAGCAGGGTCTGCGCCGCAGCCGTTGTCGTGTACGGTGATGTTGATGACCTCAAGGTTGGCCTCAATCGTGATGGCAACACTGCTGGCGCGTGCGTGACGGCCCACGTTGCTCAGCATTTCCTGAAAGATGCGAAAGATGCCGATGGCAGCCTGCTCGTCAATTGGCGCGGCCTGCGTCACATCCATCTGCCAGTCCAGTTGCATCTCGGCAGACTGCACAAATTCATGCGCCTGCCAGTCGAGTGCCGCCCACAAACCCTGGTGGTCCAAAATGCTGGGCCGCAGGTCGGTGATGATGCGGCCCACATTGTCAACGGCTGTTTCAATCTGCCGGCTCATGTTTTGACACTTGCCGCGCATCGTTTCGCGCATGGTTTGGGCGGCATCTGCATTGCGCTGCTGTTGTTCGCTCAGGCGTTTGTCCAGCCAGCCCACATCCATCTTCAAGGCCACCAGCAGGCTGCCCAGCTCGTCATGCACCTCGCGCGCAATGCGGGTGCGTTCGTCCTCGCGCACGCTGTGGGTGTAGGCCGACAGTTCACGTAGCTGCCTCAAGACTTCTTGCAGTTCATGGGTACGCTCACTGACGCGCTGCTCTAGCACGGCATGCGCTTGTTTGAGCGCGTCTTCGGCTTGGCGGCGGGCTGAAATATCAACAAAGGTGACCACTGCACCTTGCACCAAGCCGCCTTCCATGATGGGGTAGGACGAGTATTCAACCGCGAATGAGGTGCCGTTTTTGCGCCAGAAATATTCGGTGTCAATACGGCACGGCAAGCCTTTGCGAAAGGCGTTGAAGATGGGGCACAGGTGCTCGGGGTAATGTTGGCCGCACTGCTGCCCATCACCATGCGTGTGGTGCGCCAGTTCATGCATGTTGCGCCCCAGCACCTGGTCGGGCTGCCAGCCCAACTGCTCTGCCCCGGCCCGGTTGATGAAGGTGCAGCAGCCAAACATGTCAATGCCGAAAATGCCTTCACCGGTAGATTCAAGCAACTGCGACAGCTTGTCGCGCCAGATGGTTTGCCCGACCAAAGGCAAACCATCTGGCGCTGAGGATTTATTCAGTGGCAGGGTGGCAGACATCAGGGGGTTAGCTTAACGCCTGTCAAGAGCGCAGGCAACGCGCCCAAATTGGTGCAAACGGCTTGTCTGTACTGACGGTTTGGGCGCTTAAATGGTGCATACGTGGTTGTTGCGGCAAGCTGAGCCGCCAATTGCCTGTAAAGTGCCATGTTCACTTATTAATTTTCAACCACACTATCAATGCGATTTTCAATTTATGTGCTTGTTGCCCTGACTACCTTGGCTGGCTGCAACCCGACGTTTAACTGGCGTGATGTCCGGCCTGAGAACACGCGGCACAGTTTCTTGATGCCGTGCAAGCCTGAAACAGCGCAAAAAATCGTTCCCCTCGGGGGTCAACCGACTGAATTAAGCCTGTTGAGTTGCGATGCGGGTGGCGTGACGTTTGCCGTGGCGGTAGCCGATGTCAAAGAGGCCTCTAAAGTAGCACCAGTGCTGGCACAGTGGCAAAGTGCCGCGCTGGCCAACATCAAGGCGACCCCCGATGCGTTGAGGATGCCCTTCAAATTGTCAGGACTTGCCGCTGGCGCAGTTATGGTCAAAGCCACTGGCCAACGCGCCAATGGCCAGGCGGTGAGCAGCCAGGCGGTGTATTTTGCGCAGGGTTCGCAGGTGTTTCAGGCGGTGGTATATGCAGACAAAATCTCCCCTGACGTTGCAGAAACATTTTTTTCGAATTTGAAGTTTGAATAAACCCGCCCCCCACCCATTGAGCCCCGCTGGCATGCTGGATAAAAAGACGGCTGCCTTTGTTTTTTTGGCCTTTGCAGCGACCTACAGCATCTCTGCGCTGGTGCGCGCCATCATTGCCACGCTGTCGCCTGTGCTCAGCCAAGAATTTTCTTTGCAGTCGCGTGATTTGGGGCTGCTGGCGGGCGGTTACTTTTTAGGCTTTGCGGCCACCCAATTACCGCTGGGCACCTGGCTCGACAAGCACGGCCCGAAGCGGGTGATTGTGTGCTTTCTGGCAGTGGCTGTGCTGGGCTGCCTGGCTTTTTCAGTCGCCACCAGCTTTGCCGGGCTGCTGCTCGGGCGGGTGTTGATTGGCATGGGCGTCAGCGCCTGCCTGATGGCTGCGCTGACCGGCTTCAGGCGTTGGCTGGACGCGCCCAGTTTGCTGCGCGCCAATTCATGGATGCTGATGAGCGGCTCGCTTGGCATGCTGGCGTCTACCCTGCCGGTGCAGTGGCTGCTGCCGCTGGTGGGCTGGCGTGCGCTGTTTTGGGTGCTGGCGGGTTTGATTCTTGTCGCCATGGTCGTGATTGCTTTTGTTGTCCCCAAATGGACTTCAGATGCAGCAGCAAAAACAGACACGCCTGCCGGTTATGCCGAGGTCTGGAAGAGCCGCTACTTTCAAAAAATGTCGCCACTGGCGTTTTTCAATTACGGCGGGCTGGTGGCTGTGCAAACATTGTGGGCGGGGCCGTGGATGGTCAAAGTCGCAGGCTACACGCCATTGCAGGCGGCGACCGGGCTGTTTTACCTGAACGCTGCCATGCTGCTGACGTTTTGGAGTTGGGGCTTGGCCAACCCCTATCTTGCCAGGCGCGGCTGGCACACGGACCGCCTGATTGCCTGGGGTGCGCCTGTCAGTTTGCTTGTTTTGGCCATCAATATCTGGGGCGGTGCAGCCACAGGCTGGCTGGGCTGGACGGCATTTTGCGTGGCATCCACAGTCATCAGCCTGTCGCAACCGGCTGTCGGTATGGCCTTCAAGCCAGCACTGGCTGGCCGTGCGCTGTCGGCCTTTAACCTGATGATTTTTACGGGTGTCTTCACAGTGCAGTGGGGCATTGGTCTGCTGGTGGATGCGTTTGCGGCAGCGGGCATGGCGCGGGTTGCCAGCTTTCAGGCGGCAATGGGCGTGTTTTTGTGTTGCTCAATTGCCTCATACGCTTATTTTTTGTATGTGAAAGTTGATAATCAGAAGGTGAGTTGATAATTTAACGGGCGAGCGTTGGCCCCAGATGGGGATGGATGCGCGGAGCTTGGCGCATGGTAATAGCACAGCTATTGTCAAGCCGAGCGACAAAGCAGACGCCCCATCTGGAGCCAACCCGCAGGGAAAGTGCCCCAGGCGGCTGATTGCAGCGTTGCTGCTCGCTTATGTGGCCAGCCACACGGCACTCACAGCGCCTTGCACTCAACCGCCTGGAACACTTTCGCTCGCCTGTTTAATCATCAACTCACCCTCACAATGAATGGAATTTTTATTATTGCCCATGCCCCGCTGGCATCTGCTCTGCGTCAATGTGTACTGCACGTCTTCCCGGACAACCCGGCGGGGGTGGTCGCGCTCGACGTACAGCCCAACATGCCGCCTGAAGAAACTCTGGCGCAGGCATGCATGATG
This sequence comes from Polaromonas sp., assembly GCA_043781295.1. Lineage (GTDB taxonomy): Bacteria > Pseudomonadota > Gammaproteobacteria > Burkholderiales > Burkholderiaceae_C > Polaromonas. The sequence continues at coordinate 8,166 of JAYWBS010000188.1, forward strand.
TTCAAGCACATGGGTACGTCCCATGCGCTGGTGTTGACCGATGTGTTTGGCGCTACGCCCTGCAATGTGGCGCAGAAGCTGGTCGACGGCGTGAATTCCAAGCTGATTGCAGGTATCAACCTGCCCATGCTGCTCCGCACCGTGTCGTATCGCCATGAGCCGCTGGATGCGCTGATCGTGCGCGCCCTGGCGGGTGGCACCCAGGGGGTAATGCAAGTCGCCATCACCGCACCGCAAAACCAAGCCAAAAGAAAACATGATCCAAACGACCACGAACATCAGCAATAAGTTGGGCCTGCATGCAAGAGCTTCCGCCAAACTCACCAAATTAGCCGGCAGCTTTGCCTGTGAAGTCTGGATGACCAAGGGCGAGCGCCGCGTGAATGCCAAAAGCATCATGGGCGTGATGATGCTGGCTGCAGGCATTGGCAGCACCGTGCTGGTTGAAACCAATGGTGCCGATGAGCAGGCGGCGATGGATGCTTTGCTAGCGCTAATCAACGACAAGTTTGGGGAAGGTGAGTGATTGCTTCCCCATTCTTTTCAAACAGGGGCCGCGGAACCGGCTTTGCCGGGCCGCAGGCGCAGCGGCCCCCTCGGGGGGCAGGGAGCTACGCGAAGCGAGCGACCGTGGGGGCACCATGACCTTCTCGGTACATGGACTAGCCGTATCGAGAGGCATCGCGATTGGCCGTGCCGTGCTGGTGGCGTCTAGCCGTGCTGACGTGGCGCATTACTTTGTTGATGCGGATAAGACCGATCTGGAAATTTCTCGCGTCCGGGTAGCGCGCAACGCGGTGGTTGAAGAAATCACGCGCTTGCAGCACGACTTGCCCAAAGACGCGCCCCATGAAATATCCGCTCTGCTTGATGTGCATTTGATGCTGCTGCAAGACGACCAGCTCATCAGCGGCGTCAAGAAGTGGATCACGGAGCGTCATTACAACGCTGAGTGGGCGCTGACCACGCAGTACGAAACCATTGCGCGCCAGTTTGACGACATGGAAGACGAGTACCTGCGCGAGCGCAAGGCCGATCTGGAGCAAGTGGTTGAGCGTATTTTGCGGCGCATGAAAGGCATGGCCTCGCCGATGCAACCGGTACAGCAGGCGGGTGCCAGCCGCAAACAGTCGCAGCAGGGCTTGCTGCTGGACGACACGATAGATGTGCCGCTGGTGCTGATCGCGCATGACATTTCGCCGGCCGACATGCTGCAGTTCAAGCAAAGCCTGTTTGCCGGTTTTGCCACCGACGTGGGCGGCAAAACCTCGCACACGGCCATCGTGGCGCGCAGCATGGACATTCCGGCGGTGGTTGGCGCGCGCAGTGCCAGCCAGCTGATCGAGCAGGACGACTGGGTCATCATTGACGGCGATGCCGGCATTTTGATTGTGGACCCGTCGCCAATCATTCTGGCCGAATACGGTTTCAAACAGCGCCAGGGCGAGCTGGAGCGCGAACGCCTCTCCCGCCTCAAACACACGGCAGCCGTCACGCTGGACGGCCAGCGCATTGAGCTGCTGGCCAACATTGAACTGCCCGCCGACACGCTGGGCGCGGTCAAGGCCGGGGCAGTGGGCGTGGGGCTGTTTCGCAGCGAGTTTTTGTTCATGGGGCGTGCCGGCAAGCTGCCCAATGAAGAAGAACAGTACGCGGCCTACCGCCAGGCCATCGACGGTATGAAGGGCTTGCCTGTCACGATTCGCACGGTTGACATTGGCTCAGACAAACCGCTCGACAGGCTGTCTGACCGGATGGAAAAAGCGCAAGACACGCACTTGAACCCAGCCCTGGGCCTGCGCGCCATTCGCTGGTCTTTGGCTGACCCGCCGATGTTTCTTACCCAGCTGCGCGCCATTTTGCGGGCGGCGGCGCATGGCCAGGTCAACCTGCTGGTGCCGATGCTGGCGCATCTAAGTGAGATCAAACAAACCCTGCTGCTGATTGACCGCGCCAGAGTGCAACTGGACAACCAGGGCGTGCCTTACGGCCCAGTGCGCCTGGGCGCGATGATTGAAATTCCGGCAGCGGCCTTGAGCCTCAAACTGTTTTTGAAGTACTTCGACTTTCTGTCGATTGGCACCAACGATTTGATTCAGTACACACTGGCCATTGACCGTGCCGACGAATCAGTCGCCCACCTTTACGACCCCTGCCACCCGGCCGTGCTGCGCCTGATTGCCGACACCATTGCCGAATGCCAGCGCCAAGGCAAAGGTGTGAGCATCTGCGGCGAAATGGCTGGCGACGTGGCCATGACCAAGCTGCTGCTGGGCCTGGGGCTGCGCAGCTTCTCCATGCATCCGTCACGAATTCTTGCGGTCAAGCAGCAAATCCTGCGCTCTGATACCGCCAAGCTCAAGCCCTGGGCTGAACTGGTGCTGGGCAGTGAAGACCCGGCGACACTGTTATAGAAATGCTATCGAATAAATAGCTGCTTGCGCCCGAATTCATTAGGCTGCAGCACTAAAACATAGCTAAAAAAAGTCAAAAACAGGCTCGAAAAGCCTTGAAGGCATCTACAGACTGAGTACCTTGTCGCCCACCCCCGCCGCATGCGCCTGCACATCCGCGTGGTAACTTGATCTGACCATTGCGCCCACCGCTGCGTGGGTAAACCCCATTTTGTAGGCCTCAACTTCAAACATCTTGAAGGTGTCGGGGTGCACGTAGCGGCGAACGGGCAGGTGGCTCATGGACGGCGCCAGGTACTGGCCAATCGTCAGCATGTTGATGTTGTGCGCGCGCATGTCACGCATGACTTGCAAAATCTCTTCGTCCGTTTCACCCAGGCCAACCATGATGCCGCTTTTGGTCGGCACATTCGGGTGCAGGGCTTTGAATTTTTTGAGCAGATTCAAACTGAACTGGTAGTCGCTGCCGGGGCGCGCCTCTTTGTACAGGCGGGCCGTGGTTTCCAGGTTGTGGTTCATCACATCGGGCGGTGCGGCTTTGAGGATTTCAAGCGCACGGTCGTCACGCCATCTGAAGTCGGGCACCAGAATTTCAATCGTGGTGGCAGGTGAGAGTTCACGGATTTTGCTGATGCATTCGACAAAATGCCCACTGCCGCCATCACGCAAATCGTCACGGTCTACGCTGGTGATGACGACGTATTTGAGTTTTAACGCCGCAATGGTTTTGGCCAGGTTCAGGGGCTCATTCACATCCAGCGGGTCGGGCCTGCCGTGGCCCACGTCGCAAAACGGGCAACGCCGCGTGCACTTGTCGCCCATGATCATGAAGGTAGCGGTGCCTTTGCCAAAGCATTCGCCAATGTTCGGGCAACTGGCTTCTTCACACACGGTGTTGAGCTTGTTCTCGCGCAGGATTTGCTTGATTTCGTAGAAGCGCGTGCTGGGCGACCCGGCTTTGACACGAATCCAGTCTGGCTTCTTTAAAAGCGGCGCCTGCTCAACCTTGACCGGAATGCGCGACAGCTTGGCCGCAGCTTTTTGCTTGGCCAGCGGGTTGTAGTCGGCCTGGCTTTGAATCTCTCTGACAACGTCTTGTGTGCTCATGCCTGTATTGTCGCCGAGCCAGGCTGAAGGCGGTTGGCTATCGGCTTAAAAAGCCACAAAGCGATGCAACGACCGCTAGTACTTGACGGTCAAATTCACCCACCAGTCAGGCAGCGACGAGACAACCTGCGCTTCCAGCCATTTGTCGCCGCCGGTCAAAATCGCGACGCCGAGCAGCACCATCAGGATGCCGAAACCCTTTTTTACCCCAT
>JAYWBS010000189.1:0-11859 GCA_043781295.1 Polaromonas sp.
CGTCATAACAATCTCCATGGCAATAAATGACGAGCTGACTAGCAGCTATAAATCAGGGCAGAAAGATAAATCCAAGACCCGCACGCTGGGCAATATTGCGCGCATATCTTGTTTTGATGATAATAACGAAAGCCATTCGTTTGTCAATCGTGTGTCTGCGAAGCAGCGTTTTTGGCACCTTTTCAGACACTTTTAATGGAGCTTTGAAATCATGGCAGTCATGGATACACAGGAGTTGGACGCACTGGTCCAGGGTGACAAGGTTCATCGGTCGGTATACAGCGACCCAGAGATTTTTGAGCTTGAAATGAAGCGTCTGTTTGGGCGTGCATGGCTGGTACTTGGGCACGAAAGTCAGGTGTCAAAGCCGGGCGATTATTTTTGTACCGAGATGGCGCGCCAACCAGTCATCGTCTCGCGCCACGAAGATGGTTCGATAAATGTTTTGTTTAACCGCTGTACGCACAGGGGCTCACTGGTGTGCCATGAGCAAAGCGGCAACGCAAAGCAATTCGTTTGCCCTTACCACGGCTGGGCCTATGAGCCAAACGGGCATCTGCGCTTTGTACCGATTGCGCACAACTATGGCGATGACTTTGCAGCGCGCATGCCCTCGCTGAATCTGGTCCCAGTCAACCGGGTGGCGCTGTATCGGGGTTTTATTTTTGCATCGCTGGCCGCAACCGGGCCGTCGCTGCTGGAGTTTCTCGGCAACATGACGAGCTCGTTTGATGACCTGGTTGACCGCTCACCCACGGGAGAGATAGAAATAGTAGGAGGGGTGTTCAAACACGCCTACAACGGCAACTGGAAGCTGGTGCTGGAAAACCACAATGACACTGTGCATCCGGCTTTTGTGCATGCCTCATCGGTGTATGCCGCATCTGCGCCCGAAACGGTCGCTTCAACGCAAGTATCTGATATTTCGATTCGCCAGATGCGTCAAAACGGCGCCTCGTCTGAGGTTTGGGAAAAGCTTGGCTTGTGGACGGCTGGCGAGGGGCACAGTTATATGGGCGACTACCACGACGACAAACGTCTGGTGGCAGGCATCAACAATCCGGTGTTTGAAGAATATGCGGAGGCGCTGACAGCGCGATTGGGCAGCGAGCGTACAAACGATGTGCTATCGGTCAGTCGCTTTAACTCCATCGTGTACCCCAACTGTTCCTTCATGAGCCAGTTTCGGCAGTTGCGCATCGTCCATCCCATAGCCGTAGACCGGACAGTTGTGTACACCTACTCTTTTCGCATGAAGGGCGCGCCGCCATCGCTTTTTCAGGACACCATTGCCTTTGGCAATGTTGTCAACGGAACCGCGTCGTGGGTACTGACCGATGATCTTGAGGTTTATGAACGCGTACAAAAAGGCCTGACCGGACAGCTCAGTGACTGGGTGTATCTTGGCCGTGGCTACGGCGATGATCAGAAAGACGAGCATGCCATGTACCGTGGTGGTACAGGCACCAGCGAAATTCACATCCGCAGCCAGTTTGCCGCCTGGAAGCACTACATGACCGGGGTGAAAGCATGACGATGCCAACCGAGCTGCCGACCATCACCCTGTTTAACCCAGAAGCTGATTTGCTGAATCGGCAAGCCGCCCATTTTTTGGCATGTGAAGCCTACTTGCTAGACCATGGCCAGTTTGACCCATGGCTGGACTTGTATACCGATGACGCGGTGTACTGGGTTCCCCTGGAGGCAAACCAGCAAGACCCGATCAACACACACTCGCTGGTCTACGACGACAAACGCCTGATGCAAATCCGCATACGCCAACAGGGCCACCCGCGTGCCCATGCACGGCTGCCATTAAGCCGCACCGTCCACCAGACAGGCAATGTACTGGCAAGCAAAAACCCGGCAAGCAATGACATCACGGTTTCGTCAACGCTGGTTTTGTTCGAATACCGAAAGGAGCGTCAGCGAAGTTTTGCCGCCACTGTTGTGCACCAACTGCAGCGAAGCGGTGATAGTTTTAAAATCCGGATGAAACGTGTCAACCTGATCAATTCAGAATCTGAACTCGATGGCATAGCATTCCTTTTTTAACCCGGCTTGATGCACATGACCCCTGACGAGAACCGCACTACATGGGTCATGTTGCTAACGCTGACCACCGCTTTCGCGCTTAGCCAAGCCTGGCGCACCGTCGCCAGCGTGATGGCGGCACCGCTGCAAGCTGATTTCAATTTGACGGCGCAAGACCTGGGCCTGTTTGCCGGGGCTTTTCATTTCGCGTTTGGCGCAATACAACTTTTCATGGGCATAGCGATTGACCTGCACGGCGTAAGGCGCTGCGTGTTGGTGGCTTTTCCCGTGGCGATTGTGGGTTCTGTGGTATCAAGCGTAGCCAGCAGCTACGGCATGCTGGTGTTAGGCCAGGTACTGATTGGCATCGGTTGCGCGCCCGCATTTTTGGTGTGTACGGTTTTTATTGCACGGCATTTTCCCGCTGGGCGTTTTGCTGCTATCTCGGGCTTGACGCTGGGTCTGGGCGGCATTGGCATGCTGCTGACGGGCACCCCACTGGCCTGGCTGATTCAGGCAAGCTCGTGGCGCGCCGGCTTTGCCGTGCTGGGGCTATTGGCAGTCGTGTCGTGGTGGTTGATCTGGCACCTGGTGCGTGAGCCTGCCTCTGCCAGCCACGCAACGTCAAAAGAATCTGTGCCTGAAGCTCTCAGAAAATTTGGCGAGCTGTTTTTGCTGCCGCACACGCTGGGCATTGTGATGTTGGGCTGCGTGACTTATGCGTCATTCATCACACTGCGTGGCTTGTGGCTGGGGCCGCTGCTGATGGAACGCCATGGTTTTTCCATCGTGCAAAGCGGTAACGTGGCGCTGGTGATGTCGCTGGCCTCCCTGATAGGCTCACCGCTGTTTGGCAGACTGGACCCTGGGCCCCAACGCCGACGCATCTGGCTGGTCGGCTTGACGCTGCTGTTGGCAGGCCTGTTTGCCGCGCTGGCCGTTATGCATAACACCTTGATCGACGTGCTGGACCCAGTGGTGATCGGGCTGCTGTCGGGTTACATCGTGCTGCAGTACGCCGATGTGCGCAACGCCTACCCCGCCGCCATGACAGGCCGCGCCATGGCCGTATTCACCATGGCGCTGTTTTTGGGCGTGGCCGCGATGCAGTGGCTGACCGGGGTGGTGGCATCCAGCGCTGCCGCCTACGGCATGGCACCATTTACAGCCGTGATGGCCAGCATCAGCGCACTGCTGGTGGCGGGTGCGTTGGCGTTTGTGGTGTTGCCGGGGCCTGGCTCTGCGCTCAAGGCCTGTTGACCAGAATGTCACCATCATCTGCAAGGCAAAGGCATATGCATATACACATGTATTTGCTATAAATTAAATAGCTGATTGCGCCCGTACTCCTTGGGCTAGAAGCCTTTTTTTCATTGAAATAACGGCCCTGTCCTTGCTCAGCAACAGTGCCTGATGCTGTACCGCCAGGTCAATGAATTTTTGGTCATCGGCATCGGTACAGGTGACGCTGGCTTTGGGGGCAATATCGACCGGGCGGGCGTGTTGGTCAAACTGGGTGAGTACATCACGGGCCGTGAGTTTGTAAAACGCCAGTCGGGCTGCGATTTTGGGGTAGGCCAGCACTCTGGCCAGCTCTTCGCGCATGGGCAGCGTGGCTAGCCAGTTGAGTTCTTGCTTGGCCAATGCTTGGCGCACGGGTTCGGCGGCGGGGTCGTTGAAGACGAACACGTCGAGGACGATGAACTGGGTTTGCATATGAAGACGGGGGCGGGGATGCTGGAGAAAACGGGATCAGAGCACGCATCCGCTCGGGGCGGGGAGGCCCTCACCCCTGCCCTCTCCCAGGGGGCGAGGGAGTTAGAGCGGGTTTCCCCCGTGCCGACCCGGCCACCATGTCGAACCTGAACAGGCGGCATTCAATCGGGCCGTTCCACATCGGTACGCGGCGGGACTCTTTCAGGCGCATTTTGCTGGGCAGTTTGAGGTCTGGCGTTAGCACGTGGGCTGTCCAGCCGGCGTAATTTTTCTTCCAGTGGGCGGCGAGTTTGGGGAAGAAATCACTTGCCTCTTCGCCGCTTTCAGTTTGCGCGAGTTCGCGACCTTTGGGCTGTACGCTTGCAGGGCTGACGTGCAATGGCTGACCAAACTCGTCAATCACTTGCCCCTGAAACTGCGCGCGTTTTGGCGCACCCGCCGCACCCGCCACATCAATCCGTTCGCCATAGGGCGGGTTGACCAGCATCACGCCTGACGCCACTGGCGGCATGCGCTCCAAAGCGTCGCCGCCCCTGAACTGCACCGCGTTGGCGACGCCCGCGCGTTCAGCATTACGTTCGGCAAAGTCCACCATCCTGAACGACACATCGCTGCCAAACACTTCGGCTGTCGGTTCGGTGATGAGCGCTTCTGCCTGGTCGAGCAAGCCTTCCCACACGTGAGGTTGAAACGGTAAATACTTTTGAAACGCAAACTTGCGGTTGATCCCCGGCGCGATGTTGCAGGCGATTTGCGCCGCCTCAATCGCAATCGTGCCCGAGCCGCAGCACGGGTCATATAGCGCCACGCCCTGCTTGGCCAATACGTCCCAGCCGCTGGCAGCAATCATGGCGGCGGCCAGCGTTTCCTTCAGTGGTGCGTCGCCCACATCTTCACGCCAGCCGCGTTTGAAAAGCGGCTCGCCAGAGGTGTCGATGTACACCGTCACCGTGTCTACCGTCAGGTGCACATACACGCGTACGTCGGGCCAGCGGGTGTCAACATCGGGGCGCACATCATATTTGTCTCTGAAGCGATCAGCAATCGCGTCCTTGATTTTGAGTGCGGCAAAGTTCAGGCTACTCAAAGGGCTGTGCTGCGCTGTTATCTCGACCTTGAAAGTCTGCTTGGGCGTAAACCAGATTTCCCACGCCACATTGGCTGCGGCGTTGTACAGGTCTTGCTCGCTGCGGTACTGGTTATGGGCCAGTTCAATCAACACGCGCTGCGCCAGGCGGCTGTGCAAATTCAGCTGCAAGGCATCACGCCACGAGCCAGGCAACTGCACGCCTGCGCGCCAGGCTTTGGGCGTAGTGCCTGTGATGCGCTGGACTTCAGTGGCCAGCAGCGCCTCAACGCCAGCGGCGCAGGGTAAAAAGAGTTGGAGTTGATTCATAAATTTTGGAGTGCCGCCAGGGCGTATTGAACCATCCTCTTTTCAAGCCGGGGCCGCGGGACTGGCTTTGCCAGACCGCAGGCGCAGCGGCCCCCTCGGGGGGCAGAGAGTGACACGAAGTGCACGAACGTGGGGGTCATAGCGCCTTGCGCAAATTAGCCGACGCAATGCGCAGCGCCTCGCGGTATTTGGCCACGGTTCGGCGGGCGCATTCAATGCCTTGTTCTTTGAGCATTTGGGATATCTGGTTGTCGCTGAGCGGCTTTTTCAGGTTCTCGATGGCCACAAACTGTTTGATGAGCGCGCGCACGGCCGTGCTCGATGCGTTGCCACCCGTCTCCGTGCCCAGCGCTGAGCCAAAAAAGTATTTCAACTCAAACGTGCCGAATGGCGTGTTCATGTACTTGGCCGTCGTCACGCGGGAGATGGTGGACTCGTGCAGGCCCAGTTCGTCGGCAATCTCGCGCAGCACCAGTGGGCGCATGGCCAGCTCGCCGTGGGTAAAAAAGCTTTTTTGCCGCTCAACAATGGCGGTGCTGACGCGCAGGATGGTGTCAAAACGTTGCTGGATGTTTTTGATAAACCAGCGTGCTTCTTGCAGGCGCTGCTGCATGGCCTGGCCGCTCGCACCTTTGTGTTGCTTCATGGCGTTGGCATAAATGTCGTGCACTTTGAGGCGCGGCATCACGTCACTGTTCAGCGTGACCTTAAAGCCCCTGCCGACCTTGACGACAATCACGTCGGGTATCACCACATTGCGTTCGACATTGGCGAAGCGCCTGCCCGGCTTGGGGTCGAGTCGGCCAATCACACCGATGGCGCTTTTAATCACCGCATCAGGAAAACCGCACAACTGCGACAGGCGCTTGACGTCGCGCTTGGCCAGCAGTTCCATGGGTTGCTGGCACATCGCCATGGCGGCTCTGGTTTCGATACAGTCCTTGCAGTCGAGCAACTGTAGCCCCAGGCATTCGGCCATGTTGCGCGCACCTACGCCCGCAGGCTCCATGTGGTGCAGCAGCTTGAGCGCCATGGTGAAATGCTGCGCCAGCTCTTCGGTTTGCGCCAGGTCGCCCCCGGCAAGACCGCTGGCCAGTGACGCAAGACTGTCTTCCAGGTAACCGTCGTCGTTGAGCGACTCAATCAAAAAATGCAGCGCCGCACGGTCAATATCCGACAGCCGCAAACTGAGCGACTGGCGGTGCAGGTGCGCCTGCAAGGTCTCATGCTCACCCGCCAGATCAGACGCCTCGGCATCGCTGTCATCAATGTTATTTTTACGCGGCGCGGCATCGTTGCCCCACTCGCCGTCATCAGGCGCTGACTCTACCGCGCCATCGCCTTCCCAGCTTTCTTCAAGCTTGGGCTCGGTGGAGTCATCAGTGGCTTTTTCTGGCGTATTTTGAGTATCATTTGATGCTGTAACCGCCATTTCATGGGCGGAAGCAGCTATAAATTCTGTAGCAGATTCAAAATCCTGAACATCCTGACTAACGGGCGCATCCAGTTGCTCCAGGCCAAACTCTTCACGTGGCGCAGCGTCTTCGTTGACTTCAAGAAACGGATTTTCGTCGAGCATTTGCTCGACTTCCTGGCTCAGCTCAAGCGTGGAGAGTTGCAGCAGGCGAATCGACTGCTGCAACTGTGGCGTGAGCGCAAGGTGCTGCGAGACGCGAAGTGAAAGGCCTTGTTTCACAGGCAGCTACATCCTGAAATGTTCACCCAGATAAACGCGCCTGACATCGGCATTGTTCACGATCTCAGACGGCGTGCCTTTGGCCAGCACATGGCCGTCGCTGATGATGTAGGCGTGGTCACAAATACCCAGCGTTTCGCGCACGTTGTGGTCGGTAATCAGCACGCCAATACCGCGCGACTTTAAAAACCCGATGATGCGCTGGATCTCAATCACGGCAATCGGGTCAATGCCGGCAAAAGGTTCGTCCAGCAGGATAAAGCGCGGCTGGGTAGCCAGCGCCCGCGCAATCTCGACACGACGGCGCTCACCACCTGACAGCGACAAAGCGGGCGAATCACGCAGATGGTCTACCCGCAGGTCTTTGAGCAGGGCATCCAGACGCTCAGCAATCACGTCCACAGGCAGGGGCTTGCCTGCTTCGTCCAGCTGCAACTCCAGCACGGCGCGTACGTTTTCTTCCACGTTGAGCTTGCGAAAAATCGACGCTTCCTGCGGCAGATAGCTCAGGCCCAGGCGAGCACGGCGGTGAATCGGCATGTGCTCAACGGAGTTGCCGTCAATCGTGATCTCGCCCGCATCCGCCCGCACCAGGCCGACGATCATGTAAAACGAGGTGGTTTTACCCGCACCGTTGGGCCCCAGCAGGCCAACGACCTCACCGCTTTGTACAGCTAAAGATACGTCTTGCACCACCTTGCGGCTGCCGTAAGTCTTTTGCAGGCCGGTGGCCACCAGGCGGCTGGTAGGCGCGTCATGCGGGGTTGCATCCGCTTCGAGCATGAACGGCTCGACCAACATGTCATTTTTTAAATCACCCATTGCCATGCCGGTTTACTTTTTGTCTGCGCCCAGCGCCGAGCTGGGGCGCAGCGTGGCGGGTGGCGGTGGGGCTGCAGGTACCGGGCCGCCCGCGCTTGATGCGGCAACACGCGGCGACAGCAAGGCGCGAACCCGGCCGGCGGGGTTGATGGCCGAGCGATTTTGCGCGCCGCCATCGACGGTAAACACATCGGTCTTGTTGTCGTAGTTGATTTGTGAGCCGGTGGTCTCATCAGCCAGCACCGCGCCTTTGTAGCGCCGCAGCACAGCGCTTCTGATGAACTTGACCAGGTCCAGGCGGCTGTCGTATTCAATCCGCTCGCCCTCGCCCTCAATGAACTCGTCCAATCCATCGCGTTTTTTGCGGTAAAACGCCAGCTTGCCCGGCGCAGCTATCACCACGGCCTGCTGGTAGCCCTCGGGGTCCTGCATCACATCAACGCGCTCCCCACGGATGATGATGCTGCCTTTGGTAATGACGACGCTGCCCGTAAACACGCTGGTTTGCTTCAAGTCGTCATAGCGCAAGGCATCGGATTCGGCGTTCATAGGCTTGTCGCGGTCAGCGTTTTCAGCCCGGACAGGGCTCAGGCTGAACGCCGCTAGGGTTATTGCTAAAAATAAGGGGTATTTCATAAAGGCACGAATCTTGCTGCTTTGTTCTGGTGCATTGTAACTATGCAAGCCAGCCGTTGGCGTTCAGGTCAGCCGCTTTGCAGGGACTTTGCAAATAAAAAACCCGCCTGATGAAGGCGGGTTATGGGTCAAGCTAATGTGCTTATTTGGGCTTTCGCGCCTGGCCAATCAGGTAGTCCGTCACCACCAGCGCACGCTCCATGGTTTGGGCCACAGAGCCCGACGTGTAGTACTTGCCCGCCACGCCCAGCGCAGGCACCCCATCGACCTTGTAAGCGTCTTGCAGCAGGGTGGCCTTGCGGGTTTTGGTAGCCACCGGGAATGAGTTGTAGGCCTCGGTAAATTTGGTTTTGTTGATGCCCTGCTTTTCAGCCCAGGCGGTCACCATCTCGACAGTATTCAATGGCTGCCTTTCAACGTGAATGGCGTAGAACACTTTTTTGTGCAGCTCTTCGACCTTGCCCATGGACTCAAGCACGTAATACAAGCGCTGTTGCGGTTCGAAGTCCGGGCGGAAAGACACGGGCGCGCGCCGCAGCACGACATCTTTGGGCATCTTTTTGACCCACTCTTCGAGCTGCGGCTCAAAGCGGTTGCAGTGCGGGCAGCTGTACCAAAAGAACTCGACGACCTCAATTTTGCCGGCTGGGGCCTCGGTGGTCGCTGGCTTGTCGAGTACCAGGTAATCGGCGCCTTCTTGTGGCGGCTTGCCCTGGGCCTGCGCTGTGGTGGCCAAGGCGGCAGTAGCGGCCAGCGTGGCAGCGGTGATTGAAAACTCGCGTCGTTGCATTCGTCTTACTCCAAAAAATGCCAGAAAATAATTGAATTGTCTTTGGTCTTGGGCTCACTTGCCTTGAAAAAGTTCAGCGCTGAACCCTGACCAATGCTGTTTCGATGGCATTACCGTCGAGTTTTTCTTTCGTTTTATCAGCCTCGTCTTTTTTATCGAATGGCCCCAAACGCACCCGGTACACGGTTCGGCCAGATTGTTCTCGCTCAGTGACTTTGGCCTGAAAACCCATCAATGACAGCTTGGCACGCTGCTGCTCGGCATCCTCGGGGGTGCGGAAAGCACCCGCCTGAATAAAGTAATTAAACGGGTCAGCGCCAGCGCTGGATGACGTGGCATCAGGCTTCACATCAGATTTAACTTCGGACTTGGCCTTGGCAAGATCACCCAGTGGATCGGCCGATACTTTGGGCTTGCTTGCCACGGCGGCAGAAGCCGCTGGTGCGGGCAACGGTGAAGTGGGCAGCGTGCCAACCGCACCCGATGCCACTGGCGCAGGTTTGACTGAGTTCTTGCCCGCCAGCGGCACATTCGGGTCCCAATCCTTGTTCTTTTTAGCTTCTGCCGCATCAGTTTCAGCGTTGCGGGGCTGATTTTTATTCAAAAACGGCACCGGCACTTTGGTCACATACACCGCCACAGCCAAAGCAGCACCCAGCCCTACCAGCGCGCCAATGATCAAGCCCAGCAAGGTGCCGCCGCGTTGTTGTTTCATAAAAGTAAGGTTCATTTTTGATCCGTTCATACCCGATTACATCTTGCGGGGGGCACTGACGCCCAACACTGCCAAGCCATTGTGCAACACCTGCGCGGTGGCAGCCACCAGTGCCAGGCGCGCCAGTTTGACGGCCTCGTCATCCACCAAAATACGCTCGGCATCGTAGTAGCTGTGGTAGCAGGCCGCCAGCTCGCGCAGGTAAAACGCCACGTCATGCGGCGCAAAACCGCTGGCGGCATTCGTCAGCATGTCGGGGTATTTGGCAATCAACAGCATCAGCGCCTGGGCCTGCGGGCTGACGAGTGGCGACAAGTCCACGGCTTTAAGCGCTGCTGCATCGCCGCCCCATGCTGTGAGCACCGAGCAAATCCGAGCATGCGCATACTGCACGTAGTAGACCGGGTTTTCATTGTTTTTGGCCAGGGCCAGATCAATGTCAAAAATGTATTCGGTATCAGGCTTGCGGCTGAGCAAAAAGAAGCGCACCGCATCCGCGCTGGTCCATTCAATCAAATCGCGCAGCGTGACGTAGCTGCCCGCGCGTTTTGAAATTTTGACCTCTTCACCGTTGCGCATCACCCGCACCATGGTGTGCAGAACATAGTCAGGGTAGCCAGCAGGCACGCCCATACCCGCAGCCTGCAGGCCAGCGCGCACACGGGCAATCGTGCCGTGGTGATCCATGCCCTGAATGTTGATGGCGCGATCAAACCCACGCTCCCACTTGGCCAGGTGGTAGGCCACGTCCGGTACAAAGTAGGTGTAGGTGCCGTCGCTCTTTTTCATCACGCGGTCTTTGTCGTCCCCGTAGTCGGTGGACTTGAGCCACAGTGCGCCATCCGCCTCAAACGTTTTACCCGCATCTTTCAGCTTGGCCACGGCCGCATCAACCCGGCCTGAGCTGTACAGGCTGGACTCCAGGTAATAGTTGTCAAAGCGCACCGAAAAAGCCTGCAAGTCCAGGTCTTGTTCGCGCCTTAAGTAAGCCACCGCAAACTGGCGAATCGAATCCAGGTCGTCGATGTTGCCCGAGGCGGTGAATTCACGGTCGTCGGATTTGACGGTTTTTTTGGCGATGAAGTCAGCCGCAATGTCGGCGATATAGTCTCCGTTGTAGGCCAGCTCGGGCCAGGCTGCATCGCCGGGCTTCATGCCTTTGGCGCGCGCCTGCGTGCTGGTGGCCAGGGTGTGGATTTGCACACCCGCATCGTTGTAATAAAACTCGCGGTACACGCGCACGCCCTGCGTGACAAACAAATTGCAAATCGCATCGCCCAGCGCAGCTTGTCGCCCGTGCCCCACATGCAGCGGCCCGGTCGGGTTGGCCGAGACAAACTCAACCACCGTGGTCTGGTCCGCCATTTGTGACTTAACACCGTATTGCGTGCCAGCTAGCAACACCTCACGCACCGTTTCCTGCTTGGCCTCGGGCTTCAAACGGATGTTGATAAAGCCCGGCCCAGCGATGTCAATGTCTTGCACCCAACGCGCAAAAACGGGCGCTTTCAGAAGCAGCGCGCGCAAAATCTCAGCCACCTGGCGCGGGTTTTGTTTCAACCCCTTGGCCAGTTGCATGGCCGCCGTGCAGGCAAAGTCACCGTGCGCCGCCACCTTGGGGGATTCAAACGCGGCTTTGTCGCCTGCACCGGGGGAAAGTTGTTCAAGCCCGGCAGACAGTGCAGCGAGCAAATCATTTTTAATCGAGAGCATCGCCTGATTTTACGTTTAGTGCGCGCTCTTACTGGTCATCCATCTTGTGAGCCGCCACGTTATGTGATGGAATCCCGTCTGGTATTCAAACCTCCTCGTTTACTTTCACCTCACACAAACCAACTCAATTGGAGCTTCCATGAAAAAACTCATCTCCCTGATGGCTGTTGCTTTTGCCTTTTCTTTTGCACTGGCCCCTGTGGCGCAGGCTGCCGACGGCGATACCAAAACCGCCCAGCAAAGCAAAATGGGCACTTGCAACAAAGATGCTGAAGGCAAAAAAGGCGACGAACGCAAAGCCTTCATGAAAGAGTGCCTGAGCGCCAAACCAGCACCTGCCA
>JAYWBS010000190.1:0-3965 GCA_043781295.1 Polaromonas sp.
CGGTCGGTACAAACAGCGCCGCTTCAAAGCCGAGCAGGGCCGCAATTTTTTCCTGCAAGGCGTTGACGGTCGGGTCGTCGCCAAACACATCGTCGCCCAAGGGCGCAGCCAGCAGGGCGGCGCGCATGGCTGGAGTCGGCTGGGTGACGGTATCGCTTCTGAGGTCAATTGTCATTGTAAATTTGGCTTTTAGCCCTTGTCTGTTATAGATAGTTTGCTATTATATATGCAGCAACTCAGCGTTGCTTGAATGCGCTTAAAACTTGAGTGTGCCGGTCATACCGGCGCTCCCACGGTGGTTTCACCGCGCTACCACAATGCTAAAACTGCGATGCAATTGGGCTGTCAGCGCAAGGCAGAATTTCCTGGTGCGCCCGTTCAATCACCCACAATTTCATGAAGCCCATCAATCGCCTGCGCAAGCTGCTCGGGCGTTGCTTTGCCCAGCTTGCGCCCAAGGCGCTGGGTGGACAAAACGCGAACCTGGCTGATCTTTAACCATGCGCCTTTGCCGCCAAGCTTGCCTAGCGGCAGGGTCAACGGAAAGCCCGCCCGCTGCGGCTGTGACGTGATGGCCATGGCCAGCACCGTGCCAGAGCGTTCGTTAAAAACGTCGTGGCTGATCACGAGCACAGGACGGGTGCCTTGCTGTTCGTTGCCACGCGTTGGGTCAAACTCAGCCCAACGTATCTCGCCTCTTAAAACGCTGGCCATGTCGCCGAATCTGTCGCCAGGCCTGTATCCGCCATGGCTTGCTCTTCAGCCACATCAAGCAACGCGCATTGCTCTGACAACCGCGTGCGCTCCAGGCGCTGTAGCTGTGCTTCAACGGCCTGTTCAATGGCCTCGCTGCGGCTGGCAAAGTGCTCGCTTTGCACCCAGGCGTCCAGCCTGTTTAACACAAGCGGGCTGATGGTGATGGCAATTTTGGACTTGTTCATGGTATGGCATTTTATCATACCAGGCGTAATTTTTGCGCCGGCCTGCTTCATTACCATCCCTGATAGCAAGACCCTGACCCCGGCTTCGGGAAGCGGGGTGAGGCGGTTTATGAGATTGGGGGGATTGCGGCGTGTGCTTAGGATGCCAGCGTTACCGTGATCTGAAAATCCCCAGCTGGCGCTCGTGACGGCAGGGTAAAATTAATCGCCAGAGAAGGGGCTATGGAAATGTTGCCATGTGTGACCTGACCCTGAAGCTATGGTTGGCCAGCTCCTTGCTAACTGAGCAGGACTAGTAATGGATGAGCGCAGAAATTTACCTGAACATGAAACCCTGATCTGGCGCTATCGCGCAACGCTCCCTCAACCGCCGTCAGAATTTACAGAAAAGAAATTGCTTTATCGGTTTTTTCGATACGGGGTTAGTATGTTTGGCTGGATTTACGTTAATCAGGGAGATGACACCATGAATTGCATTATTCGACTGGCCGCGACTGCGATTGCTGCGCTGAGTCTGTCGGCATGCTTGGTTCCTGAGAAGTTCGAAGCATCAATCAGTTTTAAGTCTGATGGGGCTTACACCTACAAGTACGACGGTACTGCTGTTCATTTTCTGGCTGTGGCGGCTATCAAGGAAAAGGGGCGTCTTCCAGAAAAAGACGAGGCTGGTTTAAAGCGCGAGGCCGAAAATGCAGGAAAGACACCCGGAGTCAAGAAGATGGCTTACACGGGTGAAGGTCGCTTTGATGTTCGTATCGAGCAAGACCTCAAGCCCGGCCAACAGGTCAACACGCTCAAAATTTTCACAATTACCCGTGACAAGGACGGCGTTTTTGCCGTCGCGTCACCGTCCATGAAGGAAAAGGATCGTGATCAACTCCGTTCACTTGGCATCAAGGTCAAGGGCAAAGCGGCAGTGTTCTTGCCGAGCAATGCCAAGGTTCTGGAGCATAACGCAACTGGCACGCCTGGCTTGTTCTCTAAGTCCTACTCTTGGAACATTGGTGCGGTGGATGACCAGCCGTCGATCAAATTCACACTGTCGCAGTGATTCTGTCCAGGCGTGAAGAAAACCGGCATAGGCCAATTTTTTTAGGGCTTGTTGTGAAAAACAGAAATATCGAGCAAACAAGCACATGGCTCGTCAGTACCATTGTCAAAAATCATCGCACATTGTCGATGGCATAATTTCGCGGCACCTCTAAGACACAACTCACCCCAACACGCTTACTTACTCGGATGATGCGGTTCTCATAGTGAACGATTACCGTGTCGCAGTGTGGTGGAGGCATCCGCGTACGAATACAGCGAGCTGATCAAAGAGGAAGCCGGTAAACGGCTTGATCATCTTCTGCCAGATATCGACCCTTTCAGATTGCTGAAAAACAATCTCGAATGAAATGTACATCGCCCATCACAACACCGACCCGAAGCCGTTCATCTGGACGAAGACCGCTGCCCACGTCCTTCGGCAAGTCATCCGGGCAAACAGTCGCTTGAGTTCTAAACAGAATGCAATGCGACACTAGGTTGTTGAGGGCTTGAGACCACCACACCACCAAACAGCGACCCCGCAATTTGTAGACGTGATACCTCCCTGACTCGCAGGTCGAGGTCTAAGTGATGGGCGTTGCGGGCACAGAAGGGCAAGTATTTCCCAATCAGCCAGGGGCGCTCACGTATCCGACGCTCGAATTTGCACTCCCTAGAACCCGCCCTGCCAAAGCAGCCGCTGTCTGGTTGAACGCTGCGTCCGATTTTCGGTAGCACTCTTTACTGAGGGTGTACCAGGAAACCGCCTTTTACTCCCCTGCCCAGCCGGTCTGGCCAGAGACAAACAGCATAAGCAGAAAAACGGTTTTCAAACCGCAAAATAACTTGAACCTTGTTGAGGCTTCGCGGTTACTTGCGACCGGTAAACCGAACGGCAACGCCTTTTGCCTGAATGCTCGTGTTTTTCGCGCCGAACGCCGCACCCACGGCACCGAAATAATTGCCACCGCCGATTGTTGTGGCCTCCCTGTAGTTGACGATCGCATCAAGCCGCTCTCCGTATTGGGCGTACGCCGTCCTTTTCAAATGCTCTCGAGCTTGGTCCTGCGAACTACCGATGTTGTAGACGCCCTGACCCGACAATGTGGCTTGGACGTCGCCAAGAATTTCGTACTTTTGCGATGTGTCGGACTCCAGCACCAGAATCGTTTTCTTAGGTGCTGCTAACAGACCCTGAGCGGGTGCGGGCGCCGGTGCGGATGCGGGTGCAGCAGTGGAAGTAGCAACTGGCGTAGTCGCAGCGCAGGCTGAGAGCAGACTGACGGCACCTACAATGTTTAAGAGGGATGTTTTGTTCATTTGGGTTTCGGTGTTGTGACAATTGATTACGAAATTATATTGTTAATGAATTGTGACTTTTGTTACGTTGCCCCTATTGGAGTGAGACTCTAATGGCAGCCTCAAATTCAAGTCGTTTTTAATGGCAGCCGAGTCACTTTTAACTATGGTTCCGCTGCGAGGCTGCCGTGGTTCGTTCGTTTTTCCCAAGCGTTGGATCGCCTGCACGGGTAGGTCAATGCCAGCCGCATCCACATCCATATGGACCACAAACCGCAGCCAGTACAAGCCCGTGGCCAGCACGCCGCGCGACTTGAGGTAGGGAATCAGTTCGGCAGAGCGGGCTTTGGTCCCACCCCCGTTGTCCATCAAGTCCACAAAAACAATGTAGGTTCGGGGCACCTCAACCTGCAAGCCGGCAACGCCAGCCAGCCCATCGGCCAGCCGTTTGGCCAGCGCGTGGTCAATGGCCAGGCGCGTAATGTTGTGATCGAGCGCATACAGTGTCAGGCCGTCGATGGGACTGGTACAAACGCCGCTGGAAAGGTTCATGAAATCGGAATGAAATGGCGCTGCGCACACCATGCATCAAAGGTCGACCGCAGGTCGTCGGGCACCGAGAACAGGAAATCAACATTGAGCGGGTGGCTGGCCTGCATGAAGTGGCGCACGGCGTCGAGCAGCACATCGCCT
>JAYWBS010000191.1:0-11797 GCA_043781295.1 Polaromonas sp.
GTGGCTACCTGAAAATACTTCAAAACTTCCTGCATGTGGCGGCGCACCGTGTTGTCTGACAGCGCCAGCTTGCGGGCGATCACCTTGTTGGTCAGCCCCTGATGCAAAAGCTCCAGCACCTCACGCTGGCGCGGCGTGAGGTGTTTGTCGTTTTGCTTGGCAACAGGCTTTGCCTGAGGCAGTTCACCCCGCAGAAGCTGCGCAATGGTGTCAATGATGATTTCAGGCGCCTCTGCCTTGGACACAAAAGCCGTGGCACCCCGCGCCAGCGCCAGGCGTGTGGTTTCAGGCTCATCATGCGATGACAGCATCAGTATCGGCACCGCTGGCCATTGGCGCTTGATAAGGCCAATGCCCTCCAGCCCGCTGCTGCCGTTGAGCTTGATGTCCAGCAGCACCAGATGCACAGGGCTGGGCGTGTTGTTCAAGGCTTCATCCACTGAAGCCGCCTGATAAATGCCAGCATCAGGCATCGTCCGGTTGATGACCATACTGAGGCCCGCACGGAACATGGGGTGGTCATCAATCAGCAAGATGTGGGATGAGGTCATGGACTTATTAAACCATTCACCAATACCTTTTGATATGGTCTGCTTGGACCAGTTGGGGCCAAAAATGCCGTTTTTTTACCCTGAAAAGTGGCTGTAACGCCCTGTTTACGGGCGTAAGCAGCTATTGATTTAGTAGCAATTAATTTGAACTCACGCTCTACCCGGCTCACCTGGCAAGGCAGGCGCGGCGGTTGCAGCCTTGCCTGCGCTGGCCAGCAGCTTGCCGCGTTCGGCAGTGGTGCCGCACGCGTGGCAAAACTTGGCGAAAGCGCTTTTGCGTGTGCTGCACGCCCCGCAATGGTCAAACAGCCCAATGCCGCAGTGCGGGCAAAAATCCATCGCGGTGTTTTTCAAATCAACCCCGCGCTCGCAGCCGGGGCAAACGCTTTTTGACAGCCGCGTCAACGCGGTGTCGTAGCTCAGTTCTTCACGGCGCTGCGCGTCGGGCAACTGCTCGGCCAGCTTTTGCTTTTCAAGGTAACGGTTCAGCGACACGATGGCCTGCCTGCCTACCACGATGGTGACGATGATGCCGACGATGTAGCGCACATAGCCGCCATAGCTGGGCAGGTAGGGCACCAGCTCAATAAAAAACGCAAACGCTGCAAAAATGATGAAGCCCCACACAAAGGGCCAATAGGTGCTTTTGCGCTTTTTAACGAACAGCCAACCAGCCATCACCAGCAGCGGCAAAGTCAAAGCCAGCCGGTACAAAAACACGCGCAATTCCAGGCGGCGGTAGGCGGCGTTGAGCTGTACCTGCGCAGCTTCCTGCATGTCGCCGAGCTTGCGGCGTTCACGCACCGCCGCCTGGCGTGCGTCCAGTGCCATCTGCTGCTGCGCCTCCACCGCAACACCGGTGGCGCGTTCTTTGTCCTTCAACGCGTCGAGGGCGCGGGTTCGGGCAATCAGCTCCGGGTCTTGCTCGGGCAACTGCGTGGCACGACGTGTGGCCAGCCAGTTGTTGAAAGTCTCGCGTGCGGCAACAGAATCAGCACGCGCCGCATTGCGCTTGAGCTGCGCTTGCTCAAGGGCACTGTAGGCATCGCGCTCGGCAACGTCCGCCGCCTTGATGCTGCCGCGCACCAGGCCCGCAACTTTGGCATCCATGTAGTCGTCAAGCGACAACTGCTTTTCAACCTTGGGCAAGTCGCCCACCACGGTGCCGCCCAGACCTATCAGGAAGCCAGCAAACACCAGGGCCACCAGCCACAGGCCACGGTGAAACCACTTTTCAGAAAGGCGCAGGGCTTTGCTCATGATGTTGTCTCCTTGATTGGGACGGTTTAAGCACTTTTCTCAGCTCAAGGTTGAACAGTGCCAAATTTTCAATTTGAGGAATGTGTCCGGCTTCTAACAACACTGTTCGCAGCCATGGCAACATAAACGTCAGTAAAAGCAGCAATAACATTACAGTAAATAATCGCAACAGGTATCTCGGCACGCAACTCATGGCAGTTACTCCGCATGCATCAGTAGTCAAAGACATGTTCAACCTGCAGGTTTGCAGATTTCCATTGCCGCAACGCCTCTGCGAGTAACTTGACCGGAATCGTCAATAGCACGCGTTTGGTACCTGGCTTTGTGAGTATGGGTTGTACCAACAGCTGCGTTGTGGGACTCTGTAATGTCCAGTTATCAGGTGCCAATACACTGACCAGAATGAAAGAGTCATTACCTGCAATTTCGCTAAAGTTAATGCCCTGCATCGCCAGCGCCTGTGCGTAGATCGTGAAAGCCTCGTATCTTGGAACAGTCAGAACCGTAGCCCCGTCTGCCAAGGTCGAGAGTAGCTTCAATTCAGGCATATTGGCGTTTATCACGGGCTGCGGCATGACAACCATGGCGGTAACCGGCAACGGTGCGTCATAAATGGACTTTGTTCCCAACTTGATGAGCCGTGCGTATCCCGTCTTGACGAGATATTCAGTTGTCAGCGCAAAACGGCGTTCCCACTTACGCAGCATGTTGGGACCGCGAGCAGGGATGTCACGCCACAGGTCTGCGAGCGCCTTGTCGAAGTTGTACTCATACCAGGGCTGTATGCGGATAAAGCGAACATAGTCCTGCGCAACCTCCGCAGCGTAACGGTCTTCAGACGTTGGCTGGCTGGCGCTTGATTCGGCAAGCCGTCCAATCAGCAATTCATAGGCCGACTTGATGGCATATTCAACCGTTGTGCTGATACCAATGACCATGATCATCAGGTGATAGCCTGGATTCAGCTCAAGACTACGCCTGCGGGTTTCTTTATAAACGGCCTTGTAGCTTTGCCAGAATTGGCCAATGTGACCGTAAAAAGGGAAATTGCTTGGAGGGTTGTTACCGATAAATTCACCGTATTCGTACGGGCTGAAGACTAAAAACCACTCAGGATAAGTCAGCAGAGTTTGTTCCAGGCCACGTACGTGCTCGACGGAGACTACCGCAGTGGCAGGCGCACCCAACGCGCTGGTCGCGCCACCAAACACTACTGCCGCAGTTAGCGCAATATTACAAAACAGCGTTCGCACCCACTGTTTCATGCGAGCACCCGCGTGAATTTCAACAACACATTGTCAGAAGGATCATTTGCCTGTAGTTCGCGCTGACCAGATTCGCGCAACCCGTGCTCACCGAGATAGCTAACCCATTGAGCAATTGACCTGAAGTGACGCAGCTCGCTTTGGTTTGTTTCCCAATCGCCGTTGAGTCCCGCATTAAAGACCGTATGAATCAAGGACACAAACGTATGCATGGCTGGACTGGTGACATCATGATCCCGCAGAATAAATGTACCGCCTGGCTTCAGTACCCTGCAAATGGATGCGACGAAAGCGTCCAATTTGTCGATGGGGCAATGATGCAAACCGATGTAACAACTGATGAGGTCAACACTGTTGTCTGCAAGTGATGCTGGCAGAGGATCGTAATCAGCAAGTGCAACAAAACTGCCAATTTTTGCAAACCCTCCGCGCTCAGCAATGTCAGCAGGCGAGTTCGTCGGAGCAATTTCATTCATCAAGGTGATGGGGCCAATGACTTTCAGCCGCTTACGCAATTCGCTGATGTAGCGGCCAGTTGAACCGATCTCGACGTAACCTTGAATTTGCTTGACAGAGCCAAGCAGACGCAGGGTCTGATCTGCCATCTCCTTTTTCTGCTTGAAAAGTGCAGGCAACGCCAATGTCAGGTCTGCCAGCATGGGCTTGATTTTCGGCAGTTCGCGCTGCAGCCGACGATAAATAGCCTCATCATTGTCAAGTTCTAAGGACGTGTTTTTGATCAGCGTATGAAAACGATCTTCTGGGTAAAGACGATAAATATTTTGCAGGAATTTATAAAACCCATCGTGCCAATACATTTCAGAAAATACAGTTCTAAATTCAGAAATGGATTTGGCACCGCCCACTTCAGTCAACGTGGGCGCGTAGTACTTATCCCAAAGCACGTTTCTGAATCTAAAGCCCGGATCAAGCTTGTCTTTTAAAGCAAACAGCTCCTTCGCTCGCGGATAGGCTGCATGAAACTGCTCTGGCGTCGCATGCGGCTGGTACGGCAAGTAGTAACTGCCGCCCACGCTAATGGCAGCATCTATCAACTCACGCGTCCATACAGACACGCGATTGATGGCGCTGTCCCGGGTTCGTTGTTTGTAATAAAGAACAAAGGCAAAGGTCTCGCCGCGTGCCCACGCCATGACGGTACCCACATCCTGCTGGGCATGCCGCACTGAAACATTAAGAGCGTTGACCCTGTGACGCTGAAGAATTTCTGCCATCTTTGGCACAAAGTCGTTAAAGCGCTCGACCGGAATAAAGTATTCCTGTAGCACATAGGTGCTTAACTTTCGTGAAACGGGTTCAAGCTCGGCAACGTCATATCCAGCTTCAAAATTACGCCAGTGCACCTTGCGAAACATGTAAAGCAACGGGTCAATCAGATATTCACGGCGCCACTTACCCAAAGGCGTTTCAGTAACCGCCCAGACAAAATATCGATTCACTGAATAGCTCTGGCCTCCTTGCTGAAGCCGCCGAGGCTCGGTGGTTGGCTCATCGGTACGCGCCCAGGTTACCGATCGCACCTTGCGGTAATGCGGCGGATAAAGATCGGCGTTATGAAACACCGCATCCCCGAAGTGTCGAACCTTAGATTTGAAATGGCTGATGTATTCGGCTGCACTCATCTTGCGCGCCAACCGTTTAACCTTGACGTTATCCGCAAGGCTCAGCTTTGCCTCCACCATCACAGCGAGGCCTCCATATCCGCCAATGACGCTGTAAAAAATCTCAGCATTGGCTGTAGGTGAGGCTTCCACGATACTGCCGTCAGCCATCACCACCTTGATCTCAAGCACGGACAAAACTACAGGTCCCAAGCCCATGTAGCGACCATGACAATTGACACCCAATGCCCCGCCCACAGTGAAGTTGGCATAAGTCTGCATGATCTTTACGGCTAGTCCATGCGGGTCGACAAAACGATGGATATCACACCAACGGATGCCCGCCTGTACGCGTATGATTTTTTCCTGTGGAAAAAATGCAATAACTTGATTCATATCGCGCATATCCAGATGCAGACTACCCGCGCTGGCTGTCTGGCCACCCATGCTGAAGTGCCCGCCACCGATTGAAATGGCACCGTTAGTACGCCGGATGGCATCAACCACCTCATCCACAGTTTTGGGTTTACTGATGGCCCACACCGACACCGGATTCAGACCCGTGACATCGTTGACGATTAATGTGTTTTGCTGCATAAATCCCTTAACGTACAACAAGGTAATCGCCACGGGATTGCAGCGGGTCTTCACCCCAACGATTGTCCTGGGACAGACCACGCCTCAAAGCGCACTGCCACACCAGCCAAAGCGCACCAACCACTGGTACAAATACCAGAAGTAGCCACCAACCAGAATAATTTCGGTCATGTAATCGCCTGATGCATAAAAACGCAAGAATCATCAACGCAGAGCCATTGATAAGCCAGGTCACCAGATGCGAGGCGTTATCTCCCGCCACGCTTGATACGAAATAAAAAACAAACCATACGGTTGCTACGTTTAGCCAGAAATTTGCTAGCGACAAGCGTCCGTCAAGTTTGAAAAATTGAGATGCATTCATGCGTTTTCCTTTTGCAAAAGTTGCGCAACTTTAACTTGTAGCTCTGCTGGTATGACGTTTTCAGATGCAATCGGAGTGCCAACATTCAGGCCGACACGGTTGCCAAAACCGCGTCGAAAGGGTTTGGTCATGGCCGCACCTTCCACACGGCTGAAATACGAGCCCCACAAATTCGTTAACGCCATCGGAATCACCGGTGCATCCACGCCATCACGTTTGGCGTTTTCAAGAATCTTCATGATGCCGCCCTTAAATAGCTGAAGCTCACCGTCTTTGGTGATGCCGCCCTCAGGGAAGATGGCCAGCAAGTCGCCATCGCGCAGCACTTTGGCCGCCGCTTCGAATGCGGCTTCGTACAACACGGGGTCTTCAGACCGGGAGGCAATCGGAATGGCTTTGACCAGTTTGAAGAACCAGCCCAGTACCGGCATTTTAAAAATGCGGTGATCCATCACAAAATAAATCGGGCGTGGGCTGGCGGCCATCAGCAGTACCGGGTCAATAAAGCTGACATGGTTGCAGGTCAACACGGCTGCGCCCTGGGTGGGCAGGTTGTGGTCACCCGTGACCTTGAAGCGGTACACGCAGCGCGACATCATGAAGGCAATAAAGCGCAGCAAATACTCAGGCACCAGCATGAAGATATAAAACGCCACGACTGCATTGGCCAAGCCGACGAAGAGAAAGATCTGCGGAATCGTGAACTCGGCTTTCAGCAAGGCACCCGCCAAAATAGCACTGACGATCATGAACAGCGCATTCAAAATATTATTCGCTGCAATGATGCGGGCCCGGTGCGTGGGCTGGCTGCGCAGCTGAATCAGCGCGTACATGGGCACGCTGTACAGGCCCGCAAACAGGCTGAGCAGCGCCAGGTCAGCCATCACACGCCAGTGCGCTGGTTGCACAATGAAAACGTTCAAGCTCATGACGGGCGATGTGCCCAGGCCGCGTGATGCAAAGTAAAGGTCAATCGCAAACACGCTCATGCCAATCGCACCCAGCGGCACCAGGCCAATTTCAACGTGGCGCTTGCTGAGCACCTCGCACAGCAGCGAGCCGGTAGCGATGCCGATAGAAAAAACCACCAGCAACAGTGAGGCCACCTGCTCGTTACCATGCATCACTTCTTTGGCAAAGCTGGGGAACTGGCTCAAAAAAGTAGCGCCAAAAAACCACATCCAGCTGATGCCCAGCATGGAGCGGAACACCACGATGTTCTGGTTCGCCAGCTTTAAATTGCGCCAGGTCTCAGTGACCGGGTTCCAATTGATTTTGAGGCCCGGATCGGTTGCCGGTGCAAGCGGAATAAATTGCGCCACCACGCGGCCAGCCAGTGCCAGCGCTACGCACCCCATGGCCACATAGTCTGGGCCGACCTGCGGTATCGCAATAATCAACCCGCCCACAATATTGCCGAGCAAAATAGCGACAAACGTGCCCATCTCAACCATGCCGTTACCGCCTGTGAGTTCACGCTCATTGAGCGCCTGGGGCAGGTAAGCAAACTTGACCGGCCCAAACAGGGTCGAGTGCACACCCATTAAAAACGTACAACCCAGCAACACGGGCACTTGCACATTGACGTTGTTGCTCATGAAGCCCGCCGCTGCTATCAGCATGATGACGACTTCAAGATTTTTAACAAACCGTATCACGTGGGTTTTTTCAAACTTGTCGGTCAATTGCCCGCTGGTGGCGGAGAACAATAAAAACGGCAAAATAAACAGCGCGCCAATTACCAGCCCGGCCAGCGCAGGTGGCAACCAGCTGACGCTGAGCTGGTAAGTCACCATCACAGTGAAGGCGAACTTGAACAGGTTGTCATTGGCCGCACCAGAAAATTGCGTCCAGAAAAACGGTGCGAAGCGGCGCTGTTTTAAAAGAGCGAACTGATTTGGGTGGTCGTGTGTTGGCGGCGGCGCAGAGTTGTCAATAGGCATGTGTCAATCCTCTTTTATTTGCTCTTTGTATTTTTTCAAGGCTGCATTAATGTGCAGGGCTGTTGTCAGAATTCGCCACGTGAATTCTGCCCTGATTTTGTGTCCTGCCTGCAGCCAATCCAACAGCAGTCATCACAGGCCAGGCTGCAAAACTTGCCGCCAGGTGTTTAAGGCTGTGGCCAGAGACAGCATGCCTGGTCATTTCATAGACCTGATGGTCCGCCAGCTCCAGCAACTTGGCGATGGCATAAACCGCCACAACCACACCCCAGCGCACAGCCAATGCGCCGGGCAAAGGTTTGATGAGCGCCATCCACAGCATCAACCCCATGCCGCCAAACTGAATCACCAGCCAAGGCAAGACGTTGCCTGATGTGAGCCAAAACCAGACGCTCAATGGCCCCAGTAACAACACGGCGACGGCCATCAAAGCCCCCGCTTTGTGGCTGATACGGCCTGCTACGGCCAGGCCCAACAGACCTGCAAAGGCCAGCACCATACCGAGGCGGTCAACGGCCAGGCCAGCATCGTCAGGCTGCAGGTGGTACCAGGACGAAGCCGCTGCGGTAACCACCAGCCCCGCAAAAAACAAACTGGCCAGAGCATGCGCCGTGTTTATTCGGCTGCGTTTGATCAACGCGTACAAACACAAGCCTCCAGCAACGCCCCAGAGCGCAAAAGAAAGGTTGCTCAGCACGTCCATCGCAAACGGAATGCCGCCCCACACGCGTTGATCGGCAAATGCGTGTTGGTGCGCTGGCTGCGTGATCGCTGGGCCGAGCACGGCTGTTGCCAGCAGCCCCAGCACGACCGCCACCAGCATCAGCTCCCCTTTTTTGAGTTTAAACATCGCAGCGAATCCTTTTTAAAAAATCAACAAGTACGCACAGTTTGTTTGGCTGGGTTTGCAAAACTGGGTTTTATCGGTAAAGACCCATTTTTCAAACCTAAAAGTATCGATAATTGATACTTATTGTTGATTTACTTAGTGGGAGTTTTAAATGAGCACCAGCGCTGACCTTGTGACGGTTCTGAAAAAAGAACTTAAATCTGCCCAGATGACTTACGCTGATCTGGCGCTGGCGTTAAGCATGGCGGAGTCGAGCGTCAAGCGCATGCTGTCTAAAGGGGACATGCCGCTGTCGCGTGTTGACGAGATTTGCCGAGCCATAAAAATAGACTTTGCCGAGCTGGCCAAGCGCGTGGCCGACATGCAGCCGCTGGTGACTGGCCTGACTGACGCACAAGAAAAAGCGGTGGTGGCTGATAAAAAATTGTTGCTGGTGGCGATATGTGTGCTGTCGCAATGGACGCTGGAACAAATCACCACCAGCTATCGGCTTAGCCAGTCCGAGTGCATCAAATACCTGGCGCAGCTTGACCGGATTGGCATCATTGAGCTCAAGCCGCTTAACCGCTACCGCCTGAAGCTCGCCAAAACTTTTCGCTGGCGACCGCATGGCGCGGTGATGCATTACTTTCGTGACAACGCTTTGCTAGACTATTTTTCTGGCGGTTTTGATGGCGATGGCGAAGGCCTGCTGCTGGTGCATGGCTCCATCAGCCGTGGCCTGGCGCCGTCGTTCATGGAGCGCATGCAGCGGGTAGCGCAAGACTTTGCGCAGCAACACCAGGCAGATCAAAAGCTGGATGCCAAAAATCGTGAAGGCTATACCTTGCTGCTAGCCATGCGGAGCTGGGAGTTTGAGGCTTTCAGTAAATTGAGGCGAATCAGTCAGTAGCAGTAAACACCGTCAACACCCCGGTATAGCCGTAAAGGTGGTGGCGCGCAATCTCACCGCCTGCAAAAAACCCAACCAGCGGCACATCGCCCAAAGCGCGCCGCACAATTTGCAGCTCGGCACTGGGTGCGCCAAAGTGCGGGCCACCACGGCCTGAGCAACTGACATATATGGCACCAGTGATGCGCCTGGCCGGGTGGGGGGCTGATTCGGCTTCGGGTGCACTCAATGCGTTGGCTATTTCAAGCGACAGTTCTTCAGGCTCCAGCTCCTCGCGGATTTCAGCGCACACGCGAATCAGATCGGCTTTGGCGGCCTGTGCATTGCGCTCGCAAAAAGCCAGCGTCATGCCCAGCGCAGGCGCATCGGTAATCGCAATGCCCTTGCGCGCCGGGTCCAGGCCAATGATGTGGCGCACCACCACGTCGGCACCAAACTGACCGGGGTGGTGCAATTGCCTGTCGTTCAGTGCGTCCGCTGGGCTGCTCAAGCCGACCAGCGTGGCGCGTACCTTGGCGAGCGCCTCGCGCGGCTGGTCGAGCGTCACCTTCAAATCTGCCAGCATCACATCCAGCGCAGGCTGGCCATCAAGTTCGGTGACGACGTTGCCCTCACAGGCGGTGATTGCATGGTTGCCGGATACCGGCTGGCAGCCTTGCGTCACGCGTGACATCATGGCCGCGCCTTGACCAAAAGCCACGCCGCTCAAGCCGCCACTAAACACACCGCTGGCTGCACCGTGGCCCTTCACGTTGCCGTAGCCACTGAGCGCAAACTGCACCGTCGCGCTGCGGCTGGATGCCAGGCCACCAAAGACGTAGCCGCTGTCAGTGCGCTGGGCCATCTCGCTGATAAGTTCAGCCACATCTGGCGTGCTGGCATCGGCATGGACCAGCGCGGTATGCGCCTTGAACCTTCCCAGGCCGGCAGGCGGCAATGGCGAGACGCCCGAAAACACGCGGTACTGGTCGTGCGCCAACTCGCAAAGCATCACAGCCAGCGCCGGCTCGTCAAAGTATTCGACATTGTTTGACGCAATGCCCACGCCCACGGTACCGCTCCAATCCGTCACCTCCGGCAACTCGGCACTCAAGTGGTCGAGAATTTCCTGCGCCTGGGAAGCGAAGTGATCGGTGATGTAAAGCAGGCCCAGCGTGGGGGCGCTGGCGTAGCTCGGCAGGGCCATGTAAGCGCGCAGTTGCGCGAGTACCAGGCCGCAGGCCATTTGCCACTGCGGATGGGTGGCGTGAGCATAAGGAAAAAGCTTCATGACGGGTGCGCAGGGTAAGGTAGGGCGGATGCTTTGGTGGACAAAAAATTAACGGGCTGTTTTGCGAGTCGCTTTACGGGCCGGCGCAGGTTTCACGGTTTTCGCAGCTTTGGCAACTTTTGGTTTGGCCCGCGATGCAACTTTGGGTGCGGCGGCGGGCTTGGCAGCCATCGGCGACGGCCAGGCCTGGCTGCTGCGCAAGGCGGTGTTCATGGCCGTTCGGACGCCGCTGGTCGCCGTCTTGATCGCCTCCTGGGCTAGGTTCTGGGTGTTGTCCAGCGCTGATTTCTGCGCGGCATCTTTCATCGCATCGGCCGCGATCGTCTGAAATTGTTGGGTCAGCGCTCCCCACCATTGCAGCGGGTCCACCACGCCGCCAGCGGCACCAGCGGCCCCCGCCGGGTTGACATTTTCAGCCTGCGGTTTTGCTTGCGCCGCATCGGCGGCCGTGCTTTGAAAACTTGCAGGCGGAACTTCCAGCCCGGCAAAAGTCTTGCTCTTTTCCGCCGGGCGCTCCGTGGTGCCAGCCCCAGGCTCGGGCACCTTGAGTTTGAAGGCATTGGCAACATCGCCCATGTTGAAGTTCATGCCCTTCAGCGTGGCCAGGGTCATCTTCTGCACTTCCAGCGCTTGAATGGTGGCCTTCAGCGCCATCGCGTTCTGGTCCAGCCAGAATTGAACCGCTTTGAGTTCCTGGATGCGCTTGTCCAGATCCTCCACATTCAAGGTCGGCGCCACCCAGCTGCCCAAACCGGGCAGTTGCGGGCTTGTTTGCGCGGAATGGCTTGCCGCCTGCTTGGCCAGATTTTGCAGAAAATCAAAGCCGGGAACAAACTTGCCGAAGTCTGAAAAAGAAGAATTGTCTGCATCACTCATGGTTGTCTCCTGGCGTGTTGTGGACTGTGGCGGCGGCAGTGCTTGTGCACCGACCTCTGGCTCGCAGCGCTGCACTGCAAGCAGGGCGCCATCTTCATTGTGCAACGCCGGGACGCCGCGTCAACCCATTTTTTCGCCTGCGGCGCAGGTCCCGAAAGCCTCACGCAGTGAGAAAAAGCAGTACCCCCGCTGCGACCAGCGGGTAATTTCACGTAAAAATGGCCTGAAACATCTACTGGACGGGCGCAACCAGCTATACATTTAATAGCAATCCAGGAAGCTTGGCACGGCAACCATGTTTGCGCGG
>JAYWBS010000192.1:0-3918 GCA_043781295.1 Polaromonas sp.
CGCGCTGAATGAAGGCCTGCCCGTGGCCGTGTTCTCGATGGAGATGGGCGCATCGCAATTGGCGGTGCGTATCGTTGGCTCGATTGGCCGCATTGACCAAACCCATTTGCGCACCGGCGCATTGACTGACGAAGAGTGGCCACGCCTGACCGAGGCGATTGAAAAGCTGCGCAACATATCGCTGCATATTGATGAAACGCCGGGCCTGACAGTGAGCGAGTTGCGCGCCAACGCACGCCGCCTGGCTAAACAGTGCGGCAAGCTGGGTTTGATTGTGGTGGATTATTTGCAGTTGATGAGCGTGTCCAGCAGCATGAGCGAAGAAAATCGCGCCACTGCAGTCGGCGAGATATCGCGGGGCCTGAAGATGCTGGCCAAAGAGCTGCAATGCCCCGTGATTGCGCTGTCGCAGCTTAGCCGGGGGGTAGAGAGCCGCACCGACAAACGCCCCATGATGAGCGACCTGCGCGAGTCCGGCGCGATTGAGCAAGACGCAGACATCATCATGTTCATTTACCGCGACGAGTACTACACCAAAGAAGCCTGCAAAGAGCCCGGCGTGGCTGAGATCATTATCAGCAAACAGCGCAACGGGCCAACCGGTACTGTCAAGCTCGCGTTTATCAACCGCATCACCAAGTTCGAGAGTTTGGCCCATGGCAGTGGTGGCGGCGGTGGTGGCAACTTTTAAAATCAACCCAACCTGAGCACGCCCACCATGGAATTGAACACCGAAATAGTCACTGGCCCGCCACGCCCCGCAGCCACTGTCATCATGCTGCGTGACAGCACGGGTAACGATCAGGGGCTTGAAGTTTTTTTAATCAGGCGCCACCTCAAATCAAACGTACTGGGCGGTGCCTTTGTCTTCCCTGGCGGCAAGGTAGACAAGCTCGATGCAGAGCTGGACACCACCACTTACCTCAACCAGCCGATAGCCGAGCTGCACCGCACGTTGAATGAGTCAGACACCGATGCGTTGATCGCCGCCAGCCTGTACATCGCCGCCGTGCGAGAAGTGTTTGAAGAGTCAGGCATCTTGTTTGCCGAAGGTGCCACGCACGCGCATGCAGACCGCGCCAGCGCCATGCAGCGTGATGGCAAGACGTTTGGTGCGGTGCTGGCAGACATGAGCCTGCGGCTGCAAACCACAAGCCTTGCGCCCTGGTCGCGCTGGATCACACCTGTCAACCCATCGTTCATGAACAAGCGGTTTGACACCCGCTTTTTTGTAGCCGTAGCACCAGCAGGGCAGGTAGCGGCGCATGACAACTTTGAAGCCACTGAAAGCGTGTGGCTAAAACCCAGGGCCGCGCTGGAGCAATACCGTGATGGACTGATCGAAATGGCCGCGCCACAAATCATGACCCTGGCCCACCTGTCGCGCTTTGGCAGCGCTGCGTCTGCCATGGCAGATGCCAGAAGCCGCACGCCGCCATTGATTCAGCCGGAGCCGTTTGATCAGGAGGGCACCCGGGTCATTTGCTACCCCGGTGATGAGCGGCATTCGGTTAGGGAAAGAGCGATGCCTGGGCCTACGCGGCTGTGGTATCGGAACAAACTGTTTGAGCCTGTGGAGGGGTTTGAGGCGCTGTTTTTATAAAGCTATGGACGTTACGTGCAGGCCCGCAACATCGCGTCGCCCAGCATGATGGTGATGCGGTGTTTGCCCAGTTGCTGCGTCAGCGCATCTGTAAACTCAAGCCGACTGACATCTTTCAGCCCTACCCGTATCGGGGGCGGTTTTTTAGTAGCCGTAGGTCGGGTTAGCGAAGCGTAACCCGAAATCCGCCTTTGGTCAGTAAGCTAGTTGCTATTAAAAAAATAGCTGCTTGCGCCCATAAACAGGCGGCTTGAGGCCTAAATGTCACCTGAAAACTGCCTGATGTTGCTAAATTCAGTCCTTTTAAGAGCCAAAGTATCCGTATACAAGCTCTTTGAAAGCCAAAATTGACTGTCAATAAGCCTTCTGGCCCAATAGATTCGGGCGCAAGAAGCTCCTATTTAAATAGCATTCAGCTAACGCGTAGCTGCCCGCCGCTCCAACTGCCCCAGCACCCTGAAGCAGCCCCATACGCCTATCACTCCAAACATCACCACGCCCAGGCCGTAACCCGCCAGCACACCTTTGACACCGTAGTAATGCCCGCCCAGCCAGATAAACGGCGCCACGCCCAGGGTGGCGCGGCCCCAGTTAAGGGCGGTTGAATACAGCACAAAACCGAGGTTGTTAAACGCTGCGTTGGCCACAAAAACTGCACCGTTAAAGACGTAGCTGCCCGCAATGAAGATGCAAAAGAAAACAATCAGCTCGCGGCCCTGGCCCACAGCGCCAAACATATTGGCTATCAGCGTGCTGCACAGGGCCAGCAACAGCCACACGGCCAGTACATAGACCACCACCACCAGCAGGCTGTCACGCATGGTGGAGCGCAATCGGTCATGGCGGTTAGCGCCCAGGTTTTGCCCGAGGATGGGGCCGACCGATGCGGACAAGGCAAACAGCGCGGCAAACGCCACCGGAATAATGCGCCCCACCACCGCCCAGCCGCCCACCGCATCGTCACCAAAAGGCGCAATGGCGGCGGTAACAAAAGCATTGCCCACAGGCGTGGCAACTTGCGTCAGTATGGATGGCAGGCCAATCGCAAAAAACGGTTTGATGGTCTGGCGCAGCATGGTTTTATCAGGCCAGGCGAACAGTTTGTGGATGCGCAGCAGGCCATACAAACCAATGCCCAGCATGACAAACCGCGATAAAAACGTGGCGATAGCGGCACCATCAAGCCCCCAGCCAAAACCAAAAATCAGCAGCGGGTCAAGCAGTGCCGTAGCCGCCCCGGCCCCCAGCGTGACATACATTGAGCGCTTGCCATCACCCAGCGAGCGCAGCAGTGCGCCCAGGCACATGCCCGCGCCCAGCACGGGGGCAGATGGCAGCACGATGCGGGTAAAGCGCAGCGCCAGGTCAGCCGTGACACCCGTAGCCCCCAGCACACCCAGCAGTTGCTTTAAAAACGGATAGGTCAGGGCCGCCGCAAGCGCCATGCTGCTGACCATCAATACCAGGCAAGCGCCTGCCAAGTGCCTGGCGTTGTCGCGGTCGCCCCGGCCCAGGGCACGTGAGGTCAATGCGCCTACCGCAATCGACAAACCAATGCCGAGTGACAACACAAAAAACAGCAGCGTACCCGCGTAGCCCACGGCAGCGGCCAGCTCTTTTTGGCCCAGCAGCGAGATGTAAAACAAGTTGAGCAAGTCCACCGCAAAGATGGCAACCAGCCCGACAGAGCCTGCAGCCGTCATGTTTAAAACATGTTTGAGGGTAGAGCCCGTGACGAATTTGCCCTGGACGGGCGCGGCTTGGGGCATGGGGGTGGATGTCCGATCAAAAAAGCAAAATGTGCAATTGGTATTTTGGCAGCAGTCGGCACAACCTCGCTTGGCGCTTTAAACTGGCCTATTGCTATTTTCACCAAGCACACCATGAAACACCTTTCAAACCCCATCGTGACGGCCACACTGGCGCTATCTTTCTGGGTCTCAAGCAGCTGGGCTCAAGCACCCACCGCAAAAGACTGGCCAACCCAGCCCGTCACGCTGATCATGGCTTTCCCGGCGGGCTCTGGGGTTGACGTGGTGGCCCGCGCCCTGCAAGAACCCTTGGGCAAGCAGTTGGGCCAGCCAGTGGTGATTGACTACAAGGTGGGTGCTGCCGGCAACATTGCCAGCGAATATGTGGCCAGAGCCAAGCCCGATGGCTACACCATTGCCTTTGGCACAGCAGCCACGCATGGCAGCAATGCGGCGTTGTATAAAAATTTGCCATTTGATGTTGAAACTTCTTTTGTACCAGTTGCGCCGATATTGGATGTGTCGAATGTGTTGACCATCAATCCGGATGTGATGAACGTCAAA
>JAYWBS010000193.1:0-11704 GCA_043781295.1 Polaromonas sp.
GTTGGTGGCAGTGATGCCTCCAAAGCGCATCACCAGGCCTTCAGCGCTCAAAACGGTTTCCTGGCTCACCGCTTCATTCGTGGCAGCCCTCATGCGCGACTCCTTCCCAGCCACTTGGCTTTCCAGGTCCAGGGGCGAAGCAGGGTTTCTCGGCCAACCAGCATCAGCACCACCAAAAACAGGCCAATCCAGAACGTCCAGTACTGCGGCGTGATGGTTGAAATAATGTCCTGCATGAGCTTGAACACCACCGCTCCGGCAATGCCGCCGTACAACCAGCCGGTGCCGCCAATCACCAGCAGCAGCATCACATCAGCGGAGCGGTCAAACGCAAACACGTCGAGTGACGCAAAGCCCGTGGTTTGCGCCAGCAGCGCGCCTGCAGCGCCCGCAACGCCAGCGGCAATGGTGTAGATCACCGCCAGGCGCGATGCCACAGGAATGCCAATGGCCATGGCACGCAGGCGGTTGTCTCGAACCGCCATCAGAGTTGCGCCAAAGGCCGAGCGCGTCAACCGGCGTGCCAGCACGAAAAGTATCAACGTCACCACAATCGAATAGCAAGCTGATGTGCGGCCCGCCAGGTCAAAGGCAAACTTGCCCAGAAGCGGCCCCATGACCACGCCTTGCAGGCCGTCGGCGCCACCCGTCAGCCAGTCCAGCTTGTTGGCCAGCTCAAACAGAATAAGGGCCACACCCAGGGTGACCATCAGGCGTGTCAAATCAGAGCCGCGCAAAATGGTAAAGCTGCACAGCGCTCCTAAAACTGTAGCTACCAGCGTCGCAAAAACAAGACCGACCAGCGGGTCTGGCATGACCAGTTTGGCAAACAGTGCAGCCGCATAGGCCCCCATGCCAAAAAACGCAGCATGCCCCAGCGACACAATGCCGGTGTAGCCCAGCACCAGGTCGAGCGATATCGCAAACAGCGCAACGATGGCGATCTCATTGATGATGAGGGCGTGCGTACCGAGTAAAAACGGACTGGCCAAAACCAGCAGCCAGAACACGGGCTCCCAGGCCTTCCAGCGGCTGCCGTTGTGCAGAGACTGGGCGATGGTTTTTTTAAGTTCGTTCATGGATGGTTGCGTCATTTGCCGCCCCTGCGCACGAAGAGTCCTTGCGGCTTCCAGATCAAAATCGCAATCATCAGGCTATACACAATAAAGCCGCCCAATTTGGGGATGTAGTACTTGCCTGCCACGTCGGCAATGCCCAGCAGCAGCGCCGCCAATAGTGGCCCGGTGATCGACGACGTGCCGCCTACAGCAACAACAATCAAAAAGTAAATCATGAATTTCAGGGGAAAGGTCGGGTCCAGGCCCAGCACCTCAGCGCCCAGCGCACCACCCAGGCCCGCCAGGCCAGAGCCAACAGCAAAGGTCGACAAAAACACCACGTTGACATTGATACCCAGGCCGGCAGCCACGCGCTGGTCATCCACCGAGGCACGCAGGCGGCTGCCAAAGCGGGTTTTGGCCAGCACAAATTGCAGCGCAATCGTCAGGGCGGCGCATACCGCAATGATGAACAGGCGGTAGTGGCCCATGCCCAGCATCCAAGCGCCCTCCCCCAGCTCAGTGCGGCCCTTCAGCCACTCAGGCAACTGCATGATTTGCTGGGTCGAGCCAATAAAGTAGTCGGTGCTGGCCACGGCCATGAAGGTCAGGCCGATGGAAAACAGCACCTGGTCGAGGTGCGGCTTTTTGTACATGGGCCGGTACAGCGTGCGCTCCAGCACACCACCGACCAGCGCCGAACCCAAAAACGCCAGCGGCAGGCACACTAGGAACGGCACGCCCAGTTTTTGCATCAGCAGCACAGTGATGTAGCCACCCACCATGGCAAACGCACCATGCGCCAGGTTGATGAAATTCATCAAGCCCATGGTCACGGCCAGGCCAACGGCGAGGATAAAAAGCAGCATGCCGTAGGCGATGCCATCGAACAATATGGTTAGCACAGCGTGGAGGCCCTCACCCTAACCCTCTTCCCGCAAAGGGAGAGAGAATAAAGCCAGCCTGACTTGCTTTCCCCGCACAGGGAGAGGGAATAAAACCAGCTTGACTTGCTCCCTCTCCCGCGCGCGGGAGAGGGCTGGGGTGAGGGCAACACGTGCGAGCACAAAAGGTTGACTCTAAAGGCATGATTACTTCGTCTTACCCGGGTCTTTCATGTCTTTGATGACATCAAATTCCACGTTGTACAGCTTGCCGTCTTTCCTTTCAACCTTGCGCAGGTACATGTTATGCACCACGTCGCGGGTTTGCGCGTCAATGAACATCGGGCCGCGCGGGCTTTCAAAAATCTGGCCCTTCATGGCTGCCAGCAGGGCATCACCACCGCCTGCGCCTTTGGTGGCACGCAGGGCTTCGTAAATCACGCGCATGCCGTCATAGCCGCCCACGGCCATGAAGTTGGGACGCAGGCCCTTGTTGGTCTTCTCGAACGCTTCAACAAATTTCTTGTTCAGCGCCGACGGATGTGCGGCTGAATAGTGGTGCGAGGTGACCACGTTCAAAGCGCCGTCACCCATGTCGTTCAACTGGTCGTCATCAGTCAAATCGCCCGTGCCAATCAGCTTGATGCCAGCCTTGTCCATGCCGCGCTCTAAAAACTGCTTCATCACCGCAGCGCCAGCGCCTGACGGCACAAATACGAAAAGCGCGTCGGGTTTCAGGTCACGCACTTTTTGCAAGAACGGTGCAAAGTCAGGGCCACGAAGCGGTACGCGCAATGACTCAATGACCTGACCGCCGTTAAACGTCAGGCGATCCTTGAAATATTTTTCTGCATCAATACCCGGGCCGTAGTCGCTGACCAGCGTCACGACTTTTTTAATGCCGTTTTTAGGTGCCCAATCAGCCATCGCCACAGCCGACTGTGGAATGGTAAAGCTGGTGCGAATGATGTAAGGCGATGCCTCGGTGATGATCGACGTAGCGGCTGCCATCACGATTTGCGGCGTTTTGGACTGGGTGGCAATCGGTGCCACCGCCAGTGCAATCGGCGTCAGGCCAAAGCCAGCCAGCACGTTAACCTTGTCGTTCACCACCAGTTCCTGCGCAATGCGCTTGGAAGCATCCGGCACGCCGCCATCGTCCTTGACGATCAGCTCAATCTTTTTACCTGCAACGGTTGCACCGTTTTGCGCCATGTACAGCTTGGTGGCGGCTTCAATCTGTTTGCCGGTAGAGGCCTGCTGGCCCGTCAGCGGCAAAATCAGGCCAATCTTGAAGGTGTCAGCCTGCGCCATGGCAGACGTTGCGCCAAGTGATGCAACCGCGAGGGCAGAAGCGGTCAAAAAAGTTCTTTTTTTCATGGTGTCTCCAGAGAATTTAAAACAAGTCCGAGCGATGTTATCAAGGCAATTTAGCAGTCTCGTTCATGGGCGGCAGATTCGCAAGCGCTATTTCGCAATGGCAGTTATCGCAAATACGTATAGTCAAACCGCAGCGGCTTTACTTGCCTGTCTTGGCCGGGTCTTTCACGTCCTTGATCACGTCAAACTCCATGTTGTAAAGCTGGCCATTAACGCGCTCGACCCGGCGGATGTAGACGTTTTGTACGATGTCGCGGGTTTGCGCGTCGATGAAGATCGGGCCGCGCGGGCTTTCAAAAATCTGGCCCTTCATGCCGTCAATCAGCGCCTGCCCATCGCCTTTGCCTTTGGTGGTTTTGATGGCCTCATAAATCACCCGCATGCCGTCATACGCTGCCACACCAAAAAAATTGGGCCGTATGCCCTTGCTTTGCTTGAGGAAAGCCTCGGTAAACTTTTTATTGGCAGGCGAGTTGTGTGACGCTGAATAAGGGTGCGACGTGACCATACCCAACGCCACATCACCCATGTCGTTCAAAATCTCGTCGTCCACCACACTGCCCTCGCCAATCAGCTTGATGCCCGCTTTGTCCAGCCCACGCTCGGCATACTGCTTGAGCAGGGCCGTGCCCGCACCGGCCGGAACAAACACAAACAGCGCATCGGGTTTCAAGTCGCGCACTTTTTGCAAAAACGGCGCGTAGTCCGGGCTGCGCAGCGGCACCCGCAGCTCGGCCAGAATGCGCCCGCCATTGAAGGTAAAGCGGTCACGGAAAGTTTTTTCAGCATCTATGCCGGGGCCGTAGTCAGTCACCAGCGTCACCACGGTTTTGATGTTGTTCTTCGGTGCCCAGTCGGCCACGCCAACGGTGACCTGCGGTATCGTCATGCTGGTGCGCACGATGTAGGGTGACGCTTCGGTCACGATGGACGTTGCAGCGGCCATCACGACCATCGGCGTTTTGGACTGGGTGGCAATTGGCGCGGTGGCCAGCGCCAGCGGTGTGAGGCCAAAGCCTGCCAGCACATCGACCTTGTCAGTGACGATCAACTCTTGCGCCAGGCGCTTGGTCACGTCAGGCACGCCGGTGTCGTCTTTTAAAATAATCTCAATCTCGCGCCCGGCCACCTTGCTGCCGAACTGCGCAATGTACAGGCGCACACCGTTTTCAATTTGCCGACCTGTCGAGGCGAATGGCCCGGTCATGGGCAGCAGCAGGCCGATTTTGAATTTTTTGTCTTGTGCTGCTGAAATGCCAGTGTGCGACACCAGTGCCGCTGCTGCTGTGGCTTGTAAAAATGCGCGTTTATCGAGGTTCATGGTTGTCTCCAGTTTTTTATTCATCATCAAATGCACGTCAATTTCAGGATTCAGGCCGGTAGGCGCTCTCCAGCGTCACACTGCCCAGCACCCGCGATACACAAACGCAAATGCGCTGGTTGGCGGTTTTCTCAATGTCACTCAAGAATACATCGCGGTGGTCAATTTCACCATCCAGGGCCAGCACATCCATGGTGCACAGCCCACATTCTCCGCGTCTGCAACCGTACATGGCCTGCACGCCTGCGCTCTCCAGCGTTTCAAGCAAACTGGTTTGCGCCTCAACGGTGATGTCCAGTTTGTGGCGAGGCAGTTGCACCCTGAAAGCCTGCGGTGCAAAGCGCCCGCTGCTGCCAAAGGTTTCATAACGCAAGTCAGCCAGTGGCCTGCCTGCCGAGCTCCACGCGGCGCGCGCAGCATCCAGCATGGGCAGCGGCCCGCAAACGAACATCAACGCACCTTGTGGCAAAGCGGCGATTTCTTCCTCAAACGAGATTCGCTCACCGTCCTCTGCTGAAGCTGTTTGCAAACGGCTGCCCAACTGCTCACGCAGCACATCAAAAAAAGCCATTTCAGCCTTTGACCTGGCACCAAACAACATGCGCACGTTGGCACCACGTTGCTGCAGTGTTTGCGCCATCAGCACCAGCGGTGTGATGCCAATACCGCCAGCTACCAGCAGGTAGCCCGGTGCGGTCAGGTCCAGTGGAAAATGGTTTTGCGGTGTGGTGATGCGCAGCCTGTCGCCCACCTGCAGGCGCCACATCGCCAGCGAACCGCCCTTGCCATCATCAAGGCGCTTGACGGCAATCCGGTAGCAGCTAGCGTCAGGCTGGCCGATCAGTGAATACGAACGCGTTTGCGGCTTGCCATTGACAAGAACCTGCAATTGCAAGTGCGCACCGGGCTCATAGTTTTGCGCAATGCCCTGCACATCGCCCGCAGGTTGAAGACAAAACTCGCGCACGGTGGGTGTCACGTCACGAAAAGACATCACGAGGGCGTCATGCCAAAGGGGTGTGGTTGCCATGGTCTGAAAAATGATAAATCTTGGCTTCTTGACTAATTGCGCTTGCGTATCAAACGCACACCAGGAATGGCTGCGCTATCAAGACTGCCTGGCTCATGGCTGCTGCGCAGGGTGGCGTGCAGATTGCGTTGGGCCAGGCGCGAATGCTCGCGCATGATGGCCTCGGCCCGGCTGCCTTCGCGCTGCTCAATGGCACTCAGCACCTGCCAATGCTGGTCTTGCGCCACCACCAGCATGTCACGCGCTTGCGGCGAATTGGCCTGCGCCACGACGAAGGCAGACGGTGATGCAAACGGCATGCTGATGACACGATCCAGCTCACGCGCCATCACGCTGCTGCCGGCCATTTCGCTCAGCAGTGCGTGGAATTTCGCGTTCAGCTCAACATAGCTTGAAAACGACTCGTCATTGAGCGCAGGCTCACCCAGCACGGCATCAATCTGGCGCAGGCAGTCACGTGCCTCACTGAGCACGACAGCCGGTGCGGCGCGCTCAGCCGCCAGGCGGGCCGACAGGCCTTCCAGCGTGCCGCGCAGCTCAATCGCATCCATCACGTCACGCTCTGAAAAGGTACGCACTGCATAACCACCACTGGGCAGCGCCTCCAGCAGGCCTTCTTGCGCCAGCCGCATCAGCGCCGCCCGAATGGGGGTGCGGGAAACACCCAGTTTTTCAACAATCGACAGCTCGGCAATGCGCGTACCGCCGGGCAGCTCGCCCGCCAAAATCATTTCACGCAGTTGCAGCAGTGCCCTTACTTGGGCGCTCTTTTGGCCACTTTCAGGCACATTTTCAGCATCATTTAGTGCTGTAACCCCAATTTTATGGGCGCGAGCAGCTCCTGATTTAATAGCATCTGTCACCATCTCAAGCCGCCAGCCGAACCGGTATCACCGGATGCGCTGGTTGTTCTTTGGCGATCAGCCCGTCTATCAGCCGCCGCGCCCACATCGAGCCTGCGTCAATGTTCAGGTTGTAAAAGGCATGGTCAGGCCGCTCGTCCATGGCGATTTGTTGCGCCTCCAGCACGTGTTCGTCTTCCCTGAAAATGCTGGCCACGCCCTCGCGCAACTGGTGCGTCAGGCGCTGCTCGGTCACCCGGTAGTTGCGCGCAAAAGCCCAAAAGTAGTGGCAGGTGCCATTGGTTTCTGGCGTGATGGTGTTCAGCACAAAGCCATTCACGCCCTTGCTCCTGTCACCCGTCTCACCGTTTTTTGGCGGTGCGCCTGTGCCTGTCTCGGCCACGCCCACATCAATGTTCACAGTGCACGGCCCTTCAAATTTGATGATCTGCCAGCGGTCTACCTTGCCCTGGTAGCCACGCG
Source organism: Polaromonas sp. (assembly GCA_043781295.1). Taxonomy (GTDB): domain Bacteria; phylum Pseudomonadota; class Gammaproteobacteria; order Burkholderiales; family Burkholderiaceae_C; genus Polaromonas. Next base: position 6,999 of record JAYWBS010000193.1, read on the forward strand.
CATCCTTGATCTGCCCGGCCCAAAACGGCGGTGCATCAATGTCCTCCATCCAGCGGGTAACGGTAGCGGTGCGGTCGCCATGGGTAGCAACAAACGGCGCTTCAGCCACGGCCTGCTGGCCAATGCTGGAGCCGTGTACAAAGGTCTCGTGCGTCAAGTCCATCAGGTTGTCAACCACCAGGCGGTAGTCGCATTTGACGTGAATCATCTTGCCGTCACCGGCCCATTCGGCATCGTCGCTCCAGTGCATGTCGGGCACCAGCGCCGGGTCGGCCTTGGTCGGGTCACCGGGCCACATCCAGACAAAACGATGGCGTTCGACCACCGGGAAGCTGCGCACGCAGGCCGACGGATTCAGCGTCTCCTGGCTGGGCATGTGCACACAGCGGCCCTGCGCGTTGTAGACCAGCCCGTGGTAGCCGCAGGTGACTTCATCGCCCTGCAAGTGCCCCAACGACAGCGGCATCAGGCGGTGCCAGCAAGCGTCTTCCAGCATGGCCACAGAGCCATCGGTTTTGCGAAACATCACCACCTTCTGGTTGCAAATGGTGCGGCCCAGCAGCTTGTTCACCACCTCTACGTCATACGCAGCGGCATACCAAGCATTGAGAGGGAAAGTAGGTTTTGAGGAATTCATGGATACGTAATGTATACAATTTTTAGATGAATGGCAATAAAAATCAGATTTAAACCTTTAAAAATCAGAAATTGTATTTTTAATAGCTCTATAAAACTGAATTATCATGATCGTCATCATTCAAACAGGAGACACCATGACAACAGCGACTGCCACCCTGCCCGCCCGCTTTGACCACGTCGGCAGCTTTTTACGCCCAAAGTACCTGCTGGAAGCACGTGAGCAAAAAGCCAAAGGCAGCATCACCGCCGAGCAACTGCGGCTGGTAGAAGACAAAGCCATCACCGAAATCGTGAAGTTTCAGGAAGAGGTGGGCTTGAGGAGCATCACCGATGGCGAGTTTCGGCGCACCTACTTTCACATTGACTTTCTCGACAAGCTGGGCGGCGTGGTGACAGACATCCCAGTGACCTTTATCAAACCCGACGGCTCGCAAGAGCTTGCCCCGCCCGTCATGAAGGTGGTGAGCAAAGTCACGCATGCCGTCAATATTCAGTTGGCTGATTTCAATTACCTCAAGAGCCAGGTCAGCGCAGGCAACACACCCAAGGTCACCATTCCCTCGCCCACCATGCTGCACTTTCGCGGTGGCCGCGCAGGCATCAGCCGCCAGCACTACCCCGAGCTGGACCCCGACTTCTACCAGGACGTAGCCAACGCCTACGGTGCCGAGCTGCGCAGCCTGGCCGCCGCAGGTTGCACCTACGTGCAGATGGACGACACCAACCTGGCCTACCTGTGCGACGAAAAAATGCGCGAAGCCGCCCGCCAGCGCGGTGATGACCCCAACGAGCTGCCACACCGCTACGCCAAGTTCATCAACCTGGTGGTGGCGCAAAAGCCTGAAGGCATGACGCTGGCGATGCACCTGTGCCGTGGCAATTTCAAAAGCACACATGCTGCATCAGGCAACTACGAGCCGGTGGCCGAGGCGCTGCTGAAAGAAATGAATCTGGACGCGTACTTCATGGAGTACGACGACTCCCGCAGCGGCGACTTCAAACCCCTGCGCTACCTGCCCAAAGGCAAAACCGTGGTGCTGGGTTTGATCACCACCAAGTTTGGCGCGATGGAAAGCAAAGACGACATCAAACGCCGCATCGAAGACGCCGCCAAATACGCCCCGCTGGACCAACTGGCCCTGTCACCCCAGTGCGGCTTTAGCAGCACCGTACACGGTAACGACATTGCAGTAGAAGCACAGCGCGCCAAGCTGCGCTTGGTGATTGAAACCGCACAAGAGGTCTGGGGTTCGACGTAAAACTGCTGAAATTTGGCCCCGAAATGCGTTTTGGGGCCATTTTTAGGCGTGTTTTAGGTCTACAGCCCAATAGATTCGGGCGCAAGCAGCTACTAAATAGATAGCGTCCGTGCAGCTTGCATGCCCACGCTACCATGCAAGCCACCATGCCTGAAAAGCCAGCAAAAGCCCAGAGTCCATCAAAAAAGCAGCGCGGACACCACTACAGCGTCTACGTCATCGAGCTTGCACCAGAGGTGTGGAACATCGCCCGCTTCAGGCGCTGCAACCCCGACTACATGCTGGGCAAGCCCTTTGTCTATGTCGGCATGACCGGGCTGGACATTGACCAGCGCTTTGACAAACACAAGGCCGGTATCCAGTCCAGCCGCTACGCGCGCGACTTCGGCCTGCGCTTGCTGCCCAGGCTGTACGAGATGTACAACCCCATGCCCTACGAAGGCGCGAGAGACATGGAAGTCGAGCTGGGCATTGCCCTGCGGGAGGCGGGGTATGGGGTTTGGCAGGCTTGAAGGCGCTACTGATTCAGGAGCTGCTTGCACATGTATCTGTTGACCTGGAGCACGATTTGATAGGTAAAAACGGCATTTTTAAGGCTCAAGTAGCGCTAACAAGACGGGCCTGGGTGCGTATTCCAGAATCCACAGACCATTGATCCGGGAATTCCTGACCAACTGGCTTGTAATGACCAGTACAGATGGTCGAAGTCAACCAAGGCGTCTGACAGGAATCGACGACAAAGCGGAAATCCGATGGGTCAGATTGCGCTCCAAGCAGCAGACATTCAATCGCCGAACCTATTCACTGCCCAGGACGACTAAAAAGTACGGGAAGCAGTTGCTCGAGTCAGTGGACCAGTGGGATATAGTTCAAAATAAAAGTGCGACTACACACGCTTCTTGAATCGCCCCGTATTTTGAGGAGGCTCAAATCTCTGAGAGGATTGAGCCACGAAGAAGTCAAACAAGTTTTCACCCGAGGTTCGGGAACGCGCAGTACGGATGGTGCAGGATCACCGAGGCGAGTACCCCTCGCTTTGGGCGGCCATTGAGTCCATCGCCCCCAAGATCGGCTGCGTGCCGCAAACGCTCAATGAGTGGGTCAAACGCGTAGAGGTCGATATCGGCCTGCGCGATGGCGTCACTACCGCAGAGGCGCAGCGTGTGAAGGAGCTGGAGCGTGAGGTCAAGGAACTGCGCCGGGCCAACGAAATCCTGAAACTGGCGAGTGCTTTTTTTGCATCGGCGGAGCTCGACCGCCGGCTCAAGTCCTGAAGGACTTCATTGATCGGCATCGCGATGCCCACGGGGTCGAGCCAATTTGCAAGGTCTTGCAGATTGCCCCGTCAGGCTATCGCCGTCATGCGGCCCAGCAGCGCAACCCGTCTTTGCGCTGCGCGCGCGCAAAGACGGACGACACCCTCAAGCCGGAGATCCGGCGGGTCTGGCAGGCCAATATGCGGGTCTACGGTGCCGATAAGGTTTGGAAGCAAATGAGGGGCGAGCGCATCACGGTAGCACGCTGCACCGTCGAGCGGCTGATGAAGCGCTTGGGCCTGCAAGGTGTCAGGCGCGGCAAGGTGGTGCGCACCACCATTGGCGATATGACCGCTGCCCGCCAACTGGATCGGGTCAATCGGCAGTTCAAGGCTGATCGTCCCAACCAGTTGTGGGCATCGGACTTTACCTATGTCTCGACCTGGCAGGGCTGGCAATACGTGGCCTTTGTGATTGACGTCTACGCTCGCCGGATCGTGGGCTGGCGGCAGAGCAGTTCCATGCGAACAGACTTTGTGCTGGATGCATTAGAGCAAGCCTTGTATGACCGGCAACCCGAACGTACCGACGCCCTGATCCACCACAGCGACAGAGGTTCGCAATACGTGTCAATCCGGTACAGCGAGCGGCTGGCCGAAGCGGGCATCGAGCCGTCGGTGGGTAGTAAAGGCGACAGCTACGACAACGCATTGGCCGAGACGATCAACGGCTTGTACAAGGCGGAGTTGATTCACCGCCGGGCGCCTTGGAAGACCAAGGAATCACTGGAACTGGCCACGCTCGAATGGGTGTCCTGGTTTAACCATCACCGGCTGCCTGAGCCCATCGGATACATTCCACCCGCCGGAGCTGAAGAAAATTACTATCGGCAATTAGCCAGTCAGGCCGTCATATCGGTCTGACTTAACCCAACGGGCCTCCACGAAACCCGGGGCGATTCATTCACGCCGGGGCCACTAGCTTTACCTACCTGAATTGCCGCTATGTTGGTCTCGCTACTCAAGTTCCGCACCAGATCCGAAGCAGTCCTTCGTTGGCCGCATGCACTGGAAGGTTTCGAAACAAAGCGGAAATCTACAAGTTTGAAATAACTGCTGGTAGCTGCAATTGCAATTACCATAACGCTGGTCACCTCAATGGTTCGCAGCGGGCTTATAGTAACGAGTTCATAACTGCAATATCCTTAAAGAACTCGCAGAATAACTAATTTACTTTCAATTTTTTCACCACGTTTGAAGTCGTGTGAAAGTCTTGTTAGCAGTTCAGGTACGGTAAGACGGGTCTTCCTTGTCGAGCTGATGGAGCATTGCCGGCCATTCAATAGGCGCCAGGTTCAGCTTGCCTTGTGGGCCATAACGATTGGCCATGATGGTAGCCAGCTCATGATTCGGCGTGCAGATTTCGCGACCAGTGGACAACACATCCAACTGCACCTTGCAGGCTGATTCCAGCCAGTACATCAGGTTCCAGGCATCCGGAACTGTAGGCCCGGCCGCCAGCAACCCGTGGTTACGCAGGATAAGGGCGCTGT
>JAYWBS010000194.1:0-11614 GCA_043781295.1 Polaromonas sp.
CCTTGGAAAAAATTCCGCGACGAACAGTTGTTCTGGTCTCAGTTCTGCGAAGCGCCCTTCGACAACTTCATGGTCAGCACCATCAAGCGTGGCTGATCGGAGCTGGGGGCTGTGACAAAGGCCTCAATTACAGTTTTTGTTCCTGCATGAACTTGTCAAAGGTTGCTTCAGTGAAGCGGAACCACAAGTTCTGATCGGCCCGGAACTTGGAATAGTCCGCGTAAATCTTGCGCCAATTCTCGTTTTTGGCGGAAATTTCGTCACACAGACTCATTGATTCCTTGAAAGCCGCATTCATCACATCCTTCGGGAAAGGACGCAACTTGACGCCGGAGCCGACCAGTTGCTTGAGTGCGGCTGGGTTACGGGCATCATACTTGGCCTGCATGTCCGAGTGAGCCTGGGCTGCAGCGGCCTCGACAATCGCCTTGTATTCAGGAGGCAGGGCTTCAAAGGCCTTGTTGTTAATGAAGAAGTCCAGCTGTGCGCTGCCCTCCCACCATGCGGGGTAGTAATAAAACGGGGCAATTTTGAAAAGGCCAGCAGTCAGGTCGTCGTAGGGCCCTACCAATTCGGCGGCGTCGATAGTGCCTTTTTCCAGCGCGGCATAAACCTCACCGCCCGGAATGTTCTGGGGCACGCCGCCCATGCGTTCAATGACTCTGCCGGGAAAACCGGCGACACGGAATTTCAGGCCCTTGATGTCCTTGAGTGACTTGATTTCCTTGCGGTACCAGCCTCCCATCTGGGCGCCGGTGTTGCCGCCCGGGAAATTGACGATGTTGTACTTGCCATAAAACTCGCGCATCAGCTTGCCGCCGTTGCCATCGTACATCCAGGCGGTCATCTGGCGGCTATTCAGGCCGAAGGGAAGGGCGCTGCCCATCGCGAAGGTGTCATCCTTGCCAAAGAAATAGATAGGCGAGGTGTGGGCGCATTCAATGGAGCCCTGCTGCACGGCATCGAGCACGCCAAAAGCGGGCATCAATTCACCAGCGGCATGCACCGAAATTTCGAACTTGCCCCCAGTCATAGCTTTGACGGCTTTAGCGAAGACATCAGCCGCCCCAAAAAGGATGGGCAGCGATTTCGGAAAGCTGGAAGCCAGACGCCAGCGAATGGTGGCCTGCGCGTGCACGGCAGGTGCTACGCCAGCTGCAAGCACACCGGCGATACCGGCATTTTTGATCAGTGAACGGCGATCCATGAATTTACTCCAGAAGTTTGTTGAAAGGTTCGTGCGGTCACGCAGGGACTTTAGGCTCGGTTGACGTCAGTTTGCCAATGCGTTGAGGACATCGGCGACTTAAAGCGTGGCCTGTCTTCAGTGTATCGATGCACAGGGGCGCAAGGAGAGGGGTTTTCCCGCGCCCCGAGTGCTATGCAAGCCACGCCGCGCAGCAGTGTGTCAGTTAACCCATTCAAGCCATTGACAAGAGCGCGACTTTGTTGAGCCCTCGCGGCTTAGCCTTTTATGGGCCCTCCGCCTTTCAAGTTCGTGCCCAGACGGCCAACGCAACAGAACCAGTCCAGCACCTCACGTTACTTTGGAGGGTCTCGACGCGCTGGAACGACGCCTGGCGCCAATACTTTAAAGTTGGCTGCACTGCGCATGCCGCCTTCTACACCTGCGGGTGAATACACCGCCAGAATTTTGACGGGCTCCCAACTGTTGTTCATGGTGGAATGGAAAGCGTTTTTTGGAATAGTGACCAGATCGCCTGCACGAATTAAACGGTACTCTGGCTGTCCTTCGGTAAATTCAATCATCATCTCGGCTTCGCCCGAAATGATGAAAATCAACTGGTCTGCTTCGACATGTTGGTGACGCGTATGCCCCTGGCCGGGGTCAAAATAAACCGACACTGCACTCATTGAATTCACGCCCGTGATGGCGGGCTCAGACAGAATCTTGCCAACCACATAATCTGAGACGACTGATTCAACTTCATGGGGGCTGACAGCGACAGGCGGGTTCTTCATTGTTTTTCCTTGTGTTAAGTTGGTTCTAAGTCATTTTTTGTATGGCGGGCGTATGGAACTAGGCGACCCGATCTCGAATCACTTGGGGTACTGGCACTGTGGCTTGAAATGACGGGCGCAATTCAAGACGGTCGGAGTAGACAGCCAAGCCTGGGTATTGCTCACGCCACGGCTTGGCCGGCCAGCGCACAGTGAGGAAGCGCAGCAAGCTGCCGACAGCGATATCGGCAAGCGTCAGCGTGTCGCCATGACAAAATTCTTTGGCCCCGATCGAGCCCGAGAACGATAGCAAGGCGCCATCGACTTTACGTTGTTGACGATCAAACCAGGGTTTACTTTGCTTGTCGGTATCGCGTGCAATTTCAAAGAACATTTGTACCAGCGCGTCGCAGGCACCATCGGCAATCACTTCGTAGCGTTTGACGGCCAGAATGCCGTCAATATCTTTTGGAAACAGCGGCGGGGTCGGATGCTTGTACTCAATCCACTCATTGATATAACGTGACTCGAATACGCTTGTCCCATCCGCGCAGATCAGTACCGGAAGCTTTTCGAGCGGGTTATGCAGCGGAGTTTGCGTGTCGGAGTTCCAGGGTACTTCGGTGATCAGTTCGAAGGGAATCCCTTTTTCTGCCAACTGGATACGCACCTTGCGCGCATAGGGGCTGGGCGTGGCACTAATCAGCTTGTACATGTGTCTTTTCCTGTTTTGATGTGTAAAAATCTTCAGCTAAATGGCATGCCACTTGATGGCCATCGGCCCGGGTAACCAACGGGGGGGCTACTGTTTCGCACTTTGCGATCTTGTGCGGGCATCTTGAATGAAAGTGACACCCCGTGGGTAAAGCAATTGGGCTGGGGATATCACCTTCCAGTTAGGGGCTATGTGGACAGGAAATTCAACCGCATGAGTTGAAGTATGACATGGGTTGGGCGCATCAAAACGCCAGCAGATCCCAGTCCAGCGCGACTTCGACACCCTCGCCCGTCTGCGCATCACCACAGCCATCCCACGTCACACCCGGTGCCGCGCCACCATGTCCTCGCGCCACTCCAGCCCGATCCCCAGCGTGTCCCACGGTATCAGCATCCCGTCCTTGAACTCAAGGGGCGCCTGGCGCAGCCCACCGGCGGCGTCCAGCACTTCGATCCAGTGCGCAGTCGGCGTCGCGCACAGCAACTGCGCGCTCGCTTCGACGAAGGTGTGAGACGACATCGGCAGCCCGGCCGTGCGGGCCAGCGCCGCCGCTTCGAGCCAGCCAGTGACCCCGTGGATGAACTGCGCGTCCGGCATGACCAGATCCGAGGCGCGCTCAGCAATCGCCGCGCGCATCTCAAACGGTCCATGGAAGTTCTCGCCGATCTGGATCGGTGTGGCAACGGCGTCCGCGATGCGGGCGCAGCCCTGCAGATCGTCGGCAAGCACCGGCTCTTCGATCCACGCCAGCCCCTCGTCATCGAGCGCCTTGCAGCGCGCCATCGCCTCCGGCAGGCTAAGCGACTGGTTGTAGTCGATCATGAGCGCGGTGGCGTCGCCCAGCACCCGCTTGGCCGCACGGATCGTGGCCAGGTCCTCGGCGAAAGCTGGAAACCCGACCTTGATCTTCAGACCGGCATAACCCGCAGCCAGCGTCTCTTCTGCAATCGCCTCCACCGTCTTCGCGTCGTACATGCCGACGCTGTTATAGGCCCTCAGCGGCCGCAGTTCGGCCCCCAGCGCCCGCGCCAGCGGCTCCCCGCGTGCGCGCGCCCATGCGTCCCACAGCGCCATGTCCAGTCCACCGAGCGCCACGCCCAGCAGTCCTTTCATGCCGAACAGCCGGCAACGGCGCAGCAGGTGGGCATGCACATCACGTGGCGCCAGCGGCAAACCCGTGGCCATGTCCGCAAGACTGGTGATGGCATGGTTCAGCGCCGGCAGCAGTTCGGGCAGGTACACCTGCGCGTAGGCGCGACCCTCTACACCTGCATCAGTGCGCACATCGATCAGGACGAGCGGGAATTGGTCGATGGTGCCCGAAGCGGTGCGCACCGGCCGCTGCAAGGGGGCAAGAACAGGGGTGGTGCGGATGCTGATGATCTTCATGGGTGGAACCTCTGGTCGGGTGAATATGAATCAATCCTGGAACATTGGACAAGGTGGTCTTGATGACATCCGACATCTTGCAATGTCGACTTGACAATCGTACTGTCACCTTGACCCTGGCCATCCAGGCAAGCTTAATGCGTCTTGGGCTGCCACTGGGCCACCACCTCATCGGTGCTTGCCACATGCGCCCAGTCGCGCAAAAAAGCAATGCTTCTGTCATGGCTGGCCTGTGCATAGGCACCACAAGCGTCTTCTGCAATGACGGCGTGGTAGCCCAGCGCCATGCCGTGCCGGGCCGTGAGTTCAACACCAATATCGGTCGCAAAACCGGCCAGCACAACCGTGCGAATGCCACGCGTCTTGAGGTAGTGGTCAAAAGGTGTGTCGATAAACAGCGAAGGCTGCTGCTTGGGGATCATCAGGTGGTAGCTCTTGGGCTCCATGCCATCGAGAAACTCGACCTCCTGCGAACCAGCCTGAAACATGGGCCGCAGGTCTTCAGGACGGCTCACGCCCTGCTTGCGCATCATCCACGCCAGCCAGGGCCCCGTCATGTGTTCCATGGCGGGAAAAGTATGGCGGCTCCACGCCACCAGTACACCGGCTTTCTCAGCCGCATCCAGCAGTTTTGATGCGGCAGTTTGCAGCGTGGCCAGATTGGGTGCTTTGCCTGCCAGGCCTTTTTGCATGTCCCACATGACCAGCGCCGTACGCGACGGCTCGACCAGTTCGGCAAACGACCTTGGTAACTGCTGGAAATTGAACGGCATCGTGGGCATGGACTTGATCTCCTAACAGCTACCAATAGCCGGCAGGATGGTGCCCTTGCTTTCGCCAAACCCAATGCGTGCAAAGCCCGGCTTGTCGCACCAGCCGCGCAGCACCACTGCATCGCCGTCGTGCAAAAAGCCGCGCTGCTCGCCGTTGCTTAAAGTCACTGGCCTGGTACCCCCATAAGCCAGCTCAATCAGGGCACCGGCTTCGCCTTCGCCGGGGCCAAATATGGTGCCACTGCCCAGCAAGTCACCCGGCTGCAAATTGCAACCGCCCATGGTGTGGTGGGTGACCATTTGCGCAACAGACCAGTACTGGTGTTTAAAACTCGTACCCGACAAGCGCGACGGTGCCTGGCCTGCTGCGCGCAATTGATCGGACTCCAGTAAAACCTCCAGAGCAATATCAAGCGCGCCCTGCGCACGGTTGCCAGCAGACGCCAGATACGCCAGTGGCTGCGGCTCATTGGCGGGGCGTCTCCAGGGCTGGCGATACGGCGCGAGCGCGTCCATCGTCACAATCCACGGCGAAATGGTGGTACAAAAGTTTTTGCCTAAAAAAGGGCCCAGCGGCGCCATTTCCCAAAACTGGATGTCGCGCGCTGACCAGTCATTGAGCAGGCACATGCCAAAGATGTGTTGCTCTGCTTTTTCAAGAGGAATGGGCGAGCCTTGCGCATTGCCCTGGCCGATATAAATACCCAGTTCCAGCTCGTAATCCAGCCGACTACAAGGGCCGTAAACAGGCGCCTTGGCACCTGACGGCATCGCCTGCCCCATCGGCCTTTTGAAACGCTGGCCACTCACGCCAATGCTGGAGACACGGCCGTGATACGCAATGGGTATCCACTGAAAATTGCTGGTGATGGGGTCATCAGGCCGCATCATTTTTCCGATGTTGCGGGCGTGGTCAATCGACGTGTAAAAGTCGGTGTAGTCGCCGATGCGGGTGGGCACGCTGAATTCAACGTCGCTTTGCGGGATGAGGCAAGCGCGTAAGGCATCAACCTTGGCCCCGTAAAAAGCTTTTTCGAGCAGTTCAAACAAACCGTGCCGTAGCGCCTTCCAGGCCGCTGGGCCCATGGCAAAAAAGTCGTTCAGTACGGGCTGCGCACAGGCAGTCGCTGCCGTTTGCGCCAAGCCGTCCAGACACGCGGCAATAGCGACTTGCGCCAGGTCAATCACCTGGTCGCCAATGGCCACGCCACCGCGAAAAGCCTCTTGGCTGCCTGCGCGGCGAAACACCGCAAACGGCAAGTTTTGAATCGGAAAATCGCAGCCCGATGCATTGGCTGCCAGCACCCAGCTTTTGGCGAATTCGCTGTGCGTTTGGTCAAGCGAGGTGCCTGATGGGGTCATGCAACCGCCGTCAAACGGTCGTCAAAAATAGCCACGGCGCGCGTCCAGCCCGCTGATGCACCGCGAATTTTGTGTGGAAAGCAGGAGATAAAAAAACCGGTGGGCGGCAGCACTTCCAGGTTGTGCAGTTTTTCCAGATGGCAGTAGCCAATGTCGCGTCCGGCCTTGTGGCCTTCCCAAATCAATGACGCATCTTTTGTTTCGTCGTATTTTTTGGCGGTGTGTACAAACGGCGCGTCCCAGCTCCAGCCGTCGGTGCCTGTCAGGCGAATGCCGCGCTCCAGCAAATACATGGTGGCGGCGTAGCCCATGCCGCAGCCAGACGACACGTAGTCAGGGCTGCCATATTTTTTGCCTGCACGGGTATTGATCACCACAATCTCCAGCGGCGCGAGCGTGTGGTTGATGCGTTTGAGCTCTGCTTCCACATCAGCGGCGGTGACCACATAGCCGTCTTCAAAGTGCGTGAAGTCCAGCTTCACGCCAGGCTGAAAACACCAGTCCAGCGGCACGTCATGTATCGCAATCGACGGCTCTTGGTGCCCGAGCGCCTTGTTCATGGTGCTATGAAAATGGTATGGCGCATCGAGGTGCGTGCCGTTGTGGGTAGACAGCGTGACCAGCTCTACCGCCCAGCCCTCGCCGTCAGGCAGGTCAGATTTTTTCAGCCCTTTGAAGAAGGGCTCCATCTGCTCGAACGAATCTTCATGGGTGAAGTATTCGATCTTGGGCGCAAACGCGGGTGGGTCGCTGATGACATCGTTTTCTAAAAAAATCGACAGGTCAATGATTTTGCGGGTCATGTTTTATCTCCAAAAAGTTTTTACGTTTGTTGCCATTTCAACAGCCGTTTTTCAAATACCGCCAGCAAGGCGCTGCTGGCAAAGCCAATCAGCCCCAGCAGCACAATGCCAGCAAACAGCTCGCTGGCTCTAAATGACCGTGCAGCCAGCAAAATCGCCTGGCCCAAGCCGGGCTGCGAGGCAATCATTTCGCCCACCACCGACACAATCAACGACACGGTGAGCGACAGGCGCATGCCGGCAAAAATATCTGGCAGGGCGTTAGGCAGGCCGATTTTGATAGCGTAGGCAGAGCGGCTCAGTTGCAGGCAGCGCGCCACTTCCTGCAACTGCGCAGGCACCGATGCAAAGCCATGCACCGTGGCCAGCAGCACGGGCCACATCGCGCCAAACGCCACGACAGACAGTACCATGGCCGGGCTTAAACCAAACATGGAAATCGCCAGCGGCAGCAACGCTGATGCAGGCAGTGGCCGAATAAATTCAAGCGTGGGCTGCATGTAAGCCCTGGCCGTGCTTGACAGGCCAATGACGGCGCCCAGCGCCACACCCAACAGCGATGCTAGAGCCCAGCCCAGCACCATGCGTGACACCGTTGCCCAAGTAAAGGCCAACAACTCGCCATCGGTCAGTCCTTCAACCAGGCTGGCCCAGGTGGCTTGTGGTGAGGGTAAAAACACGCGGCTGACCCAATCTGCCGTGCTGACTGTCCACCACAAGAAAATAATGAAAATCAGCAAAAAAACAGAGCCAAATAACGCTCTAGCCCAATCAATTCGGGCGCAAGCAGCTCCTGTATTAATAGCGTTTGTCATGCAACTTGCCCCATCGCTCTAGCCACCACATGTTCCAGCTTGAGTGCAGCGTAGTTGATGGCAAAGCCCACCACGCTGATCCACAGCAACCAGGCCAGCATCAGGCCGGGGTTTAAGCTTTGCTGCGCAATCATCATGGCGTAGCCCATGCCGTTGGGGTTGGCGGCAATCTCAACCGTAACGGCCACCACCAGCGCCACTGCCACGCCCAGGCGCAGGGCGACAAACAGGCGCGGCGTGATGGCGGGCAAAATAATTTTGGTGGCACGCTGTAATGGGCTTAAGCCCAGTACCTGGCTGACCTCCAGCAGGCGCGGCTCCACCTGCTGCACGGCGGCTTGCGACAGCAGCAGCAGCGGCCAAAAGCAGGCAAACGCGACGATTGAAAACTCCATGCGCAGGCCAAAGCCAAACACCAGCATGCTCAAAGGAATCAGCGCCACTGACGGGATGGGCCGAAACACCTCAATGCTTAAAAAACTCAAACGTGCTGCGCGCGGTGACAAGCCCAGGGCGATGCCTGCTGCAATGCCCAACACAGCAGCCAGCAACAAGCCCAATACGGCAGAACCCAGCGTAAAAGCCGTGGCACTGAGCAGCGAGCCATCAGATATAGCTGATGTAAAACCGCTAAGTGCCGCACTGGGCGGCGCAATCGCGTCGCTGCTTTTGCCCACCGTGCGGGCATACCACTCGAACAAACCCAATGCGACAGCTGGAAACCACCAGGGCCGCAGCTTGAGCATCAGTTTGGCGCTGGCACTGTCAATCATGGCTTTGTTCAATGAAAGCAAACAGCTCGCGCCGCAACCGCAAAAATTCGGGGTGCTCTTTGGTGGCCAGTTGTGTGCGTGGTCTGGGGATGTTGACATCCAGCATGCGCGCCAGGCTGGGCCGGCCAGGGCCAGGGTTGGCAGTAAGTGCCACAACACGGTCGCCCAGGTAAATGGCTTCCTCCAGGTCATGCGTGACGAACAGCACAGTTAACCCATCGTTCAACACCAACCGCGCCAGCTCGTCTTGCAGGCTTTGCCGCGTCAGCGCGTCGAGTGCGCCAAACGGTTCGTCCATCATCAGTACCTGCGGCTGCTGGGCCAGGCAGCGCGCAATTTGCACGCGCTGCTGCATGCCACCTGATAGCTGCGCCGGAAACTTTTGTGCATGTTGCATCAGGCCCACTTTGCGCAGCACATCGGCAATGCGGGCCGGGTGCTCCAGCTCGCGCACGCCTGCGGCCTCCAGTGCCAGCGCAATGTTGCCCTCTACCGTGCGCCACGGCAGCAGGGCGCGGCCGTAGTCCTGGAACACAAACGCCACCTCGCGCGACGGTTCGGTGACGCGCTGGCCGTTGCGCAGCACTTCGCCAGAGCTGGGTAGCAGCAAGCCACTGGCCGCACGCAGCAGCGTGGTTTTGCCGCAGCCACTGGGGCCAACGATGCAGACAAACTCACCGCGCGCCACGTCAAATGACGTGGGCGACAGCACCTCGCGCCCACCCAGCGTCATCGCCACCTGGTGGATGTTTAAAACCGTGTTTTGGGTCATTTTTAGCTATAAAAAATGGCTGTAGCCCAATGAATACGGGCGCAAGCAGCTACTGTTTTGATAGTATTCAAAACTTACTTCACAATCAGCGTCGCCACCTTGGGCGATGTTTTCAGCATCTCCTGGTCTTTCATCAGACCGACCCAGTAGTTCAACTGCTTTTCACTGACCAGCGGGCCAGGCGGTGAAATCTGAATTTTGGCAACCACCTCAGCGGGCAGCTTGGTGTACTTGCCAATCGCCGCGCGCACCTTGTCGTTGTTCTTGGTTTGAAACATAAACGCTGCGCCTTCAATGACCGCGTCACGAAAGGCTTTGGCAGCGGCCGGGTTTTTAGCCACCCATTCGCGCTTGGCGGCGTAAACGATGGTCGGGTTGCCTTCTGTCAAAAAGGTGGCGTAGTACGACGCAACATAGCCCGCGCCGCTGTCGGTTATGCGGGTCATGAAAGGGTCAGCCGTGACGACAGCATCAATTGAGCCGCCGCGCAGCAGGTCGCCATGCTGCGGGAAAGACGCCTCAATGAAGTTGACTTTTTTATAGTCCACACCGTTTTGCTTGAGCCAGGCGCGAAATGTGACATGCAAAAATGCACCCAGGCCCGGCACACCAATCTTTTTGCCCACGCAGTCTTGCGGCATGCGTATGCCTGAACCGGCTCTGGCCACAAAACCAAATATGGTGTTGGTTTTGGATGTCACGCCGCCGCCTGCCACCACCACGTGGTCCAGCCCGCCATCCACCGCCTGCAAAAACACCGATGGCGTAGGCCCGCCGATTTGCAGCGAATCAGACTGAATCGCCGCAGGAATGGTGGAGTTGATGGGGATGAATTTCAGCTCGACGTCAAGATTGCGCTTGGTAAAAAACCCTTCTTCAGCCGCCACATACACAGACGCAAAGTCGGTGACAGCGGTGTAGCCAAAAACTATTTTTGTGCTTTGCGCACGCGCGGGCAGCGCCAAGGCTGCACCTGCTGCTGCGATGCTTGAAATGACCAGGCGGCGATGGATGGATGCTGGTTTCATGGTTTGTCTCTTTCTTTGGTTTTAACGAAGCGTTTTGAAATCGGCGTGGAAGAAGCTTCAGGTTTTGGCGATGCTTTGGGCGCCGGCAGCAGCACGATGGCGGCTGGCTTTCTTCAACATAAAGGTACTGTACCGTACAAAATAACTGGATAGCTGTGCAGATCCTGATGGCGCAGGTCATTGGAGAAGCAGTCAAAATAGAGGCATGACTTCACCCAACGCTTTAGATGGCATTCGCGTTCTCGATTTGTCCCGCGTGCTGGCAGGCCCGTGGTGTACCCAAACACTGGCCGACTTGGGCGCTGACGTTATCAAAATTGAGCGGCCTGAAACGGGCGACGACACCCGCACCTGGGGCCCGCCGTTTTTAAAAGACGCACAGGGCAACGACACGCCAGAAGCCGCCTATTACCTGGGCACCAACCGCAACAAGCGCAGCGTGACCTGCGACATCGCGCAGCCTGCGGGGCAGGCGCTGATACGCGAGCTGGTGCTGCATTGCGATGTGTTTGTGGAGAACTTCAAGGTCGGCGACATGGCGCGTTACGGCCTGGACTACGCTAGTGTGAAAGCCATCAACCCGCGTATCGTGTATTGCTCGGTCACTGGCTTTGGCCAGACCGGCCCGTATGCCGACCGGGCCGGCTACGACTACGCGATTCAGGGCATGGGCGGACTGATGAGTGTGACGGGGGAGCGCGACGATTTAGGCGGCGGCCCGCAAAAAGTAGGCGTGGCCGTGGCGGATTTGATGACCGGCATGTATTGCGCCGTCGGCATACTGGCCGCGCTGCGCCATGCAGAAAAAACAGGCGAGGGCCAGCAAGTTGACATGGCGCTGCTGGACACCCAAGTCGCCATGCTGGCCAACCTGGGGGCCAACTACCTGGTCAGTGGCACCGTGCCGGGCCGCATGGGCAACGCGCACCAGAACATCGTGCCGTACCAGGTGTTTGAGGTCGCGCCTTCACTTGACGGCAGCAAGGACCACATCATCATCGCTGTGGGCAACGACTCGCAATATCGCAAGTACTGTGAGGTAGCTAACGCGCCGGAACTGGGCACGAACCCGCTGTTTGCCCTGAACCGCGACCGGGTGAAAAACCGCGCGCAACTGGTACCGATACTGGAAGCCGTGATGCGCACGCGGCGCAAAGCCGACTGGCTGGCCGCGCTTGAAGCTGCCAAGGTGCCATGCGGCGCGATCAATAATTTGGCC
>JAYWBS010000195.1:0-3876 GCA_043781295.1 Polaromonas sp.
GTGCCGGCCGACATCGAGAAAATCCTGGTGTCCAGGAAAGTTGTTGGCCAGGGTGCTGGCCTGTTGTGGCAGCGCGGCACAGGTACGCGGACCGATGCCCTGGAGCAACTTTTGAATGATCGCGCCCTTGTTCAAGCAGCCTGCACCATTGCAAGCAAACATCCGGTTGAACAACTGCTGCGCAACCAGGTGCTGTTTGCGCAGGCCATGACTGGAAACGGTCAACTTTGCAAGGAGAAAAATTGATGAAAAAAATCCGATGCATTCCTACACACTTGGAGCGTGCATGTGGCGACATCGTCATCGTCGCCGACAGCATTGGCAACACCGCGAGTCTGCGCACCGAGCACACCGGCATCGAGCTGGGCCACAGCACCACGGACTCCACCGGGCGGCGCGTGGATTACCTGGCCAGCCCGGGCACGCAATACCTCAACCCGCTGTTCAGCGCAGACTTCAGCGCGTTGCAGAACTTCAACAACACCGATATCCGGGGCCAGGGCTACAGCTACGACGGCACGGCGCTGACGCCAGACCAGCCTTTGGGTGAGAGGGTGAGCTACCTGGGCTCAAACATCGTGGGCACGCTGACGACCAACAAGGATGCCGGCAATGACGTGATTTATGCCGGGGCGGGGATGATGTCGTGAATGCGGGGGTCGGCAACGACGTACTATTTAAAAATGCTACGTATTCAATAGCTACTTGTGCATGCTATTCAAGGGCTACAGCCCGATTTTGTTGTGAAAACAGGCGCCAAAAGATTCAAAAGCAGCGGGTTACACAAAGCCTGAAGTATTCAAGCGCCAAAAGCGCGCATGTAAGTTCCATGGGACTTGCAGGGCAAAAAAGGCTTGGAAGGTTCATGGGCAGAACCTTGGTCAACGTCAATACTGTACTAGAGCGTGAGCAGCTGGCAGTCAGCAATACGAATGTGGTCTCAGCAGCTAGTGGGAGGGGGTAGCATGGGAGGCTTGATTTTTCTTTTGGCGACGGGTCTCTGGTTTGCCTTCTGTGTCTTTTTGGCGCGCAAGATTCCGGGCTGGATAGGTGCAAAGCGCTTCGGCTTAGTTTTGGGGGTAGTAATTTTCCCTGTGTTGCTTGTGGCTCCTGTGGTTGACGAAATCATTGGAATGCGGCAGTTTGAACAACTTTGCAAAGAACGCGCTGTGGTTCGCGTAAGTCCCGAGGCTGCCCAAGTAACAAGTGCCAAGATATCCACTAGTCCCGTGGTGAACCTAGCGGGCTATTGGATCGAAATCCAATCACAAACGGTGGTTTATTTGAATGCTGAAACAGGGAGACCCTTTTACAGTTACGAATCACTTATTACTAAAGGTGGACGTGTTGCGCGAATTGCCTTGATGGGAGGAACGCACTCCTGTACCGCAAAAAATATAGTCGAAACGTCAAATCAACTGAATTTGGAAAAACTCTTGGAACAAGGAAAAAAATCATGAAAACACTTGAATCTGCTTACATCAACGCACTATTGGCCGATGCCTCTTACGTGACGTTGCCACCCGGTCTCAGCGGGTCGGATTTAGCCAGCAATCTTGCGCTCAGGACTCGAATGACCCCCACGCAAGCCAGCTTCCTCGCCGCAAACTTCGACGTAGTGGACAGCGTGGAAACCCTTGGCACGTCTGGCAGCACCGGGTTCGATGCCGTCGTGTGGAAAGGTAAAGCCGGTTCCGACTACGCTGACAAAGTTTTTGTGTCCATGCGGGGTACTCAGGGCACGCAAGACCTGCTTGACGATGTCGATCTTTCCGGCTCGGGCCTGGCGCACAAGCAGTTGCGCGACATGGTCAATTGGTGGTTGCGTGGCACGGCCCCAGCCGGACAAGCGGTTCAGCAAATAGCCATCAAAGAAACTGTGATTCCCGGCAGCCCCGTGCTGCTGGAAGATTTTGTGCCAGCGGTGGTCACCGCCGTGGGAACGGGCAAGCTGAGCGGCATTACCTCTATTGAATCCGTTAACGGTCATAGTCTTGGTGGCTACATGGCATCCAGCTTTGTGCGGCTATTCGGGGGGCAATGGCCCGTAACTCATTTCACAACTTTTAACAGCGCGGGCTTCAGCAATCCCTCGACTGCCAATATTGAAAGCGGCTTCAATCAGATTGCCAGCATTCTGGGTGCAGGCGTTGGGCTAGGACGGTTTGCCACCGCATCCGAGCAAACCAACTTCTTTGCGAAAAACGGCATTAACGTTACGACAAATGACTGGACAACAGTTGGCTTCAACCAATATGGCCAGCGGGTTGAACTGTTTCAAGAAGACGCGGTGTATGTATCCGACGGCGGCATCACCAACCACTTCATGTACAAGCTGACAGATGTGCTGGCTCTGGGCTACGCGTTGGAGCGGCTTGATCCCACCTTTAGTGTCAAACAACTCAATGAACTTGCGACCACAGGCAGCAACGTCATGGCCGGATCGTACGAAGGCGTGCTCGATGGCCTGCGCCGGTTGGTGCAAGGCAATGGCGCTGCGCCCACGCCGATTGGTGACGTCAGTGATAGCGTTGGCTCCCGCGTGGCGTACCAGGCCAACCTCAAAACCCTCACCGACAGCGCCACGTTCCAATCCCTCGCAGGCAAAGTCACCCTGAGCCTTGCCATAGACGCCAGCCTGGCCACCACCGCCAGAACTGACTTTGGTGCCGCGGCGAGCTTGGCTACCCTGAGCCCCATCACCCTCAAAGCCAACAGCCCTGCCGGTCAAACAGCGCTGGACGCCCTGTGGCAAACCCCCGCATGGAGCATCACCTATCAGGCCTGGCTCTCGGACTACGCAGCACGTCAGGGCGGCGGCATCGCCGTGAACTTCACCGACACCTACCTGAACGACCGCCAGGCCCTGCTGCAAAACACCATCACGGCCAACATCAAGGACGCAGCTACCAACCCCGATGGCTACCTGGCCGTACAAGGCACCCCCAGCGGCAGCACCAACACCCGCTACATCGACCTGACCAGCGGAGTCCTGCTGCAAACCAACACCGCCCTCATCACCCCCAGCACCGCCCCGAATCGGTACGTCATCTTTGGCGACAGTGCTGCCAACGTCATCAACGGCAGTGCGCAGGATGACCGTCTCTACGGCGGCGCAGGTGCAGACATGCTGAATGGCCAAGGCGGAAACGACTACGAAGAGGGTGGAGTCGGCTTTGACACCTACAACTTCACAGGTGCATTCGGCAACGACAAGATTCTGGACTCCGACCGGCTGGGCCAGCTCAACATCGACGGCACCACCTTGAGCGGCGGCAATAAAATCAGCGAAGGCCTGTGGGAGTCTGCTGACAAGCGCTTCATCTACGTGCAGCAAGGCCAGAACCTGGTCATTGCTGAGCGCAGCACGGGTGGAGCCAGCACCGCCAGCGGCACCATCACCGTCAAGAACTGGGACTTCAGCCAAACAGGCAGCCAGGGCACAGCCCAGCTCGGCATCACCTTGCAAGGCGCAGCAGCGCCGCTCGCACCCCCAGTCGCGGCAAACACCTTCGACCTGTCCACCAAGACAGGTGCCAACACACTGCTGCTGGCCGACTCCCCCAACAGCACCAGCAACCTGCTCATCCAGAACGCAGGCGCCGCACTGAACTGGGGCACGCCAGGCCAGCCCGCATGGAGCAGCAGCTCGGTGCGCAGCGGCGCCGGGGCCGACGTCATCGAAGGCGGCAGCCTCAACGCCGTCTCCAACGTGGTACTTGCCGGTGGGGCGGGCAACGACCAAATCTACGCCAATACCACCCTCACCCTGGCAGACGCCATCGCGCGGGGCGACAACCCCGCCACCGTGGCGCTGGACAGCAGCCGCTACGCGCTGGACGGGGGCGCGGGTGCCGACCAGATCATTGGCAGCGA
>JAYWBS010000196.1:0-3863 GCA_043781295.1 Polaromonas sp.
GGTTGACGAAATCAGGGCCGCAGGCGGTGAAGCCGTCGCCAATGGTGACAGCGTGGCCGACTGGGACGCCGCCAACCGCATGATTCGCCAGGCGGTAGACACCTATGGGCGCATCGACGCCGTCATCAACAATGCGGGCATCCTTCGAGACCGTTTTTTCTTCAACATGAGTGTCGAGGAATGGCGTTCGGTGATTGACGTGCATCTTCACGGCAGCTTTTATGTCGCCCGTGCGGCGGCGCCGTTTTTTAAGGAGCAAAAGTCCGGCTCCTACATCCACATGGTGTCCACTTCGGGTTTGATCGGCAATTTCGGCCAGGCCAACTATTCGGCTGCCAAGCTCGGGGTGGTGGCGCTGTCCAAATCAATCGCGATGGACATGGCCAAATTCAACGTTCGCTCCAACTGCATCTCGCCCTTTGCGTGGAGCCGGATGATAGGGTCGATACCAACGGAAACCGACGAGCAGAAAGCGCGGGTCGAAAGGCTGCAGCGCATGGAAACCTCAAAGATCGCTCCGCTGGCCGTATACCTCGCCAGCGACGAGGCTGCAGACGTCTCAGGCCAGATATTTGCAGTCCGGGCCAATGAGATCTTTTTGATGAGTCAGAGCCGTCCGCTGCGGTCCATGCACTCTTCCGACGGATGGACGCCGCAAACCGTCGCATCGCGCGTCATGCCGGCCATGAAGCCGAGCTTTTACCGGCTGGATCGTTCGCAGGACGTGTTCGACTGGGACCCGGTTTGAGCAGAGTAGTTGGCCATGGACGTTGAAGCGGTCCGGAACTGGGTCTTTCCGGCCATCTGCCAGGACTACACGGCCAAGGACAGCATTCTTTATGCCCTGGCACTGGGCTATGGCGGCGATCCGCTGAGCGAGAGCGAGCTTTCCTTCGTATTTGAAAAAAATCTCCAGGCCGTCCCCACCTTGGCCACAACGCTGTGCAGCCCCGGTTTCTGGGTAAGCGATCCACGCACCGGCATTGACGCCACCAGGGTGGTGCATGGCGAGCACGCCATGCGTATTCATGCCCCGCTGCCCGCAGCCGGACGGCTACGCGGTGAAACCCGGGTCACGGACATCATCGACAAGGGAAAAGACAAAGGCGCCTTGCTGATCTTTGAACGCGACCTGTTTGACGATGAATCGGGGCGGCTGATCGCGTCCATAGAGCAGCGTACGCTGTGTCGGGGGGATGGCGGGTTCGCACTGCCGGATGCGGCCAGGGACGGGAAGGCGCTGCCTGCATCGGCCTGGTCGCCCGCCACTGCGGCGAGCGTGGTGGTGGATATCGCCTCCCTGCCGCAATCGGCCTTGGTCTACCGGCTTTGCGGCGATCTGAATCCCCTGCATGCAGACCCGCAGGTGGCGCGGGCTGTCGGTTTTGAACGGCCCATCCTGCATGGGCTGTGCACCTATGGCATGGCGGCCCGGGCCATACTTGCGGCCTGTTGCAACAACCGGGCTGCTTGCCTCCGGTCCCTCAGCGTGCGCTTTGCGTCGCCGGTTTTTCCTGGAGAAACCCTGCGCACGGAGATATGGCGTGATGCCGCGGACTTGCGATTCCGGTGCAGTGTGGTGGAGCGCGGGGTTACCGTGATCTCAAACGGCATGGCCACCCTTACCGACTAGAAAGCCTATCCAGCGGCGCATGGACGTGCCCCACCGGCGCGCAATGAATGATCGTTAAAATTGAATAAATTAATTAATTATTCAAATATGAATATCAATTTCAAGCTGCTTGGCGTGTTTCTTTCGGTCGCCGAGAACGCAAGCTTCAGGAAGGCAGCAGACCAAACCCATCGGTCGATGCCAGCCGTCAGCATGCAGATCAAGCAGTTGGAGGAGCAGGTAGGCGTTGCGCTGTTTCAGCGAACCACTCGCAAGGTGTCGCTTACCGATGAAGGCGAGAAACTCCTCATCAGCGCGCGCAAGGCGCTGGCTGAGCTGGAAAATGGCTTGTTGCAAATCCAGCATTCGATCGACCTGCAACACGGCCGTCTTTCTTTTGCTTGCGTCCCGACGGTTGCAAGTACCAGGCTCCCGCTCATCCTGGCTACCTTCGCCAAAAAATATCCGGGTATCACGGTGCATGTCAGGGAACTGGCTAACCTTGAGCTTCTCGACTGCGTGCGGCGCCGCGAAGTAGACTTCGGCATCGGCCCTATGCCTGAAAACCAGGGCGAGCTGGATTTCTCTCCGATATTTGTGGATGAATATTGCGCCATGCTTCCCAAGGGCTACCAAGATAAAGGCCGTGCCGGCATTTCGCTGCGTGAGTTGTGCACGCTGCCTTTGTTGATGCTCTCGGATGCCAGCATGTTTCGAGGTCATGTCGAAAAGGAGCTGACCGCTAACGGACTGAAAGCCATCAGCAACTACGAATTTGCCCACGTTACTACTCTGATTGCCATGGCCGAGGCCGGATTGGGCGTGGCGCTGCTGCCGCGCATTGCCGTTCCGCGCAAGACACCGCTGAAGGTCGTCAGGGTGGTGAACCCTGCGCTGAGTCGAACGATCTCGATCTCCACGATCCGCGGGCACACCCTGTCGCCGTCTGCCGCGCGACTGGTGGATCTTTTCAGCCAACTGATCGCGCCCTCTCCAACATAGCATCTGCCGACATACATTCAGAAATGTTGAATGATCAATAACATTATTTGACTTGTCTGTAGTCAGTGCCATTCCTATCATGCGTATTCATGGATGGCTGCGTCCTTGGATACTAGGACAGTCACGCGCGCGTGACATTCTTCTTTGTCAGCAACCATTTAAGTACAACCGCAGATTGGGGACACTATGGAAGTCAGGAAAATCTCCGGCGCTCTGGGCGCCGAACTCTCGGGCGTTGACCTTGCCATAGGCTTGTCCGCTTCGCAAGCCAAAGAGATCCGTCTGGCGCTGCTGGACAACCTGGTTATCTTTCTGCGCCATCAGAACCTCACTTCGCAGCAGTTTTTAAGTTTTGCACAGGCGATGGGCGAACCGGTCGAGTACCCCTTCGTCAAGGGCCTGGAAGGCTTTTCGCACATCATTGAGGTGAAAAAACTCGAGCATGAAAAGGTGAATTTTGGCGGCATTTGGCACTCAGACACTACTTACCTGGAAGCCCCGCCCATGGGGTCCATGTTGCTGTCACGCGAGGTGCCGCCCTATGGTGGGGACACGATGTTTGCCAACCAGTATATGGCTTACGAAGCCCTCTCCAGCACCATGAAGCGGCTGCTGGACGGACTGACTGGCATCAGCAGTTCCGCACGCGCCGACGTCTCCAAGACACGCGAAGATCGCATCAAAACTGACGGCAAGGAAGCCGCACCGAAAGAGTATCAGGCCGAGCATCCCGTGGTGCGCACGCATCCTGAAACCGGACGCAAGGCGTTGTACGTGAACGTCGCCCACACTGCCGGCATCAAGGGCATGACGGATGAGGAAAGTGCGCCTCTGCTGGAATTTCTTTTCAAACACCAGGTCAAGCCCGAGTTCACCTGCCGTTTCGCGTGGGAGCCCAACGCGATTGCGTTCTGGGACAACCGCTGCGCGCAGCACAACCCGGTCAACGATTATCACGGCTTTCGCCGTGTCATGCACCGCATCACGCTGCGCGGCGACAAGCCGGTTTGATGGTTGCAGCCCGAAGGCAGACCAGAATAGGCAGAAAAACTTGCTGCTTTCCCGGTAAAGCGCAGTAAAAAAAGAAACATTTTCCTGCGAAATGCGCGCATCCTACAACCCATGAAACCTTGTTTGTCCGATATGGATGCTCCCGTATTGCCAGCGCGCCTTGAGCCAGCCCGTGCCACAGTGCCTGCATTGCGCAGCGGCGCAAAAATACTGGTCGATACGCTGGTTGAAATCGGCG
>JAYWBS010000197.1:0-11491 GCA_043781295.1 Polaromonas sp.
CCCGTGGCGAATCATGTCAACTACTTTGCCTTCCAGGGTTTTGATCTTGTCACGCAGCAGACCTGCCTGGCGCTCTTGCAAACTCACCGCGCGCCCACCATGGCCGCTGGACAGTTGCACCGTGGCCAGCAGCTCGGCATGGCGCTCAAAAAAGTCCGGCGTGTTGGCCAGAAAGTT
The DNA here is from genome assembly GCA_043781295.1 of Polaromonas sp. Classification (GTDB taxonomy): domain Bacteria; phylum Pseudomonadota; class Gammaproteobacteria; order Burkholderiales; family Burkholderiaceae_C; genus Polaromonas. The sequence goes on from JAYWBS010000197.1 coordinate 178, forward strand.
GGCGATGTCGTCTTCGGTGATGGGGTTGTTGTCTGTTGGGTTCATAACTGGATTGTGATTGTTTTTATAAACTTTTTGAAGGGTTTTAAAGTATTTCAGGAATGTCAATGTCAGATTCAAACACCGTGGTGGCTGGCCCTGTCATCAGCACCGGTGCATCAAGTACGCCTGACCATTCAACCGTGAGCACACCCCCACGCGTTTGGACATCCACCTTGGCATCAAGCAGCCCCAAGCGAATACCCGCCACTACCGCCGCGCAAGCCCCGGTGCCACAAGCCAGCGTTTCGCCCGCACCACGCTCGTACACCCGCAAACGAATTTCACGGCGATTGACGACTTGCATAAACCCCGCGTTGACGCGCTTGGCAAAGCGCACGTGGCCTTCAATCAGCGGGCCAATCTCTGCAACCGGGGCAGTGTCCACATCATCCACCAGTTGCACGGCGTGCGGGTTGCCCATGGACAAGACTGCTATACAAATAGGAGCTTCTTGCGCCCGAATTGATTGGGCTGCAGGCATATTTAATGGCCATTTTTTCCATGAATTGACGGTTTCAGGCTGCAAACCTGTGGCATCAAACGCAATGTGCGCCAAGTCGAACACAGGCGCACCCATGTCTACCGTCACGCGGCCATCGCTTTGCATGGCCAGGGTCAAAACGCGGTTCATGGTTTGTACTTTGAGCACCGCCTTGTCTGTCAAACCGTGCTCACGCGCAAAGCGCACAAAGCAGCGCGCACCGTTGCCGCAATGCTCCACCTCACCACCATCAGCGTTGTGAATCACGTATTGAAAATCAACATCGGCTGACGGCGCAGGCCGTACTGACAAAATCTGGTCGGCACCCACGCCAAAGTGTCGGTCTGCCAAAAATTGGTACTGCGCCTTTGTCAAACCAAACAAGGCACGGGTTTCATCCAGCACAACAAAGTCGTTGCCTGCGCCCTGCATTTTTGTGAATTTGACCAACATATACCGATTATCGCGCTACGCTATGGTTTTTAAATCACTAAAAGTAACCACCATGCGCATTCCTGACTGGACACCCACCGCCAAGCCCCAACCCGACGATCTGGTGCAAGCCATTTTGAAGCGACGCGGCGGCGAGTTGATGAACCTCGACAAAGCCCTGCTCTGGAGCGAACCGCTGGCACGCGGCTGGAACCTCTACCTCAAAGCCGTGCGCACCGACCTGCCCACTAGCTGGAAGCTGCGCGAACTCGGCATCTGCACCGTCGCCCTGCTGACAGGCGCAGCGTATGAATACCACCACCACGCCCCAGATTTTTTAAAAGCTGGCGGCACGCAAGCAGAACTGGATGCCTTGCAGCACATTTGCAAGTCAAATGCACGCCTGGTCCAATCAAACCAGACGCTAGGCGCTATTGAAAGCATCGTGATTCAATACGCCGCACAAATGACGCTGGATGTGAAGGTGAGTGACGACGTATTCGCACAACTCAAACAACACTTCGACACCACCCAAATCGTCGAGCTGACCGCCGCGATTGCCACCTACAACATGGTGGCGCGATTTTTGGTGGCGCTGGGGGTAACACCCGAAGTTTAGGTTTGAGGCATCAGTGATGACACTTGCAGCATTTAAAGCTCGCAACGCTCTGCGCCTGAACGGATTTTGTAGCGTTGTGCCTCATGCGGGGCAGACTCGCGCTTTTGCGGCAAAATAGGAGAAGGTCCATGTTGCTGCGTCGTGGTTTTTTTAGCAATTGTTGTCCGGCGGACATTCTGGACAGCCTGCCGTTCGGATCTCGGACCGCATTTTTAATATCTTTTTGACGCATGATTCTGAGCGCCCGAGAGGCCTGCGAAAACCAAGCTGGCAGATCCATGCGCGATCATTGCTGACGAGTTCCAATCCACCCATGGCGAAGATTTTTACGCGGCACCGAATTGTTTGTCGGGTAAGCCTCCAGTTAGCTGTATCAGAATGAAAAGGAAGGTGAGATGAAAGAAATCCGTTACGAAATGCCGACTACCGCAGAGGCGGCAGTCGCTCTGCTGGTGGCGGCAACTGGCCCGGCCAAAGTACTGTCCGGGGGCACTGACCTGCTGATTCAAATGCGCTCGGGGCACCACCAGCCGACGCTGTTGGTCGATGTCAAAAATATTGCCGAGATGACCTCGATTTCCACTAACAACGGCAGCTATCTTATCGGTGCATCGGTCCCGTGTATGCGGCTGACCGAGGATGCTGCGTTTTCCAAAGTCTGGCCTGGCGTGATTGATGGCGTCAATCTGGTGGGCTCGGTTCAGGTACGCGGACGCGCAACGGTCGGGGGCAATGTGTGCAATGCATCGCCCGCAGCGGACAGTGTGCCAGCCATGATTGCGGCTGGCGCGATCGCAATCATCATGGGCCCTAAAGGTCGGCGTGAAGTGCCCGTAGAGCAAATTGCGGCGGGGCCTGGCAAGACCTCGCTGGCCAAGGGCGAGATTGTCACTTCGTTTGTCTTGCCCAAGCGCGCCCCGCGATCGGGCGATGCCTACCTGCGCTTTACACCGCGCTCTGAGATGGACATCGCCGTGGTGGGCGTTGGCATCAACCTGACACTGGACGACAACGGCGTGTGCACCCATGCCCGAGTCAGTCTGGGTGCTGTCGCCGAGCGCGCCCTGTTGGTACCGCAAGCGGCTGCCGCTCTGATCGGTACCCGAGTTGACGCAGCGGCACTTGAGCGACTGGCAGCGGCTGCCAGTGCGGCCGCTCAACCGATTGACGACAAGCGCGGAACCAAAGAGTTCCGTATCAAGGTGTCCGGCGTGCTGGCCAGACGCGCTGCAACAATTGCGCTCCACCGAGCCATGGGAAAGAACTGATATGCCAAAGCATCATGTAACCACGACCATCAACGGGGATGCACGTGAATTTTTGTGCGAAACCCAACAAACTCTGCTGACTGTCCTGCGCGACGAACTGGGCATGACCGGCACCAAAGAAGGCTGCGGCACCGGCGATTGTGGCGCCTGTAGCGTGACGCTGGACGGGCGCCTGGTGTGTTCCTGTCTGGTGCTGGGCGTCGAAGCGCAGGGCAAGACGATTCAAACCATCGAGGGTATGGCCCAAGGCGAAAGCCTGCATGTCTTGCAGCGAAAATTTCTTGAGCACGCGGCACTCCAGTGCGGCATTTGCACACCGGGGTTTCTGATGGCAGCCCGTTCGCTGCTCGAACGCAACCCGGACCCCAGCGAAGTAGAAGTTCGCTTCTGGCTGGCGGGCAACCTGTGCCGCTGCACCGGCTACAACAAAATCATCGAAGCGGTACTTGATGCCGCACGCGAAATGCGGGGAGCCACAACATGCTGATGAAAACCAAGCGCAGCGTCAAAGCGCTGAAAGTTATTGGCACCAGCCCGGTACGGCCAGATGGCGTACCCAAGGTCACCGGCACAGCCCGATACGGCGCAGACTATTCCCTACCCGGCATGCTGTGGGCCAGTATCTTGCGCTCGCCGCACGCACATGCCCATATCCGCTCAATCGACCTGTCCAGGGCGCGTGCGCTGCCGGGTGTCAAATGCGTGATCATCGGCGCTGACCTGCCCGAACAGAAATTTGAATATATCGGCCCGGAACGTGTCGCTGTCAATTACTGGCACATGACGCGCAACGTTCTGGCGCGTGAAAAAGTGCTTTACGAGGGCCATGCGCTGGCCGCTGTAGCGGCCACGACCCAGGCCATCGCCGAGCAGGCACTGCGCCTGATCGAGGTTGACTATGACGTACTGCCCCACGTTATTGACGTGGATGAGGCGATGAAGTCCGATGCGCCGCTGCTGTTTGCGGACATGATCACACGCGGCGTTGTCCCCGCGCCGGCCCATCCCTCCAATATTTCCAAGAGAGTCGAGTTCAAGATCGGAGATCTGGATGCGGGCTTTGCCTCGGCCGATGAAGTCGTCGAAATGAGCTTCAAGACCGCCCCCGTGCATCAGGGCTATATCGAGCCGCAAGCGTGCCTGGCGCGCTTTGGTGCGGATGGTCAGGCTGAACTTTGGTCTTCCAGTCAAGGGCACTTCTTGGTGCGTGCCTATACGGCCAAGCTACTCGGCATGGAGATCGGCGATCTGCTGGTTCATCCGGCTGAGATCGGTGGCGGGTTCGGCGGCAAAACCGTCGTGTATGTCGAGCCTATTGCGGCAGCCCTGTCGCAAAAGACCGGCCATCCCGTCAAGATCATGATGCGCCGTGAAGACGTGTTCAAAGCAACCGGCCCAACCTCCGGCTCGTCCATGACAATCAAGATCGGCGTCAAAAAAGACGGCACCATTGTGGCCGCCGACGGTTTGTTCAAATTGCAGGCAGGCGCATTCCCCGGCTCGCCCGTCATGAACGCCGCCATCTGCGGGTTTTCTCCATATGCTATTGAAAACGTGCGCACGGTCGGCTTTGACGTCGTCAGCAACCGGCCCAAGGTAGTGGCTTACCGCGCCCCCGGCTCTCCGATTTCCGCGTTCGCCGTCGAAAGCGTACTTGACGTGCTGGCGACCAAGATCGGCATGGACCCCTTGCAGTTCAGACTCAAGAATGCGGTTAAAACCGGCTCGCCCACCGTATTGGGCGTCAAGCACACGCACGATGGTTTTGCCGAGACGATTCAGGCGCTGCTCGATCATCCCGGATACAGCGCGTCGCTTGGCAAAAATCAAGGTCGTGGCGTGGCATCTGGCTACTGGTTTAACGGTGGGGGCGAATCGAGCGCCACCGTACACATCAACGAAGACGGTAGTGTTTCCCTGGCGACTGGCAGTATTGATGTCGGTGGTTCAAGGGCATCCATGGCCTTGATGGCGGCCGAGACACTTGGCGTGCCCTACGAAAAAGTACGCTCCATCGTGGCGGATACCGCCTCGATCGGCTACACCCACGTCACGGGTGGCTCACGGGTCACCTTTGCAACGGGTATCGCCGTCGTCGAGGCCTGCCAAAAAATAATTACCAGCCTGCGGCATCGCGCTGCTTTGATGTGGGATATCGATGTTGAACACGTGATTTGGGAAGATGGCCATGCCAGGGCTCTAGACGGGAGCGCCGGCGACTTTGAGCCCTTATCGCTCAAAGCCATTGCAGCCCAGCGGGGGCTCACGGGTGGGCCGATTGCAACTGAAGCAGCGGTTAACGCTAGTGGTCATGCACCGGGCTTTTCAACACAATTTTGCGATGTCGAAGTCGACCCCGAAACCGGCGCGGTCAAGATCCTGCGCTTTGTCGCCGCACAAGACGTGGGACGAGCCATCCACCGGAGTTATGTCGAAGGCCAGATTCACGGTGGCGTGGTGCAAGGCATTGGCTGGGCGTTAAATGAGGAATACATCTACGACCAGATGGGCCGCCTTGCCAATGCTGGTTTCCTGGATTACCGAATTCCAGTTGCCTCAGATTTACCGATGATTGAAGCTGTGATCGTCGAAGTCCCCAACCCAAACCATCCGTTTGGCGTGAAGGGCGCAGGCGAGGTTAGCATCGTGCCGCCCATGGCTGCTATTGCAAACGCGATTGCAAACGCTATCGGCCAGCGCCTGACCGAACTACCGATGTCGCCACCCAAAGTGCTCGCAGCCATAGATGCGGATGCCAGGCGCTAATGTTTAGTTCTAGCATCCCGGCGATTGCCTGGCCAAGCGGGAGGCCATCACGGCGCGCTGACACAGTGCTGAGCCTATTTGCGACAACGCTAGGAAGGCAAGGGACAACCTATCGGAAACCGGCTGTGGGAAGCATTACTTTCATTCAAACAGGGGCCGTGGAACCGGCTTTGCCGGGCCACAGGCGCAGCGGCCCCCTCGGGGGGCAGGAAATTACACGAAGTGAATGACCGTGGGGGCCAATTTCAATCTGCCTTGATGTTGTTATCTTTCACGACCTTGGCCCAGATGTCCATCTGCTTATCAATGAACAAGCGTGCTGCCTCGGGCGTGCCGCCAACCACATCAATCCCCTGCGCATCCAGCTTTTTGGCAATGTCCGGGTTTTTCAACACGCTGTTGAGTGCGTCGTTCATGCGCTTCAAAATATCAGGCGGGGTTTTGGCAGGGGCCAGCACGGCCCACCAGGCGGGTGCTTCAAAGCCGGGGTAGCCACTTTCGGCCACCGTCGGCACGTTGGGCAAATCGGGGCTGCGTTTGCTGCTGGTCACCACCAGCGGCCGCATGCGGCCATTGTCAATGTGCGGCTTGGTGACAAACACCGAGCCGATGGACAGCGGCACATGCCCCGCAATCGCATCGTTCATCAACGGGCCGCCGCCCTTGTACGGGATATGCGCCCAGTCAATGCCGCCGTTCTTGCCTAACAGCGTCATCGCCACATGGCCCAGGCTGCCTGAGCCAATGCTGCCGTAGCTGACATTCTTTTTAGCCTTGGCAGCTAGCACCACATCGGCAAAGGTTTTGTAGTCGCTACCTGCAAAGGTAGCCAGCACCATGGGCGATGTGCCGACCAGCACAATCGGGTACAAGTCTTTTTTGCTGTCAAAGGGCAGGTTGGGTATCAGCGCCGGGTTCACGCCGTGGGTGTCAAACACCACCGCAAAGGTGTAGCCGTCTGCCGGCGCGGCGGCCACAGCAGCTGCACCTATGGAGCCTGATGCGCCGCCCTTGTTTTCAACAATCACGGTTTGGCCCAAGGCGGCTTGCAACGGCACCTGCAAAATGCGCGCCACCTGGTCCACTGAGCCGCCGGGCGGGAAGACCGCTACCAGCTTGATAGGTCCGCGTGTGGGCCAGGCTGGTGTTGTTTGCGCCATCACACTTGAGACAAAAACCGTCAACAAAGCAAAAATCAGAGAACGCTTGAAAGCCATTGAATGCTCCATGTTGTAATGCATGGATGGTAAGACTAAATCAGCTTTTGCGGCCTACGCGAGAACCCGTAGCCACGCGCCCCGCCGCCACTGTTTTGCTGCTGCGCGATAGCGCGCGCGGCATTGAGGTGCTGATGACGCGCCGCTCCATGACGGCCAGTTTTGCGCCCGGTGCTTACGTGTTCCCCGGCGGCGGTATTGATGCAGCTGATAGTGCGGCCCATGGCCAGTCAACCCGGCGCACGACGCAAAGCGACTTGCACTTGACGCAGGCGATTGCCGCTATCCGTGAGAGCTTTGAAGAACTGGGTGTGCTGTTGGCCAAGCATGCTGATGGCAGCCATGTGAACACCGCAGATATCGCGGCCCTGGACCGAAAAACGCCCTTTGCCGCACAGTGCAAAGCACGTGGTTTGACACTGGCGGGCGCTGACGTTTTTGTGCTGGCCCACTGGGTGACTGACCGCGACTTGCCGCGTCGCTTTGACGTGCCCTTTCTGGTCGCCCGCATGCCAGAAGGCCAGGAGCCGGTAGCTGACGAAGCCGAGCAGTTCGAGCCCGAATGGATACGCCCGGCAGATGCACTTGCCAAGCACAAAGCGGGCAACTTTTTCATCATCTTCCCCACCATACGCACGCTGGAGCGATTGCAGCACTACGCTACCGTCGATGCCGTTTTGAATGCCTGTGCGAGCGAAAAACCGCTGTGGACGTCTTGCCCGCGCGCTGGCCTGCTGGGCGGGGAAATCGAGCGTTACATGGAGCACGAAGCACCGTTTGGCGAGTTGGAACTAATCAGCCCCGACGGTCAAATCGCGCATACGCTGGACTGGCAAACAGACAAGCCTGTCGCACTGCTAAAAAACGCCATGCGCCTGACGGCCCCCAACCCCGGCGTGATGACCGGGCCAGGCACCAACAGCTATCTGGTGGGCGATGCGCTGTCAGGCTACATCGCCATCGACCCCGGCCCTGCGGATGCTGACCATTTGCAGCGGCTGTACGGTGCTGCTGGCGGCGATATCAAAATGATTGTATGTACTCACTCGCATCCCGACCATTCCCCTGGTGCCCAACCGCTACAGGCCATCTGCATGGCGGCGGGCAAAGCCAAACCGCCTATTCTTGGCCTGCCATCGCTACCCACGGCACGCGCAGACAGCGTCTTTGCGCCAGACAGAATGCTATTAAATCATGAGCTGCTTGCGCCCGAATCTATTGGTCTAGAGGCCAATTCTAACCCTGAAAACAGCCAAAACAAGCATACTTTGAAAGTCATTTACACCCCAGGCCACGCCGCCAACCACCTGTGCCTGGTGCTGCTTGAAGACGGCTTGCTGTTCAGCGGCGACCATATTTTGAATGGCAGCACCACGGTGGTAAACCCGCCAGATGGCAACATGAATACCTATCTGGATTCGCTGGATTTATTGAGCACCGCCTGCGATGAACACAGCATTGAATTTATCCTGCCCGCTCACGGCTACGTGCTGGGCCAAGCCAAAACCGCCATCGCCCAACTCAAAGCCCACCGCTTGAAGCGCGAAGCCAAAATCATGGCCGTGATGGAGGCTTTGCCCGACGGCACGCTGGACGACTGGGTGCCCTTGGCTTATGACGATGTAGACCAGCGTATCTGGCCCGTGGCCAAGCGGTCTTTGCTGGCGCATGTGGAGCGGATACGGGCAGTCAAACCCAGTTCTCCACCTGCAACCCCGGATAGCCCTTAAAGTCTTTCTCGTTGTTCGTCACCAGCACCGCCTGCTGGCTGATAGCGTGCGCAGCAATCAGGTTGTCAATGGCTCTGTTGCGTTTGAGCGTGCAGTTAGCGCCCAGAACACCAAACGCATGGGCAGCGCTGGCATCAAAATCCAGTGCAATGATGTCCTGCTGCAAGGTTTTTATGCAGCCTCATCATTTTTTTGCGCACTCCCGGATTGACTGCTGACACCGCGACGCAGCTCGGCCAATGTCAAACACGACATGAAAACATCGCCAAAATCTTCTTTTGCCAAGCGCTTCAAAACGCTCTGCGGATGACCTTTTAGCAAGTAGATACAAATATTGGTATCTAGCATGTAGCGCACAGCAGCTAGACCTTTTTAACGGCTTTGACACCTTTGTCTTGCCTTGGCAGCCGAGACAAATCCCAGTCGTAAGGCTCTTGCTCTTGCGGCTCGCGCCCCTCACTCATAAACCCCGGCGAAAACGCGCCAAACTTCTCCGCCAACCCAGTCAGCTTGCGCTTATAGATCGGCCGGATCGTCCACACGCCGCCGCGGTATTTGATTTCAGCGTCTTCGGGTACGTCAGCGGGCATCATGTCTTTGGGGATGCGCACGGCCAGCGAGTTGCCGCTTTTGAAAATGCGGGTAGGCAAGATGGTGGGTTTGAGGATGGCATTCGTATCATTTTTCCTGAATGTACTTACGGTATATACATTTCAAAAAAATGCCAGATAAATAAAAGTGTGAAGCCCACCGATAAGCCGGATTTCGTGACTACTTCTTCCCAGCCTTGCGCTCTTCCAGATGCTGCACAAAGGCCCGCATGCGCTGGCCGGGTTCAGGTCGTCGCCAGGTGTTTTCGAATTCGTCAATGCTGTAGTCGATCGCCTGACCAATCGTCATGCTTTCCCACTCACGCACCAGGCGTTTTTGGCTCGCTATGACCTGTGCATCAGACGCCATGATTTCATCCACGCAGCGGCGCACCGCCGTATCCAGATCGGCGAAGTCCGCCAGTTCCTCGACCAAGCCCCAGTCATAGGCGGTTTTGGCATTGATGGATCGCGCCGTATAAACCAGCATGCGGGTACGGCCCCAGCCGATGAGTCCCGGCAGCAGCACGGTTTCAATCACAGAAGGCACGCCCAGACGTACCTCTGGCATCGCAAAGACCGAGCGGTTTGAGGCGATCCGCAGGTCGCAAGAAACGGCGATTTCAAGCCCACCGCCCAGCGTATGCCCGTCGATACGGGCAATCACGGGGACCGGCAGCATGCGGATCGCGTGGCATACCTGGTGCACCGAGCTGATGAATGCCCGACCACTGACGGGGTCCAGATCGACCATCGAGTGGATGTTTGCGCCACCCACAAAGGCTTTGTTGCCCGCCCCTGTCAGGATCACCGTGCGAAGGCTGGGCTGCTCTGCCAGCAGTTGCAATTGTTCGGCCAGTTGAGCAATCATGGGTTTGCTCAAGGCATTGAGTTTGGCAGGGTCGTTCAGCGTCAGCGTGGCGACGCCCGAGTCAATCTGGCACTGAACCAGCTTTGGTGCGTGGGTGTCCATTAGGTTTTCCAGACGACGGTTTGAGGGTTTGAGGGTTTCACGGTCGCCAGGCATGTCACGTCACCGCACAACCTGGCCAGCACGAAATGCATGCACTTCGGCGGGCGAATAGCCGAGTTCTGCCAAGGTCTCGTCGGTATGCTCGCCCCAGTCCGGCGCGTGCCGCCGAATCGATACCTGCAACGCGGAAAAGTCAATCGGAAAGCCGACCACGGGAATGTTGCCCAGATGCGGATGGGCCATGTCCCAGACCATGCCTTTGGCCTTGGTTTGCGGGTCTTCCAGCGCCTGCGCCACCGTGTTGACGGGTGCCGCCGGGAAGTGCGCCTTTTTAAACAGCTTGAGTAGCGTATCGCGGTCCTGCAAGGCAATTGCGTCCGCGACGATGCGCTCGATGTCTTCGCGGTGGCGAACGCGATCCGCATTCGTCACAAATCGCGGGTCCTCGCAGACCCAGAGCAGGTCCAGCGCAGTCATCAGGCGACGTGTCAATTTATCGTTCGCCCCGGCAATAAAAATCCACTGGCCATCGGCACAACGAAAGTTCCGGTAAGGGGCAATCGCCGGGTGCGCCGAGCCCATGCGCTGGGGCACCTCGCCCGACAGCAGATAGCCCTCCGCCTGATAATTCAGCATGCTGATGGCCGTGCCAAACAAGGAGCCGTCCACCCGCTGCCCCAGGCCCGTTTGCGCCCGGTGCGACAGCGCGCTGACAATGCCCAGCGCACACAAAATTCCGGTCGATATGTCAATAAAGGAAACACCGGCGCGTACAGGCGGCCCCTGCGACTCGCCCGTAATCGACATGATGCCGCTGAATGCTTGCATCACAGCTTCGTACCCGCCTTCGTGCGCACGCGGACCGGTCCGGCCAAAAGCGGTAACAGAGCAATAAACCAGTCGAGGATTCAACTCGGCCAAGACCTCGTAGCCCAGCCCAAAAGTCTCCATGGTTCCGGTGCGAAAATTCTCGATCACGACATCGGCACCAGCCACCAGACGTTTGAAAATCGCCACGCCTTCCGGCGTCTTGAGGTTCAGGGACATGCCGCGCTTGTTGCGATTGTTGACCAGATACGCGGCCGACCGGCCCAACTTCTGCGGCAACCAGCCCCGCGACTCGTCGCCTTTTTCAGTGTCTTCGATCTTCAGAACATCGGCACCCATATCGCCCAGCAATGCACCGCAGAAAGGAC
>JAYWBS010000198.1:0-11458 GCA_043781295.1 Polaromonas sp.
CCTTGCACCCACATCGCACAATCTCGAATGTTGGCAGATGATTGACGTGCGGGACACCCACCGGCTGGCGGCGTTAAGGCACTTGTGCCTCGATCAGCCAGCGGCGGCGGCACCGCATCTTATCGTCGCGGTCGCACGGCCTGATCTGTGGCGGCGTGGCCGCGCGTTGATGCTTGAGCACATCCAGGAGGAGAAAGCCGATCCCACACTGCCTTTGGCGCTGCGGGAATTCCTGCCGCTCTTCGAGCTCAAATACAGGCTGCAAATTCCGTTCCTTTTCGAGGATGGGCCATTTCACATTCTTGCGCCCTTGAAGCGCTTTCTCGTGTGGTGCCGCGCCTGGTTCAAGCCGATGATGCGCGGACCTTTCGGTCGTCACGAGCAGGCGCTTTGGGCGGTCAAGACGGCTGCGCTTGCCTGCGAGAACCTCATGCTGGCGTTCACAGCGCACGGCTTCGATTCCTCCCCCATGGAAGGTTTCGACGAACCCCGTGTTAAACGACTACTTGGCCTGCCGCGCGCAGCAGAGATCGTCATGGTCATCGCTGCCGGCCGGGGCGCAGAGTGTGGCGTCATTCCCCAGATTCGTTTTGGTCGTGGGCACTACATCGCGCGCGCCTGAGCCGCTAAGACTGCGACGAAGCGTGAGGTTGCCGCTTCGCCTACGCCAGGGCGGCCCATCCCCTGCCGTTGTCTGAAAGGTACTTCAGTGCGCCACCGCACAGACGGCCCCGCTTCATTTGATTAACCTTCGCAAAATGCAGGGACGTGCAACGGCAAAAAAATCTACACTTTCCACTTGCCTATCCGTTAACTACTTCAAGGCGCACCCATGAATTCATCCACGACGCAGCCGACAGATGTAACACCTGTTGACCCAGACCTTGCCGGGCAGGCAGTGCCTGGACATGGTGTCCCGTCCCAAGATCCGGACCCCTCAGCTCAGGTTGGACTCAGTCCCGAGGAAGCTGAGCGCGAATCAAAATCCGTTCTGATTGGGGGCGCTTTGGTGGCAGGTTTGGCTGCAGGTGGCGCCGTTGGTGCTGCGGTTGCAGGTCCGGTCGGTATATTGGTAGGCGGCACGGTTGGTGCTGTTGCTGGAGCTGTCGGCAGCAACGCTGTAGGCGCGTCGGTAATTCCGGAAAGTACTGGCAGTGCTGCCAAGGCGCTGACTGAAATTTCAAAACCGTCCTAGGCAAACCGACGCCACGCCCTCTACTGACGCTATTTGAAAGGAACCACCATGCCTTCAACCGAGTGGAGCGCAAAGCGCAAGCGTCAGTACGATCACATCAAGGACAGCGTGCTCGCACGCGGCCAGAGCGAGCCGCTGGCTGAAGAAATAGCGGCCCGCACAGTCAACAAAGAGCGCGCTCAGCATGGCGAATCTGTAGACGCCAGCGCGTCATCTGTCAACGACATGCCAGCCAGCCGCCGCAGTGGCCTCAGGTCGCACCAGGGCACCGGTGGGCGCACCGTGGCGCAGCTTTGCAACGAAGCCAGTCGGCGGGGCGTCAAGGGCCGCTCGATCATGAACAAGGCGCAGTTGGAACAGGCTCTCAAGCGGTGAAGCGGCGAACGGCCGCTTGCACGGCTGGAAATTAAACGCTTTGGTATTTATATCTACTTATGCACACAGGACAAGGGCTAGAGGCAAATCAAGCTCTTGAATCTAGAGTGAGCATGCATTGCCTCAGACAGACGGCTTGTTTCTGTTCGTTACCGCACAGACGGTCAACCTCAATTTTTGTAACGTGATCCTCAGCAGAGACGGCAGGAAAGAATTGCCGATCGAGCTGTCGATCTGACGGCACCCAGTCGTCGTGTAGAAGGATAGTTGCAATCCCGCTTCAATCCTCAGACCCGTAACACCTTTAAACAAGGAATCACAATGAAAGTTCAAGCCTACATAACTTTTGGCGGCAGCTGCGAAGAGGCTCTGGAGTTGAGGAAAGCATCTTGACCGCTACTTACACTTTCGACATCTTTTGTACGCTCGACGGCTACGGCTCTTACGGGCCGGCCGGGGACTGGGGTGGGTACTGGGGCAAGCAAGGTCCAGAGCTGCTCGACCGCCGCCTCGCCTCGTTCGAAGCTGAGCAGCGAATGGTCTTCGGAGCCACAACATTCCAAGAGTTCGTGGAGATGCTGGCGGCGAGCACTGAAAAGTCCGACGTGCGCGACCCGTGGGTCACCCGGATGAGAAACATGCCAGCTACGGTCGTGTCGTCCACGCTGACAGGCCCCCTAAACTGGCCAAACGCGACCATCGTAAACGGCGACGCCGTCGATATCGTCGCCCGGCTCAAGAAGGAGTCCGAATTGCCATTGCGCTCTCACGGCAGCATCTCGTTGAACCGGGCGCTGATGGCCGCTGGCCTCGTTGACTTCTTACGTGTAACGGTCTTCCCGGTCATCTCGGGCAAGACCGGTACCAACCCAATCTTCATCGGAGCGGCGGACTTCGACCTGGAGATCGTCGAGAACCGGACGCTCGACGACAACATCCAAGAGCTGATTTACCGGCCCACCCTGCATTGGTGAGGCTAAACGTGCCCATTCACCTTTCCCCATTTATACAAGGAATTCATCATGAAAGTTCAAGCCTACATAACTTTTAACGGTCGCTGCGAAGAGGCGCTGGCGTTTTACAAAAAGGGAGTCGGTGCAGAGGTCACCGGCCTGATGCGCTGGAAGGAAAGTCCGGAGAAGAACATGAAGGGGCCACCCGGCTACGAAGAGAAAGTCATGAACGCCGCCTTTCGCATTGGCGAAACCCAGCTGATGGCCGACGACGGCATGGGCGAAAAAATGGCTGAGTTCAAGGGAATGACGCTTTGTATTGAAGTTGCGGACGACGCTGAGGCTAAGCGAGTGTTCACGGCGCTCGGAGAAGGTGGAACAGTCACGATGCCTTTGGCGAAAACATTCTGGACATCCTCGTTCGGCATGCTGAGTGACAAATTTGGCGTGCCGTGGATGGTGATGACGGCGTCGGCATCATGACCGCACAACCGCCCCTGAGGCCCGCCGCCGAGATGGTGAAAGCGAACCACTCCCATGTTCTGAACGAGAGCAAGGAGTACCGGAACGCGCGCGATGCGTTGCTGGCCGAAGAGATCGAGCTGAGACGACACATCGTGCGCGTTGCAGAGCAGCGCCGGGCGCTGCCGCCTGGAGGTGAAGTGACGAATGACTATCGCTTTGAGGGCGAAGGCGGCACCGCCGGTTTCGCCGAGCTGTTTGGCGACAAGGACACCCTCGTGATCTACAGCTTCATGTATGGGCCGCAGCGCAAGCAAGGCTGCCCAATGTGTGCGTCGCAGATGAGCGCCTGGGACGGCATTGCGTCTCACGTCAAGCAGCGTGCGGCGTTCGTGATGACTGCCCGCTCGCCTATCAAGCGCATCCTGGCCTACGGCAAGGAGCGCGGCTGGGTGAACCTGCGGCTTTACTCTGACCTGAGAGGCGACTACACCCGCGACTACGTCAGTGCCGAGGATGCCGACATGCCCGGCTACAACGTCTTCACCCGCAAGGACGGCACCATCCGCCACTTCTGGCGCGGCGAAGGCGGCAAGGAGACCGCCGACCCAGGCCAGGATTCACACGACGCTCCGGACATGTCAGGGCTGTGGGTGATCCTGGATACGACGCCTGAAGGACGCGGGACTGATTGGTATCCGAAGTTGGACGACAGGTGATGCGCCTTGGAAGGAAGCGCTGGCCGTGAGTCTTGCCTACCGAATCGCAGATAGAAGCGAGGCCAGCTAAGAAATCAATGTCGCGCGGGCTTCCGGATATCGAGCCATCTTCCAGAAGATGGACACCCATAAACATGCCTTTCTGACCACACTGAACTCGCTGCCGGTCACGCCCTCATTATGGAGAAGCCTGCTCGCTGATGCAATTTAGTTGGCCTCTGTGTGCGCCAACGCACAGACCTTCCCCGGCGATTTGATTAACCTTTGTCCAATGCAGAGACGTGAAGTTGAAAACGTTACTGCCACGCTGTCGATGTGACACGCTCCCAATCGTCGTACAAAAGGACGCCACGCGCATGACTAACTCCACAAAGCCAAAGTTTCTGCTCGCCTGCGGAGTCGCGCTCGGACCCTTGTTCTATGTCGTGGTTGTGGCTCAAATCCTGACTCGCACCGGATTCGATATCAGCAAGCATCCCATTAGCTTGTTGAGTCTCGGCGATGCGGGCTGGATTCAAATCGCGAACTTCATACTTACCGGGCTTCTCGCAATTGCCTGTTCTGTTGGAATGTGGCGAGCTATGCGCAACGCTGCTGGTGGAACTTGGGGCCCCTTGCTTATCGCTACCTATGGATTGGGCATGGTTGTCGCCGGCATCTCCCCCCCCGACCCGCTGCTCGGCTTTCCGCCTGGCGCGCTGGCAGCGATGCCTGAACAGATGAGCAAACATGCGATGCTGCATGGCGTCGGCTTTTTCGTAGCTTTTCTTTCGCTTATTGCCGCCTGCTTCGTATTTGCGAGGCGATATTTTGTCATCGGAAAACCGGAATGGGGGATTTATTCGATCGCAACCGGAGTCATCACGCCCGTGCTGATATTGGCGGGAATGATGATCCAGAGCGCAACCAGCATTTCATTCTTTATTGTCGGGATCATCGCCTTCGGTTGGGTTGGTGCGGTTGCCGCGCAACTGACGGTTCAGCCCCCACAATGACACACATACTCAAGGAGCACGCAATGCAGATTCGCCACGTGGTTATCAAAGTTAATGACCAAGACAAAGCACTCGCTTTCTACACGACCATCTTGGGCTTCGTAAAAAAGCACGACATACCCGGTTCTATTCGATTTCTTACCGTTGCATCTCCCGAGGGAGCGGAGGGCGTCGAACTCGTACTCGAACCAAACCACTTCCCGCCAGCGCTGGCATCGCAAAAGGCGCTCTACGATGGGGGTTTTCCGGCCACCATATTTACGACGAACGACATCGCCGCCGAATACAAGCGCTTGATGAGTCTGGGAGTCAAGTTTCGCGAGGAGCCGAAGAATATGGGGCCGGTCACGTTTGCATTTTTTGACGATACCTGTGGCAACCTGATTGTTTTAAGTCACCGCGCTGAATGACGTGGTCGCTATGCATTTCAATGAGGCGCTGCCGACCATTTCGTCGTTTGAAACTCCAAGAAGGAGCAATCCTACGAAAAGCACAAGTCTGGGCATAGCTGCTTTGAAAAGCCAAGCAAAAAGTTTATGAACGCGAAAGATCTGCACCACCTAGCTATGCCTGGCGAAAGTACCGAGTACCGCGTTGCACGCAACAAACTTCTCACTGAAGAAATGGCATTGCGTCGGCAGATTGAAAGCGTCGCCGCACTTCGCAGGGCACTGCCTGCGGGTGGTCCGGTCAATCGTGAATATTTGTTCGATGGGGAAAGCGGGCCGTTGGCACTGTCGGACTTGTTCAAGCCCGGCATGGACACGCTCGCCATTTACAGCTTTATGTACGGTCCCGGGCGGGAACTGCCCTGCACGGGCTGCACGCACTTTCTGGATGGCCTCGAAGGCATGGTGCAGCACATCACCCAGCGTATCAGCTTGTCCGTGGTCGCCAAGTCACAGCTGCCGCGCCTCTTGGGCCTGGCGCGGGCGCGAGGCAGGCACACCTTGCCCCTGCTGTCCACGCAAGGCAATACCTATGACCATGACTATTTTGGCGACTCATCTGGCCTGCCTGACGCAGTGCTGAAGCAGCAAGAATTCAAGGCTGGCGAAGAATGGGACATGCCGATGCTCAATGTGTTCCGCCGGCACGGCAAAGTGATCAGCCATTTCTGGGGCTCGGAACTGCTGTACGTGCCGCCTGAGCCCGGTCAGGAATATCGTCACAACGACGCGCTTGATTCGCTGTGGAACATGCTGGATCTCACGCCAGCAGGGCGCGGTGATTTTCATCCGCAATTGGCCTACAAGTGACGCACCCCCGGAGAAACTTCCATGACCACAAACGCCACCCCAAAAATCAAAGGTCCAGTTTCCTATTTTCCTTCAATTGAGAAGACCTACGGTGAACCGGTGTCTCATTGGATGGCGGTTTTGAAGCAAGCCGGCCCACTCAAACACATGGAGCTGGTCAGCTTGCTCAAGGTAAAACACAAACTGGGGCACGGGCACGCGAATGCATTGGTTGCGCATTTTCTCGCTCAAAAGTAAGAGCTGCGATGCAAGCCATGACGCAGATATTTTGGGATACCAGAGCGACAAAAGCTAAATGACCGCTCCCGGCCAAGCGTTTGAATAAGTACTCTGCTGTGTGGGGTGTCGCACAGACAGACCAATGACGACCCGCTACATTTTGAATGCATTGGATGTCATGGGCTAGCGTCCCTGTTATCAATCAGTGGCCTTTAAATGAAGGAGTATTTTGATGAAGACTAACCCTGTTGGATGGTTCGAAATCTACGTTCAAGACACGAGTCGCGCCAAGATATTTTACGAAACCGTGTTGCAAACAAAGCTTGAGCGTCTCCCGAGCCCGGATATAGAAATGTGGGCCTTTTATAACCAAGGCGGCGGAGTGGGTGCGGGTGGTGCCTTGGTCAAAATGAATGGTTTCCCCTCGGGAGGCAACAGTACGCTCGTCTACTTCACCTGCGATGACTGCGCAGTCGAGGAAAGCCGTGTGAAAACCAGCGGCGGAAAGATCCAAAAAGCAAAGGTGCCGATTGGCGAATATGGATTTATCTCGCTTGCCATTGACACCGAAGGCAATATGTTCGGGCTGCACTCAATGCGATAAGGCGTTCGCTGACAGGTGCAAAGTCATCCCGTTTGAAACATGGCTGCCCAATTTGTCGATTTGACGCCCTCCCAGTCGTCGTGCAGGTGGAGCGATGAAGTCCTGCAGCACGCTACATTGCCCACAACACTTTTAAACAAGGAATGACGATGACCGGACCAAAAGTACAAACCATCCCCGAAGGCGCACAAGCCACGCAGACGACACTGTCGCAAACACCGAAAAAACTAACACTGGCAAAAAACACGATTTGCCTTTGGTACAATCACGACGCAGAGGCCGCAGCGCACTTCTACGCCAAGACCTTTCCAAATAGCGCAGTTGCGGCTGTTAACCACGCGCCAAGCGACTATCCGGGCGGCAAGAAGGGCGACGTGCTGACGGTGGAGTTCACCGTCGCCGGAGTAGCCTGCCTCGGCCTCAATGGTGGCGACACTTTCAAGCAAAGCGAAGCCTTCTCTTTTCAGATCGCCACGGAAGACCAGCAAGAGACCGACCGTTACTGGAACGCCATCGTCGGCAATGGCGGTCAGGAGAGCCAGTGCGGCTGGTGCAAAGACCGGTGGGGCCTCTCCTGGCAGATCACCCCTCGCGTCTTGATGGATGCGCTCGCTGTTGGCGGCGAAGAAGCTAAGCGCGCTTTCGACGCCATGATGGGCATGAAGAAAATCGACGTCGCCGTGATCAAGGCGGCGCGGCTGGGCACCAGGGGCAGCGCACCATGATCACACTCTATGCCTTCGGTCGCGTACATCCCGGAATGATCGGTGAGGCGCGCGACCTGCGGGTGCAATGGGCCCTTGAAGAAACCGGGCTGCCGTATCGCGTCCACGCGCTCGACTACGTCGCCGGCGAGCTCGACGCCCCGGCCTACAGTCGGCTCAGCTATTTCCACCAGGTGCCAGTGATTGACGATGAGGGCTTCATCGTCGGCGAGTCCGGCGCGGTGCTGCTCTACATCGCAGAGAAGGAAGGCAAACTGATCCCCGCTGACTTGGCCGGGCGCACGCGGGTGGTGCAATGGTGCTTTGCCGCGCTCGCCACCGTCGAACGGCCGCTGTTCGAGATGACGATGATCGACATCGGAGCGCGTGGCGAGGCGGCTCGCGAGGGGCGGGCGACGCTGGTCAAGGAAGCCTGCCGCTGGTTCGACGGGCTGGAGCGCCGGCTCGATGGCCGCGAATGGATCGCCTGCGACGAGTTCACGGTCGCCGACATCCTCCTGGCTACCGTCCTGCGGGCAGTCCCCAACACCGATCTCATGGCGCCGTATCCGCAGCTAAAAGCGTATTACGCGCGGGCCCTGGCGCGCCCTGCGTGGCAGCGCACACGGATCCTGTGTGCCGAGCGGCAGGGCATGAACGTTGCGGACATTCGTTGAGAAGCGGGGCATCTCAGGACTTTTAAAATTACGACTGCAAGAAGGCAACACATATCGGTTGAGAACGACGTTCACATCAGAGAAGCAACTGTAGATAGAACTAGATTAGCTATATAAATAAGAGCTACCTATGTATATAAGGCAAGTGCTAAAGGCGGATATATATCTCAAACTCCGGGGTTTTGTGACCCTTGATCGCATTCTTGGCTCTGGCAACAAGGGCAATAACTGTCTTACATAATTCGATTTGCAGTAATTGAATCCGACGAGGCGGCTGGATGCCGAATTGCGTTGTCAAGCTTGCAGCTTGAACATCGGTTGTCGTTGGTTACGGGCGTTGCACTTTGATCCGTTGCAGTGGCTGCGCTGGATCTGCGCTGACTGGCGGACCAGGGCCATGCATGCAGCGCCCGCCATGCGATTGATTTGAACTTACCGCCTGCCCGGCGGTAAGGGTGCTATGCCCCGGCTTATTTTGGAAGAAGTACCTTGTCCACTACGTGGATCACGCCATTGGACTGGTACACATCGGCAATAGTGACCGTGGCAGAACCGCCTTTTTCATCCACCACCATCACCTTGCCACCTGACGCCTTGGCGGTCAGCATGCCGCCAGCTACAGTTTTCAGCGAGGCAGAACCATTGCCGTCGGCAATGGCTTTGGTCAACGCGGCTGCGTCCATCTTGCCAGCCACCACGTGGTAGGTCAGGATGCCGCTGAGCATGCCTTTGTTTTCCGGCTTGAGCAGGGTGTCCACCGTGCCAGCAGGCAGCGCTGCAAATGCGGCATTGGTCGGTGCAAAGACGGTGAACGGGCCAGCGCTTTTGAGGGTGTCCACCAAGCCTGCGGCTTTGACTGCGGCCACCAGCGTTGTGTGATCCTTGGAATTGACGGCGTTGTCAATGATATCTTTGGAAGCGAGCATCGGCGCACCCCCCACCATCACTTGCGCGAAGGATGTGGATGCCGTCATGGCGAAGCCCGCACCCAAGGCAATGGCCAGGCTGATCGAGGCAAATTTGTGTTTCGAGTTCATGTGATTTCCCATAGGTTGAAGTTGATGCAAAAGCCGAAACCAGAAAGAGTTAAAGCGGCTGATGCGAATACGCCAGCACAGGATCATTGGATTTAACCTACTCAGCCCAGGGTCAATTAAGTTCAGCAGCGCAGTGATGGCGATGGACACCGCGATCACCGGCCCCACCCCCGCTCGTGAGGCTTAAGTCCAGCGCAAGGGGGTCGGCAAAACCGAACTAGGCCCCGTCATTGCGTCGCTTGACGCAGTCAGCCAATCGAGGCGGCAATCCTCTGCACTGGCTTCTTGGGCCGGCACAAGCGCCAGGCTCACCGGGTCGTTTCCAGCGCCAGCAACGCCGGCTTAGCCGCTTTCACCTCGCCCCGATTGACCTTGCCGTCGGCGTCCGCGTCAATGGGCACCGGCAGGGCAAAGTCTTTGAGCGTGACCGACAGCCAGAAGCTGAGACTGCGCTCTCCAGGGGCGATGGACCCACCAGCGGCACCCACCGCCGGGTCAGTGGTTGCCTGAACATTCTGATTGACGTCACCGCACCTGTGCGCGTGCGACAGTCCTACATTTGAAGCCAGTATGAGCATCAACCCGATATAGTCAAACCTCCGCCGCAAAAAAAAGCCCGACATACCGCAGGGCGCGGAATGCCGGGCTCGTTTAGCGTTCTACTACAACGCAGTTGGCTCAGCCGTGTCGTCCACTGCCAGCGTGATGGCATTGACATCCACCGCATCGCTGTTCTCGTCATTGTTGGCGATCAGGTTGCTGATGTAGCTGATCGTCTGCTGCACGCTTGCCCCGGTCTGGGTAGCCGGGTCAATCACCGGGTCGCTCCCGCCACCGCAAGCGGCGACCAGTGCGGTAGCACTGGCGGCTGCCAGCATCATTTTCACATTGGGCTTCTTCATGATGTTTCCTTATTCGCGGTGCTTACCTGGAACCTGGATTAGGGGTATTGAGGTACGGGAAGGTTGCCAGGAAAGGCACCGTGGCCTGGTCCACCGCATCGTGGATGTTAGCCGCATTGGGCAAGCCATTGGTACCCGCCGCAGCCATCAGCGACGTAAGTGCCGTTGCATCGCACTTGGAAGTGAGCGAAGGCACGCCAGGCACTGAGTTGAGCTTGAGCGAGTCATTGGCGCCGTTGATGGCACACAGCCCGCCAACCGTCGCCACTAGCGCGATGTCCACCACGTCGTCTTTAAGACGGCGACCGTTCGGGAAGCCGGCCAGGTCGACTGCGTTGGCCAGATTGGCTGTGCCGCCCACACGCAACACCTCACCGGCCACGCCCAGACGGTTCTGGCTGGCAAATGGCACGGGCGCAATGGCCGTGTTCAAACGCAGCATTTCCGAAGGCGTGGGCGTTGCTGGCTTGTTGACGCCGGTGATGCCGGTCAAAAAGGTGGTCAGCAGGTCGGTGCGTGGCAGGTTCGTCGGAGCCACCGCTTTGGTGTCACCGGCCAGCACCAGGCCCAGCAAAGCAGGCAAGGTCGGGTTGGAAACATAGGTCAAAAACTGGGTATCGTCTTTGGGCTGTGATGCGTTGAATTTGTCTTTGTCAGGCAAACCAATCACCAACTCATTGACCAGCGGGTTGCCCAGGCGCGACACCTGGACCCAGGCGCCGCCTTGCTTGGTGGCGTTGTCATTGCCAGAGCCTGGCTTGCCATTCAGCAAACGGCCCTGGCGCAGGCTGGCCGTGGTCCAGCCGCCAATGACGGGATCGCCACCAGCAGTCAGGCAATCCTTGTGCACTTCCATGGCAATCGTCGTCACATTGGCCTTTTGAATCACGTGCTGGCCACCCAGGCCGGCCGCGTCTTTGTTGGCAGGGTCAAGCAGAAAAGCAGCGGGCGCGTTGACCAGGTCAAACACCGGGCCCAGGTTGACCGCAAAGCCTTCCTGGCGCTGGCCTACAAACACCTTGCCCTGGTCCTTGCCAGCGGGGCAGCCAGGAATGGTGACGGTGTGGATGTGCTTGCCCGCGTAGGTGGCGTAGTCTGCAATCGTCTTCACGCCGATGTTGTCCACAGGTTTCTCAAAGGTTGCGCCGCCACCGGTTTTGGTGATGGCAGACACCGTGCCTTTGCGGCGTTCACCGCGTACCACGTTGACCGAATAGGTTTCGTTGACGTTCAAATTGGGGTCGTTCAAGGCACTGACGGCACCGGCCTGGATCAACGGAATCGCCACGCTGGCGGTGCCGATTTGCAGCGGAATGGATTTGAGTGCGTTCTTGAAGCGGAACTGGAAAGTGATGTC
>JAYWBS010000199.1:0-30353 GCA_043781295.1 Polaromonas sp.
CTGGGATGCGAGGCTGGCGCTGGCGCCTATGGTTGACCGGGCCCACGTGGCCGACACGATTGACCAGCTGGTGGCCCAAGTCAAAGCTGTAGCCAAACCGGGTGACCATGTCTTGTGCATGAGCAACGGTGGCTTTGGCGGCGTGCACGGCAAGCTGCTGGCGGCGCTGAAGTAGATTGGGGTTGCGCCGGGTTGCTATGGATTAAATAGCTGCTTGTGCCCGAATCTATTGGGCTACAGGCATTTTCGATGCCTTTTTTGTGCCTTTTTGATGCATGAAGTGACTCAAAAAGCAGCTGAAAACGACTTGGCGCATCAAAAAAAAGGCGTTTTTAGATACAAAATCAGGCTATAGACCAATAGATTCGGGCGCAATAAGCTATAAAAACTATAGCGACTGAATTTTATCAATCAGTAGCTGATGCTCAAAGCCGCCACGTCTACATGCACCACTGGCTTACCCAGTGCGGCGCTGGCGGCTCTAGCGAATTCTTGGGAAAATTTGGGCTCAGCAAACCTGGCCAGCCCAGCAGCTTGCGCCACCACCACCACCTTGTCAGCCGTCAGCAGCTTGCCGGTAGGGCGCAGCGGCTCGCAGCCCATCTGGGTGAACTGGTCGTCCAGCCACCAGCGGGCAACGTCGTGCGGCATGGGCTGCACTTCATTGAGGTCAATCCGCACGGGCGATGCGCCTTTGAAGGTGATGCTGACTTCGCTGCGCATAGTTGGCTCCATATGGGTGTGAATGCCTTGATGGTCGTGAAATGCGGCTTGTTGAACAATCCGCGCAAACCCGCAAAATCATCAAGACAGCGCGGTCCAGGCCTGGCGAGGTGAGACAATTTTCAAAGTGCCGCAAATTTCTTTTTTATCAGCCCAGCTCAGCACCCTTTTGTCACCCGTCACAAACAGCTCCATTCCTGCGGCCACTGCGGCTGCAACTAATCGACGGTCGTTATCGTCTTGGGGCTCGGCGCAGTCACCAATCAACTGCGCCGCCTGAAAAGACGCATCAAACAAGTCGCAAGCGTTGGGCGTTTTGGGGAATTTGCGCTTTAAAACGTCATGCGCTTCGACCTGAATCAGCAAGCTGCTGTAAAGCCCGCCGCGCTCTGCACATTGCAACAGCAGCTCCTCACACAAGCCTGAAAAGATCGTTGCAGACAGCCAGACGTTGGTGTCTAAAAAGACTTTCATCAATCAGTTGAGTGCAGCGTCTTGCAAGATGTCCTCTTCAGTCAGCCAACCAGCACGGCGCGCGAGTGGTGCAAGCTGGGCCTGGCTTTGCCGTAGCGATTCACGCAGTCGGTAAGCGCGCAAGGCATCGCGCACAACCTCACTGCGTGATTTGCCCGCACTGGCACACAAACCATCCAGGTTTTGCGCCTCGATGCTCGAGATTCTGACGGTCAGTGTGGTTTGCATAGCGGGCTCCTGAAATCAATGCAAAAACGATGTTTTGTACGACATTGTAATACGTCGGACAAAATCCTTTAGTTGTTGCGCCTTGCCACCACCGCTTTCGACAACACCTCCAGCACCTCCAGCGAATCGTCCCACGACAGGCAAGCGTCAGTGATGCTTTTGCCGTATTCCAGTTTGCTGGAGTCGTCTTTACCGGGTGTGAATTTTTGTGCGCCCGCGTTCAGGTGGCTTTCGACCATCAGGCCGAACACCTGTTTTGACCCACCGCTGACCTGGCCTGCGATGTCGCGCGCCACGTCGATTTGCTTTTCATGCTGCTTGGAGGAGTTGGCGTGGCTACAGTCCACCATCAGTGTGGCGGGCAGTTTGGCGGCAGCCAGCTCTTTGCAGGCGGCGGTGACGCTGGCTACGTCGTAGTTGGGCGCCTTGCCGCCGCGCAAGATCACGTGGCAGTCGGGGTTGCCGTTGGTTTGCACCACTGCCACCTGGCCGTTTTTGTGCACTGACAAAAAGTGGTGGCCGCGCGATGCGGACTGAATCGCGTCGGTGGCGATGCGGATGTTGCCGTCGGTGCCATTTTTAAAGCCAATCGGCGCAGACAGGCCCGACGCGAGTTCGCGGTGCACCTGGCTTTCAGTCGTGCGTGCGCCAATCGCGCCCCAGGCGATCAGGTCGCCAATGTATTGCGGCGAGATCACGTCTAAAAACTCGCTGCCCGCAGGCAGGCCCATGCGGTTGATGTCGATCAGCAACTGGCGGGCGATGCGCAGGCCTTCGTCGATGCGGTAGGTTTCGTCCAGGTACGGGTCATTGATCAAACCCTTCCAGCCGACGGTGGTGCGAGGCTTTTCAAAGTACACGCGCATGACAATTTCAAGCGTGCCTGCGTACTTTTTGCGCTGCTCGACCAGACGGCGCGCGTACTCCAGTGCAGCGGCTGGGTCGTGAATGGAACAAGGACCAATCACCACCAGCAGGCGGTCGTCGCTGCCGGCCATGATGTTGTGAATGCTTTTACGGGTGCTGGTGATCAGCGTTTCAACGGGCGTGCCTTGAATCGGGAAAAAACGGATCAAATGCTCGGGCGGTGGTAACACGGTGATGTCCTTGATGCGTTCGTCGTCGGTCTGGCTGGTTTTGTCGACGGGTGCATACCAGGTGGGTGTAGGGGTGGTCATCACGGATTTCCTTTTTTTAAACGAGAACTAAAACCAAATGAAAAAGCAAAAAAAAAAACCGCCGGGTGTCCGGCGGTTTTTAAAAGATTTGAGCGTTTATTCAGGGTTACGCAAAAGTCTCTCTACCGCCAGAAGCGCTTGAGAACCAGAAGTAACCAAAATAAAACGATGCTTTGTGCATGACTAGAAATGTAGCACAGCTTAAAAAGCGATCTGAATCAAGCGGTGCCACCCACCGTCAAGCCATCAATGCGCAGCGTCGGCTGGCCCACGCCCACCGGCACACTCTGGCCTTCTTTGCCGCAGGTGCCTACGCCGCTGTCAAGCGCCATGTCGTTGGCAATCATGCTGACTTTTTTCAGGCACTCAGGGCCACTGCCGACAATCGTTGCGCCTTTGACCGGGTACAAAATTTTGCCGTTTTCAACCCAGTACGCTTCGCTGGCGGAAAACACAAACTTGCCAGACGTGATGTCCACCTGGCCACCGGCAAAGTTGGTGGCGTACAGGCCTTTTTTGATACTGGCGACGATTTCTTGCGGGTCTTTGTCCCCCCCCAGCATGTAGGTGTTGGTCATGCGCGGCATCGGTGTGTGGGCATAACTTTCGCGCCGGCCGTTGCCTGTGGGTTTGACGTTCATCAACCGGGCATTCAATGAATCCTGAATGTAGCCCTTCAAAATGCCGTCCTCAATCAGCACATTGCGCTGGCTGGCGTTGCCTTCGTCGTCGACGTTCAATGAACCACGGCGGTCAGCAATCGTGCCGTCGTCCAGTACCGTCACGCCCTTGGCGGCCACGCGCTGGCCGATCTTGCCTGCAAAGGCGCTGGAACCCTTGCGGTTGAAGTCACCTTCCAGCCCGTGGCCGATGGCTTCGTGCAGCAAAATGCCGGGCCAGCCGGAGCCTAAAACCACCGTCATCTCACCCGCAGGTGCGGGGCGCGCTTCAAGATTGGTGAGTGCCGCCTTCACCGCATCGTCCACATACTGGCCGATTTGCGCATCGTCAAAATACGCCAGCCCAAAACGGCCACCGCCACCGGCTGAACCTGTCTCTCGACGGCCTTTTTGCTCTGCGATGACCGACACTGACAAGCGCACCAGCGGCCGCACATCGGCGGCCAGCGTGCCATCAGCACGTGCCACCATCACCACATCGTATTCACTGGCCAGCCCGGCCATGACCTGCACGATGCGTGGGTCTTTGGCTTTGGCGAGTTTTTCAACTTTTTCAAGCAGCTTGACTTTGGCCGTGCTGCCGAGCGTGGCAATCGGGTCACCGCCCTCGTACAGCGAGCGGCTGTTGGCAATTTTGCGGGCAGGTGTTTTGATCTTGGCGGACTTGCCGGCGCCAGAGATGCTGCGCACGGTGCGCGCCGCGTCCATCAATGAGGCTTCTGAAATATCGTCGGAATAAGCAAACGCGGTTTTCTCGCCGCTCACAGCCCGCACGCCCACGCCCTGGTCAATGCTGAAGGAGCCGGTTTTAACAATGCCTTCTTCCAGGCTCCAGCCCTCGCTGCGGGTGTATTGAAAATACAGGTCCGCGTCGTCAGCGCCTTTGGAGGTGATCTCAGCCAGTGCCTTGGATAGATGCGCTTCCGTCAGGCCGAAGGGCGTAAGCAAGAGTTTTTGCGCAACTTCCAGTCGACCTGACGTCGATGCCGCCGTGGGCTTGACCGTGGAAGAGGTGGTAGAGACATTAAGAACAGAGGCGGAGGAAGAGCGAAGTGCAGTCATGCACCGATTGTAGGTAATCTGACCCTGACGCGCCGCCTGCACCCGACCCGCCCTCATGCTTGCAAGGTAATTTACCGCTGGCGCTATAGCGCAGACAGGTATTTAAAAATCGCTGCGTCATCTTGCGCGGCCAGCCCGGCAGCGTGCGCTTGGGCAAACACACTGCTGGCCGCAGCGCCCAGTGGCCCTTCAAAGCCTGCGGCATGCGCACACTCAAGCGCCAGCCGGGTGTCTTTTTCAAGCAGCGTGACATGGGCGCGCGGCGCATAGTCACCCACAATGGCGCGGCGCATGCGGTCTGAGCCTATCCAGCTTTGCCCGCTGGACTGCTCAATCACGCCAAGGGTTTTACCCACATCCAGACCCAGTTTTGCGGCCAGCACCAACGCCTCGGCGGCACCCACCAGATTGATGCCCGCCAGCAGGTTGTTGACCAGCTTGGTCCGTGCCGCATCGCCCGGCTTTTCACTGATGTTGAACACCTTGCTTGACAGCGCGTTCAGCAAATCAGCATGTTGTTCAAACACGGTATCTGGGCACGCCACCAGCAGGCTCATCGTGCCGTCAGCAGCTCTGGCGGGCCCGCCAGACATGGGCGCGTCAATCGTGTGAATGCCGCGCTCGGTCAGGCGCGCGGCGAATGACTCCACATCTTGCGGCAAGATGGTGGGGCAAAGCATGACGGTCTGGCCAGCTTGCAAACTGTGCGCCAGCCCCTGGTCACCAAACAGCACGTCTTCAGTCTGCGCAGCATCCACCACGCAAATAATAATTGCTACTATTTCAGTAGCTGCTTGCGCCCGAATTGATTGGGCTACAGCCCCTTTTGATACCCATTTTTCGACTTTTTCGGCATCCATATCGCTCACCAGGACGTTCCAGCCCTTTGAAAGCAGATTGCCCACCATACCGCCGCCCATGTTGCCGACACCAACAATTAAGACCGATTTAGCAGGCATCATGACTGCACCAGTCGCTTGGCTTTGGCAATCGACATCAACATGCCAATGGCCAGGCCCAGGGTAACCATGGCCGTGCCGCCGTAGCTGATGAATGGCAGCGGCACACCCACCACCGGCAAGATGCCGCTGACCATGCCCATATTCACAAAAGCGTAGGTGAAAAATATCATCGTTAAAGCCCCGGCCAGCAAGCGGGAAAACAGCGTCGGCGCCTCCATGGCAATGGCCAGGCCGCGCAATATCAAAAAGATAAAACCGGCAATCAACAGCAGGTTGCCAGCCAGTCCAAACTCCTCTGAAAACGCGGCAAAAATAAAGTCAGTCGTGCGCTCGGGGATGAACTCCAGATGCGTCTGCGTACCGGCCATGAAACCCTTGCCAAACATCCCGCCAGAGCCAATTGCAATCATGCCCTGAATGATGTGAAAACCCTTGCCCAGCGGGTCACGCGAGGGGTCCAGCAGGGTGCAAATGCGCTGCTGCTGGTAGTCGTGCAGCATCGGCCAGCGCATGCCGTCGGCGCACAGCATGGGCTCAAACCAGACAACTAAAAAAACACCCAGCAGGCCCAGAACCACTGGCGGTGCAATCAGTTTCCAGCTCAGGCCGGCAAAGAAAATCACGGCGACACCAGCGGCCAGTACCAGCAGCGAGGTGCCCAGATCAGGCTGCTTCATGATCAAACCTACGGGCACAACAAGCAGCAGGCCAGCAACCATAAAGTCAAGTGGGCGCAACTGGCCTTCACGCTTTTGAAACCACCAGGCCAGCATCAACGGCATGGCGATTTTGAGGATTTCGCTGGGTTGAATCACCACGCCTACATTCAGCCAGCGCCGTGCGCCCTTTTTGGTAATGCCAAAAACAGCCACCGCAATTAAAAGCGCAACACCGAACAGATAAAGCGGAACAGCCAGAGACATCAGGCGCTGCGGCGGAATTTGCGCCACCACAAACATGATGAAGCCAGCGATCAGCATGTTCCGGCCATGGTCCACAAAACGGCTGCCATGGTCAAAGCCCGACGAATACATGATGAGCAAGCCCGCGCTGGCCAGCAGAAAAACTGCAAACGCCAGCGGTCCGTCAAAACCGCTAAACAACGGTGCGGCACGCTTGAAAAGTGAGGGTTTGTCGAAAACAGCAGCCATACCCGATTATCTGCCAGCCGACTTACCATGCTGAGATGACAACCACGCATCTGCTCTACCTGCACGGCTTCAGGTCATCACCCGCCTCAAGCAAGGCGCAAAAGATGGCGGGCATCCTGGCCAGCCGCTACCCCGGCGTGGCCTGGCATTGCCCACAACTGCCGCCTTCACCTGCGCAGGCTATGGCGGAGGTGATGGCACACATTGCTGGCTGGCCCCATGAGGCGGGGTTTCAAAGCATGGCGGTGGTAGGCTCGTCTCTGGGTGGGTTTTATGCCACCTGGATCGCTGAAAAAATGCGCTGCAAAGCGGTGCTGCTGAACCCGGCTGTTTACCCGGCACGTGATTTGGCCAAATACATTGGCGAGCAAACCAGCTGGCATGACCCCCATGAAAGCTTTTTCTTTCAACCTGAATTTATCGACGAGCTGCGTGCACTGGATGCCAGACCACTGACGCAGCCTGAGAACTGCCTGGCCATCATTGCCAAAGGTGATGAGGTACTGAGCTGGCGCGAGATGTCAGCCCGCTACGCGGGTGCAACAGTCAAACTCATTGAAGGCAGCGACCATGCGCTGAGTGACTTTGACGATCATTTACCCGAAATTCTTGAGTTTTTAAATCTGGCCGTCTGATTACACTTGTCTCTTACTCACCAGAACGACTAAAAGGCGCCCATTTTGTTTGTATTGTTTGAAGAAGCTGGCAAGCATTTGGCTGGCCGCATTTTGCTTGAGAACGACAGCTCGCTGCAAGTTGAGCTGGACTCGGGCAAGCGCGTCAAGGTCAAGGCTGCTAACGCCCTCTTGAGGTTTGAAAAGCCCGCACCTGCCGATTTTGTGGCTGCTGCACAAAAACTAAGCGCTGACATTGAACTGGAACTGGCCTGGGAATTTGCCAGTGAAGACGAGTTTGGTTTTGCCGATCTGGCGCGTGACTACTTCAGCGCCGACCCGGCCAAGCCCGCCACGCTGGAGCAGCAAGCCGCCGCGCTGTTCCGGCTGTTTGATGCGCCGCATTACTTTCGCCGTGCGGGTAAAGGGCGATTCAAGAAAGCCCCTGCCGAGATTTTGCAATTGGCACTTAGAGCGATTGAAAAGAAAGCCCAGGTCGCGCTGCAAATTACTGCCTGGGCTGACGCGCTTGCGCAAGGCGCATGCCCCGAGCCGATACGCGAGCAGCTTTACAAAATTCTTTTCAAGCCTGACAAAAACAGTGCTGAGTACAAGGCCGTGGTCGAGGCCTCAAAAAGTACGCACATTGCACCGCTGGACTTGCTGCAAAAATCCGGTGCGATCGCATCGCCCTACCAGTTTCACTACAAACGTTTTCTGTTTGAGAACTTTCCCAAGGGCACAGGCTTCCCGGCAATTCAGGCGCCGCTGCACACGGAAGAACTGCCACTGGCCCATGTTCAAGCGTTCTCGATTGATGACTCCGCCACCACCGAGATTGACGATGCGTTGTCTGTAACTGGCTTGGGCACAGGCAGCATCACGCTGGGCATCCACATCGCCGCACCAGGCCTGGCAGTGCTACCCGGCAGCCCTGTTGACTTGCTTGGCCGCGCGCGCCTGTCAACCGTGTACATGCCGGGTTACAAGCTCACCATGCTGCCGGATGACGTGGTGCAAAACTACACGCTGATGGCCGGGCGTAACTGCCCGGCGGTGTCGCTGTACGTGACGATAGATGAGGCCACGCTGGAGATACGTGAAACCCAGACACGAATTGAACTGGTGTCCATTGCCGCCAACCTGCGCCATGATGTGCTGGACAGCACGTTCAATGAAGCTTTTTTTGATGAGAACTGTCACAATGCTATTGATAACGTAGCTGCTCGCGCCCGAATCGATTGGGCTACAGAGCTTATTTTTTTGCATAAACTGGCAAAACATCTGAAAAGCCTGCGTGAAGTCGCACGCGGCAAGCCAGAGAACTTCAACCGCCCCGACTACAACTTCAAGCTTGACAACGCTAGCGGGCAAGAACCCGTGGGCAACGAGCAAGTCAGCATCACCACCCGCCAGCGTGGCGCGCCGCTCGATTTGATTGTGGCCGAGGCTATGATTTTGGCCAACAGCACCTGGGGCTTGTGGCTGGCAGAACATGGCGTGCCCGGTATTTACCGCAGCCAAGCCAGCATGGCGCCCGGCGTTAAAGTACGCATGGGCACCAAGTCATTGCCGCATGCGGGCCTGGGCGTCAAAAGCTATGCCTGGTCAACCTCGCCGCTGCGCCGTTACACCGACCTGGTCAACCAGTGGCAAATCATTGCTTGCGCCAGGCATGGCCGCACTGCGGCACTGGTGGCACCGTACAAACCTAAAGACGCGGAGTTGTTCTCCATTATCTCGGGTTTTGACGCGGCCTACAGCGCCTACAACGGTTATCAGGCAGGCATTGAGCGCTACTGGACTTTGAAATATCTACAGCAAAACGGCATCACTGAGCTGGTGGCAACGGCCTTCAAGGACAACCTGGTACGTGCTGACGACTTGCCACTGGTACTGCCCGCTACTGGCGCGCTGGGTTTGCCGCGTGGCGCGAAGGTCCGCATCAAGCTGGGGGAGATTGATGAGATCACTTTAGATATCACCAGCGCGGTGATTGAGCGGCTGGATGTGGTGGCCGACAGCCCGAATGAAACCGTAGACGTGGATGATGACGAGGACGTCTCTGCTGGTCCGATTGCGATTG
Organism: Polaromonas sp.; assembly: GCA_043781295.1. GTDB lineage: Bacteria > Pseudomonadota > Gammaproteobacteria > Burkholderiales > Burkholderiaceae_C > Polaromonas. The sequence goes on from JAYWBS010000199.1 coordinate 9,159, forward strand.
CCGTTGATGTCAATGAGGTGCCTGAAGATGCTGCAACCACAGGCAGCTAAAAAGTCGCTGGACACCTGGCATTCAGCCTGATAATTTGACTGTGAAAAACTTCAGCACACTGCAAATAGCCCTGGGAGCATCTGCCTTGCTGCATGCGGTGGTGCTGACGACGCGATTTGTGGACCCGCAAAGCTTTAACCGCGTCTTCAAAGACACGCCGTTGGAAGTGATTTTGGTCAATGCCAAATCGAATGAAAAGCCCGACTTTGCCAAAGCGATTGCACAGGCATCGCTATCAGGCGGCGGCCAGCTTGAAAAAGGTCGCGCCACATCACCGCTGCCACCTTCGGCACTAACTGACCTGGGCGATGCGGCAGAAGATGCGCAGAAGAAAGTCGAGGCCATGCAGGAACAGCAAACCCAGTTGCTGGCACAAATCAAAAAACAGTTGGCCACCATGCCGCCGCCTGATCCCAAACTGCCGACCAATGACCCCGTGCAAGCCGAGCGGGAAGAAAAACGCAAGCAACTGATCAAAATACTGGCTGAAATTGAAAAGCGCATCAACGAGGAAAATGCCAGGCCGAAAAAACGCTACATCAGCCCCGCTACGCGGGAAGAGGTGTATGCGATTTACTACGACAGCCTGCGCCGCAAGATTGAAGACAAAGGCACGACCAACTTCCCTGAGCAGGCCGGTAAAAAACTGTATGGCGAGCTGACCATGATCGTGACGGTGAATTTCGACGGACGTGTTCTGGCCACGGAAGTGGTAGAAACCTCGGGTAACCTGACGCTGGACCGCAGGGCGCAAACCATTGTTAAAGGCACGGGCCCGTTTGAAAGATTTACCGATGCCATGCGGCGCAAGGCTGACCAGATTGTGGTGGTGTCGCGCTTCAAGTTCACGCGTGATGAAACGCTTGAAACCAAACTGACCAGTCGCTGAAAAAAAGTCATGAAAGCTATTGCCCGCTTGATCCTTCTGGTCGTCCTGTCGGGTCTGGCGTTACAGCTTTATTTTGTGAGCCGCATTGCCTTGATGGCGGTGCTTGACCCGGAATCCACCGCGTTTGAACGCTCTGCGATTTACAGCGTGACCACCACGACAGGCAGCCTGAAATGGCGCCAGCAGTGGGTACCGTACAGCGGTATATCCGATAACTTGAAGCGCGCGGTGATTGCGTCTGAAGATGCCAGCTTCACTGAGCACGATGGCGTGGACATTGAAGCGCTTGAAAAAGCCTGGGATAAAAATGCCAAGGCCGAAAAACAGGCAAGTCAAGGGGTGCAGCAGTCCGCCAATCGGCCAGCAAACGGCAAAGCAGCCGTTAAAGCGCCCAAAATTGTGGGTGGCTCCACCATCACACAGCAGCTTGCCAAAAATATTTTTCTGTCGGGCGAGCGCACGTTGCTGCGCAAAGGCCAGGAACTTGTTTTGACACTGCTGCTGGAGCGACTGTTGAACAAGGAACGTATCCTGGAGATTTACCTGAACAGTGTCGAATGGGGTGAAGGTGTTTTTGGCGCTGAAGCCGCCGCGCAGCACTATTACCGCAAGAGCGCCGCCAAGTTAAGCGCCTATGAAGCAGCCCGCCTGGCAGTGATGCTGCCGCGCCCCAAGTATTTTGAAACCCGACCGAACTCGGGCTATTTGTCATCCCGCGCCAGCACGATTGCCGCGCGCATGGGTGGGGTAGAGCTGCCATGATGGCAAAGCTGATGAGCTTGTTTTTGTTAGGATTGATTCGGGCGTTAACTGGCGCGCAAGCCCGCTGGCAGGGCTGCCCGCCCAAGGCCGAGCAGCGTATTTACTTTGCCAACCACCAAAGCCATGTTGACTTGATTTTGATGTGGGCGGCGCTGCCTGAAGAGTTGCGCAGCATCACGCGGCCCATCGCAGCCAAAGACTACTGGACCAAAACGCCCTTCAAGCAATGGATCACCACAGCCGTGTTCAACGCCATTTATGTAGACCGCGCCAAAACCGGCGACCAGGATCCGCTGGAGCCTTTGATCGATGCGCTGGGTCATGGTGACTCGATCATCCTGTTCCCGGAAGGTACACGCGGCAACCAGGAAGAGCCGCAAAAGTTCAAGTCGGGCCTGTACAACCTGGCGCAAAAGTTTCCTGAGGTGGTGCTGGTGCCGGCATGGATCAACAACGTGCAGCGCGTCATGCCCAAAGGTGAAGTGGTGCCCGTGCCGATTTTGTGTTCAGTGACTTTTGGTGCACCGATTGCCTTGGGCGTTGACGAAAGCCGGGCTGACTTTTTAACCCGTGCGCGTGATGCGGTCATAGCATTGAGGCAAACATGATCAACACCTTCATGCATAGCTTGCGGCCTTCGCAACAGGTGGGCTTGCTCTTCGTGCTGCTGTTTGGCCTGTTAACAGCGGTCAGCATGTATGTCTTTGTGGCGTCACTGCGCGAGCGGCCTGATGGCGACCCGCGCATTCAGGTGTTGAAAGAATTCAACGGTGTGCTACAAACATCGTGGGTCATGGCCACGGTGTTCTGGGTCGGCTGGGCACTGGGCGAAACCGTGGCGACGGTGCTGTTTGGTTTTGTGGCTTTTTTTGCGCTGCGCGAGTTCATCACACTGTCACCCACACGCCAGGGCGATCACCGCAGCCTGGTGCTGGCCTTTTTCATCGTCTTGCCAATTCAGTTTGCCTTGGTCATCACCCGGCACTTTGACCTGGTGACGGTGTTCATCCCGGTGTATGTTTTCTTGGCCATCCCGGTGGTCAGCGCGCTGGCCAATGACCCGGAGCGATTTTTAGAACGCAACGCCAAGCTGCAATGGGGCATCATGGTGTGCGTGTATGGCATCAGCCATGTGCCAGCTTTGCTGCTGCTCAAGTTCCCAAACTATCAGGGCAAGAATGCGTTTTTAGTGTTCTTTCTGGTGTTTGTGGTGCAAAGCTGCATGCTGGTTCAGTACCTTGTCGACAACAAACTCAAACGTGCACCCATCGCCCCCAAAATCAGCCAGAGCTTTAACTGGACGGGCTGGTTGATAGCGGTTGTGGTGGCCAGCCTGATCGGCGGCCTGATGTCCGCGCTGACACCCTTCAAACCTGCACAAGCTGTGGCCATGGCCTTGATTGCCTGCGTTGCGGGCTCGCTCGGTCATCTGGTCATGAAAGCGCTTAAACGCGATCGGGGCATCACCAACTGGGGCTCGGAGGTCAAGTCCGTCACGGGGGCCAGCGGGCTGCTGGACCGGGTCGATGCGCTGTGTTTTGCGGCACCGGTGTTTTTTCACTCGGTACGGTGGTATTTTGGTATCTAAATTGACCTGTAGCCCAATAAATTCGGGCGCAAGTAGCTCCTGAATTAATAGCATATTGCATGATGCGAATACTTGGCATTGACCCTGGCTTGCAGATCACCGGATTCGGTGTGATTGATGTTGACGGACAAAAATTAAGCTACGTGGCCAGCGGCACCATCAAAACCGCGCATCTGGATAAAAAAGACCTGCCTGGTCGCCTGAAGGTGTTGTTTGACGGCGTACGTGAAGTGGCCGAACGCTACCAGCCCGATTGTTCGTCAGTCGAAATTGTTTTCGTCAACGTCAACCCGCAGTCCACCCTACTGCTGGGCCAGGCACGCGGTGCGTGCATCACGGCGCTGGTGTCGCGTGACCTGCCTGTGGCGGAATACACTGCCCTGCAACTCAAGCAAGCCGTGGCGGGCTACGGCAAAGCGGGCAAGGCCGAGGTACAGCAAATGGTGATGCGTTTGCTCAAGCTGCCAACATTACCGGGCAAAGACGCGGCGGATGCGTTGGGCCTGGCGATCACGCATGCGCATGCGGGCAAAGCGCGCGCCATGCTGGCGGCGGCTCTTAAAAAACCTTAGGCAATGCGCTCTAGAATCAGCACCGCAAAAAACCCGAGCCCAGAGATCAATGTCCATTTAAGGATGATCAAACCATAGCGTTTAAAACGCGCTTGCCCGGTGCCTGCATAAAACATGAAGGACGCGACAGCACCCAGCAGAAGCAGCAAAATGAGCCAGCGAAAAAGCAGCATGTGTTTATCCGAAAAAACTTACCAGGCAGGTGCCAGTGTGGCAAAGCCTTTGGGCGCATGTTTTTCATCTTCAAACGTGACGATCTCGTAAGCGTCCGTGTGCGCCAGCAGTTCGCGCAGCAGCTTGTTGTTCAGCGCATGGCCGGAGCGAAATGCGCTGTAGGCTGCCAGCAAAGGTTTGCCCAGTAAATGAAGGTCGCCCATGGCATCGAGGATTTTGTGCTTCACAAACTCGTCGTTGTAGCGCAGGCCTTCACTGTTGAGCACCTTGTAGTCGTCCATCACGATGGCGTTGTCAAGCCCGCCGCCCATGGCCAGGCCGTTGGCACGCATCATTTCGACCTCCTTGGTAAAGCCAAAGGTTCGGGCCCTGGCAATGTCGCGGGTATAGGAGTCGGTGCTCATATCAAACTCCACCTGCTGGCCGGTTGCGTCAACTGCCGGGTGGTCAAAGTCAATTTCAAAACTGAGCTTGTAGCCGTCGTAAGGTGACAGGCGCGCCCACTTGGTTGTGGGGCCTTCGCCTTCGCGGACTTCAACTGTTTTAAGCAGTCGCACAAAACGCTTGGGCGCGTTTTGCAGCTCGATACCCGCTGATTGCAGCAAAAATACAAACGACGACGCTGAACCGTCCAAGATCGGAACCTCATCGGCGGTGATGTCGATGTAAAGGTTGTCTAGCCCCAACCCTGCGCAGGCTGACATCAGGTGCTCCACCGTGGCTACCTTGGCATTGCCATTTGAGATAGTTGATGCCAACCGCGTGTCCGTCACAGCTAAAGTCGAAATAGGAATGTCGACTGGCTGAGGCAAATCTACGCGGCGAAACACAATGCCAGTATCGGGCGCTGCGGGCCGCAAGGTCAACTCGACTCGCTGGCCGCTGTGCAGGCCGACACCCACGGCTTTGGTGAGGGATTTAAGGGTTCTTTGAGCGAGCATGTTGGTATTTTAAGTTTTTGTGAATGCCCGTACAGCTTGCCCCCTCTCACAAAGAAGAGGGGGCAGAACACCGTCAATCTGCTTGTTTTCTTAAAAATGCTGGAATCTCAAAGTCATCCATCCCGCCAGAAGCTAACGCATCCACTTTTGCAGCTGCCTGCGTGCGGTTGGTGCGCCACACACTTGGCACAGCCATGTTGCCGTAGTCTGGCTGCGTGGAACCCATAGAAGGTTGTGTAGAACCCCCCATGCCCGCGACAGCGTTAAGCGTTGGCACATTGAAAGGCACGTTATCAGTGCCAGTACGCAGCACCTGCAGCGGCGGTGCCTGGCGACGCACACCCTGGCGGCTCAGGCCAGTGGCCACAACCGTGACGCGAATTTCTTCGCCCAGCTTGTCGTCATAGGCGGCGCCGTAAATCACATGCGCGTCTGGCGAGGCATAAGCACGAATGGTGTTCATCGCCAGCTTGGATTCGCTCAGTTTGAGCGAGCCTTTCGCCGCCGTGACCAGCACCAGAACGCCCTTGGCGCCCGATAAATCGATGCCTTCCAGCAACGGGCAGGCCACGGCTTGCTCAGCTGCGATACGCGCGCGGTCGGGGCCGCTGGCGACTGCGGTACCCATCATGGCCTTGCCCGGTTCGCCCATCACGGTGCGCACGTCTTCGAAGTCAACGTTGACGTTGCCGTATTCGTTGATGATCTCGGCAATACCGCCCACCGCGTTTTTAAGCACATCATTGGCATGGGCAAAGGCTTCGTCCTGGGTCACGTCATCGCCCAGCACTTCGAGCAGCTTTTCGTTGAGCACCACAATCAGGGAGTCAACGTTGGCCTCCAGCTCGGCCAGGCCCAGGTCGGCGTTGGTCATGCGGCGGCCACCTTCAAACTCAAACGGTTTGGTTACCACGCCAACCGTCAAAATGCCCATCTCCTTGGCGATACGCGCAATCACGGGTGCCGCACCCGTGCCGGTACCACCACCCATGCCAGCGGTGATGAACAGCATGTGTGCGCCATCAATCGCGCTGCGAATATCGTCCACCGCCAGCTCGGCTGCGTCACGGCCCTTGTCGGGCTTGCTACCCGCACCCAGGCCGCTGCCCCCCAACTGAATGGTTTTGTGTGCGCTGCCCCGGCTCAGTGCCTGGGCGTCTGTGTTGGCGCAGATAAATTCCACACCCTGCACGCCGCAGGCAATCATGTGCCCAACCGCGTTGCCGCCACCACCACCGACACCAATCACCTTGATTTGTGTGCCCTGGTTGAACTCTTCGATTTCAATCATTTCGATGCTCATGGGGAGCCTCCTGTTTCAGTTAAATTTGCAGTTGCCTAAAAGTATTTTTTGCGGGAGTTTTGAAGTGTTTCATGAAGGCGGGTCAGCGCCTCCTGACCGTGTATGAGGCGGTGCGGTAGGTATGAAAGCGGTGTAGTGTTTCATCTGGGTGCGCCTAAAAATTTCCTACAAACCAGTCTTTGACCCGGCCGAATGCGTTGTGTACGCTGCCCGCTTTTTGCGCCACCTTGTAGCCGCGCATGCGGCCCAGTCGGGCTTCTTCCAGCAAGCCCATGACCGTGGCGGCGCGCGCCTGCGCCACCATGTCGTGCAGGGAGCTTGAATAACGTGGAATGCCGCGCCGTACCGGTTTTAAAAAGATGTCTTCGCCCAGCTCGACCATGCCCGGCATGACAGCGCTGCCGCCGGTAATCACAATGCCAGACGACAGCACTTCTTCGTAACCCGACTCACGAATGACCTGCTGAACCAGCGAGTAAATCTCTTCAATACGCGGCTCAATCACACCCGCTAGCGCCTGCTTGCTCAGCATGCGTGGTGCGCGATCGCCCAGGCCGGGCACTTCAACCTGTGTGTCCGGGTCAGCCAGCAACTGCTTGGCGTAGCCGCTTTCAACCTTGATGTCTTCCGCATCTTTGGTCGGTGTGCGAAGCGCCATAGCGATGTCGCTGGTAATCAAGTCACCCGCAATCGGGATGACCGCCGTATGACGAATCGCACCTCCCGTAAAGATCGCCACATCGGTCGTGCCTGCACCAATATCCACCAGTGCCACACCCAGTTCCTGCTCGTCTTGCGTCAGCACCGCCAGGCTCGATGCCAGTGGGTTGAGCATCAGCTGGTCAACCTCCAGGCCACAGCGGCGTACGCATTTGATGATATTTTCAGCGGCACTTTGCGCCCCGGTGACGATGTGGACTTTGGCCTCCAGCCGAATGCCGCTCATGCCAATCGGCTCGCGCACGTCCTGCCCGTCAATCACAAACTCTTGCGGCTCTACCAGAAGTAAACGCTGGTCGGTTGATATGTTGATGGCCTTGGCGGTTTCGATGACGCGGGCCACATCGGCCTGGGTGACTTCCTTGTCTTTCACCGCCACCATGCCGCTCGAGTTGATGCCCCGAATATGGCTACCCGTGATGCCGGTGTACACGCGTGCAATCTTGCAGTCGGCCATCAGTTCGGCTTCTTTCAAGGCCTGTTGAATGCTTTGTACCGTCGCATCAATGTTGACCACCACACCGCGTTTGAGCCCGTTGCTGGCGGCAATGCCCAGGCCTGCGAGCTTGAGCTCACCGCCGGGCATGACCTCGGCCACCACGACCATGACCTTGCTGGTTCCAATGTCCAGCCCCACTACCAAGTCTTTGTATTCTTTGGCCATCGCTTTACCTTTTCACTTTCTTGTCGTCTTTGTCACCCGGATTAAGCGTGGTGACCCCTCTTAGCTTGAGCGCGTAGCCGTTGCTGTAGCGCAAATCGGCTGATTCCAGATTTCTGCCGTAGCGTGAAGAAGCTTGGCTCAAGGTTGCAATAAAACGCTGGGTCCGGGCTTCAAGTGCATCGAGCGGGCCATGGCCCAGCTCAAGCACGGCACCGCTGTCAAGCCTTGCGCGCCAGCTACCCTGCCCGGTCAGTTCCAAGCGCTCCAGTTGCGCATCCAGCTTTTCAAACTGCGGAGAAAGTATTCGGTAACCCTGAAGCACCAGAGGTGCCTGACCTTGCGGACCATTGAGCTGGGGCAGATCCTCAGACTCCACTTCCGCCTGGTTGGCCTCAAACACCTCGCCGAAGGTGTTGACAAGACGCGTATCCCCTTCGGGACCCCAGTAGGCAACGGCCTGATGCTCTTGCAGTACCACCTTTAACCGGTCAGGAAACTGGCGTTGCACCACCGCTTTGCGCACCCATGGCACTGACTCAAAAACAGCGCGGGTCTGGGCCAGATTCACCGTGAAGAAATTACCTGCCAGGCGAGGCGCAACGTTGGCGCGTAAAGTCACTGCATTGTTGTGCGCCACATCACCCTGCACACGGATGGCGCTCAGGCTGAACAGCGGCTGGCGCATCAACCACGCAACCAGCAGCGCCAGTACCATCGCTGCAAAAATCAGGCAGCATAGGGCAGATATCGCGTTCATGAGCTTGATATCAGGCGGCAGTGAAGTTGGCAGTGACGCGGCAGATCTCATACGGCTACTCCTTTGGTTTTTTCATAATCAAGTGCAGCAGTCTTCAAAATGGCGATGCAAAGGTCCTCATACGACATCCCTTGGGCTCTGGCCGACATGGGCACCAGAGAGTGCCCCGTCATGCCAGGCGATGTGTTGATTTCCAGCAGGTAAGGCTGGCGTGTTTTTTTGTCAACCATCACGTCAGCACGCGCCCAGCCCCGGCAATTGAGCGTGCGAAAAGCCTGTAAAACCAGATGCTGAATGTTGGCCTCCTCGCCCGCAGGAAGCTCGCAGGGGACCAGGTACTGGGTGGTGTCCGTGAAGTATTTGTTCTGGTAGTCGTAGTTGCCTTCTGCGGCAACGATACGAATCACTGGCAGGGCGCGCGCATCGCTACCTGTTCCCAGGACAGGGCAGGTCACTTCATCACCGTCAATGAATTGCTCGCACAGGATATCAGCGTCGAGCTCGGCAGCCTGTGCAACAGCTGCCAGCATGGCGGCGCGGTCTGTCACCTTGGTCAAGCCAATCGAAGAGCCCTCCCTGGATGGCTTGACGATCAGCGGCAAACCCAGTTTTTCAGGCACAGCAAGAACATCAGCGTTGCTATATGTGCCGCGATGCAGCAGCACATGCCTGGGTGTGGGCAACCCCTCGGCCTGTAGCACCCGTTTGGTCATGACTTTGTCGATGGCCATGCTGGACGCCATCACACCGGAACCGGTGTAGGGAATACCCAGCAGCTCAAGCGCACCCTGCACCGTGCCGTCTTCACCGAAGCGGCCATGAAGCGTGATGAAGCAGCAGTCAAAGCCAGCCCTTTTCAGCTCGCCCATGTCACGCTGCGCCGGGTCAAACGCATGGGCATCGACGCCGCGTGCCAGCAATGCAGCCAGTACGCCCTGACCTGACATGAGCGAAATTTCGCGCTCGGCAGATTGACCGCCCATCAGCACCGCCACTTTACCAAAATGCGTGTGGTTTTGAGCTTGTATTTGGCTCATAAAACCCTGCCTTCGGGCACAAGCAGCTCTTTTATTTGTAGCATGTCTAAAACTTTTTGTGGCACATTGCCGATCGATCCAGCACCCATACACAGCACCACATCGCCAGCCATCGCGTTATCGATGATGGCTTGCGGCATGGCTTCTATGGCATCTATAAATACGGGCTCAACCTTGCCAGCAATGCGCAGAGCGCGGCTGAGCGAACGGCCATCTGCAGCAACGATAGGCGCTTCACCAGCGGCATACACCTCAGACAGCAACACCACATCAGCCAAGCCCATAACCTTGACGAAATCCTCAAAACAATCGCGGGTGCGGGTGTAGCGGTGCGGCTGAAATGCCAGTACCAGCCGCCGGCCTGGAAACGCGCCGCGAGCCGCTGACAAGGTGGCGGCCATTTCAACCGGGTGGTGACCGTAATCTTCAATCACGGTGAACATGCCGCCTTTTTTGTCATTTTTGACTGGCGTGTCACCATAGCTCTGAAAACGGCGTCCCACGCCTTTGAATTCAGCCAGCGCCTTTTGAACCGCAGCATCAGGCACGTTCAATTCAACGGCCACTGCAATCGCCGACAGCGCATTAAGCACGTTGTGATCACCTGGCAGATTGAGCACCACATCCAGGTCAGGCAGCGTGACGCCATTGCGCCGCTGGGCCGTGAAGTGCATTTGCGCACCCAATGGCCTGACGTTGACAGCGCGTACCTGGGCATCGGCATTGAAGCCATAACTGGTGATGGGGCAAGTTACCGACGGCACGATGCTTTGCACCGCTGCGTCATCGGTACACAAAATGGCTGTGCCATAAAAGGGCATGCGATGCAAAAAGTCGATAAAAGCTTTTTTCAGATTACCAAAATCATGGCCATACGTCTCCATGTGGTCGGCGTCAATGTTGGTCACCACCGCCATGACGGGCAGCAGATTTAAAAACGACGCATCTGATTCATCGGCTTCCACCACGATGTAGTCGCCCGAACCCAATTTGGCATTGGCACCCGCACTATTGAGCCGTCCGCCAATCACGTAAGTGGGGTCAAGCCCAGCCTCGGCCAAAATACTCGCTACCAAACTTGTGGTGGTGGTTTTCCCGTGCGTGCCAGCAATCGCAATGCCTTGCTTGAAGCGCATCAGTTCAGCCAGCATCAGGGCACGTGGGACAACTGGAATCCGCTTTTCACGCGCGGCCAACACTTCGGGGTTGTCGGCTTGTACGGCTGTTGATGTCACGACGGCATCCACACGACTCAAATTTTCTGCAGCGTGACCAACAAAGGTCTTGATGCCGATGCCTGCCAGCCGCTGCAGCGTGGCGCTGTCAGACAAGTCAGAGCCAGAGATCATATAGCCAAGGTTGTGCAGCACTTCGGCAATACCTGACATGCCGGCGCCACCCAGGCCAATGAAATGAATGTTCTTGACGGCGTGTTTCATGTTGCCAGTGCCTCGCAAGCAGCCACCATGCGTGCCGTAGCTTCTGTTTTTTGCATTCTTTTGGCTTTCAGCCCAATATCTAAGAGCGCAATACGCTCTGTTTTTTGTAGCAAATTTGCAAGCACAGAGGGACTCAAATCGCGCTGCGCAATCTGCCAACCAGCACCGGAGGCCACCAAAAATCTGGCGTTGCTGGTTTGGTGGTCGTCAACCGCTGACGGAAAAGGCACGAAAAGCGCTGCTGCGCCAACGGCCGCAATTTCGGTGACTGTACTGGCCCCGGCGCGGCAAACAATCAGGTCTGCATCGGCAAACGCATTGGCCGTATCGTCGATGAAAGGCGTAAGCGTTGCAGCAACACCCGCCGCCTGGTAGTTGGCACGCAACGCATCAATTTGCTTTGCGCCGCTTTGATGGATGACGATAGGGCGCGACTCTGGCGGGATAAGTGCCAGCGCTTGCGGCACGATGGTGTTCAACGCCCTGGCACCCAGACTGCCCCCCACCACCAGCAGGCGAAGTGGCCCGGTACGGTCAGCAAAACGCGCTTCGGGACCCACCTGCTTGGTGAAGGCAGCCCGCAACGGATTACCAATCCATTCAGCATTCTTGAGTACATTCGGGAAGGCTGTAAAAACCCGATCAGCCACCTGGGCCAGAATTTTGTTGACCATGCCCGCCACTGAGTTTTGTTCATGTAACACCAGCGGTTTGCCCAGCAGGACGGCCATCATGCCCGCCGGGAAAGTGATGTAACCCCCCAGGCCAATCACCACGGCAGGTTCAACACGGCGTATGACCTGAATGCTTTGCCAAAATGCCTTGAGCAAACGCAAAGGCAAAATAACAAGCGTGACAAGACCCTTGCCGCGTACGCCTGAAAAATCAATCGCTTCAAAAGCAAACCCGCGCGGTGGCACCAGCTGGCTTTCCATGCTGGGGTTACCTGGGCTACCTTTGCCGCCTAGCCAGTGCACGCGCCAGCCTTTGTCACGCAAAGCTTCAGCCACGGCCAAGCCAGGGAAGATATGACCGCCAGTACCACCAGCCATAACGAGAGCGCAACGTAGAGTCATGCGCGACCTCCGCGCATTAAAAGCCTGTTTTCAAAATCAATCCTGAGAACCACAGCCAGCGAAATCAGATTCATCAAAATCGCTGACCCGCCATAGCTCATCAAAGGCAACGTCAAACCCTTGGTAGGCAGTGCGCCCAGATTGACACCGATGTTGATAAAGGTCTGAAAACCGATCCAGATGCCGATGCCTTGCGCCGTCAGGCCAGCAAACAACCTGTCAAGCGCAATCGACTGGCGGCCAATGTGCATGATGCGCCTGACCATCCACATGAACAGGCCAATCACCACCAGCACGCCCATCAAGCCAAACTCTTCACCAATCACGGCCATTAAAAAGTCTGTGTGTGCCTCGGGCAGCCAGTGCAGTTTTTCAATGCTGCCGCCCAGCCCCACACCAAAAATTTCGCCACGACCAAAAGCAATCAAAGAATGCGAGAGCTGATAGCCCTTGCCCATGGAATATTTGTCACTCCACGGATCCAGGTAGGCAAAAATCCGCTCGCGCCGCCAGTCGCTGAGCATCACCATCAGGCCGAACGCCACCACCACGACCAGTGCAATCACAAAAAACATGCGGGCATTCACGCCGCCCAAAAAGAGGATGCCCATCGCGATGACCGAAATCACCATGAAGGCGCCCATATCAGGCTCGGCAAGGAGCAACAGGCCCACAACAGCGATGGCCATGGCCATCGGCATCACTGCGCGAAAAAAGCGCTCTTTGACTTCCATTTTGCGCACCATGTAGTCAGCGGCGTACAAAAGTACTGCAAACTTGGCAAGCTCTGAAGGCTGGAAGTTCATGAACCCCAGCGTGATCCAGCGACGCGCGCCATTCACACCCTTGCCGATAAAAGGCACCAAGACCAGCATGAGCAAAATCAGGGACACCACAAACAGCCAGGGCGCCACCTTTTCCCAGGTTGCGACTGGAACCTGGAACGCAAGCAACGCCACAGTAAACGCCACAGCCAGTGACAGCACATGCCGCGTCACGAAATGGGTATGCGCATAACGTGCAAATTTGGGGTTGTCTGGCATCGCAACCGATGCCGAATACACCATGACCAGCCCCCACAACAACAAACCCACGGCAACCCAAACCAGCGCCTGGTCAAAGCCCGCCATGCGTACAGGTACAGAACGCGTCCCGCTCAGGCTTTGGCTACCCAAACGTACAGGCAACACATCAGACGCAGCGTTACCCAGTTGGCCCACGCCAGAGAACCAGCCAAAAAAACGTGTGGCAGCCGTCACAGCATGGCCCCCTCTTCTTTAGCCATGGCCTGCACGGCTTCACAAAAGACCCGCGCACGGTGCTCGTAGTTGTCAAACATATCAAAACTGGCACAGGCCGGGGACATCAGCACCGCATCACCGGGCTGCGCCTGATGGGTTGCCAGCTCGACGGCTTGCGTCATGGAAGCCGCATTAACTAGCAGGGCACCACTGCCCTCGAGCGCAGCGCGGATAAGTGCAGCATCGCGCCCCATGAGGACGACTGCCCGGGCATATCTGGAAACTGGCTCAGCCAGGGGCGAGAAGTCCTGGCCTTTGCCCTCCCCCCCCAAAATAACCACCAGCTTGCGGTCTGCCCCCAGACCCGTCAACGCTGCAACCGTAGCGCCCACATTGGTACCTTTGCTGTCATCAAAATATTCGACCTCATGGATGACGGCGACAGACTGCAAGCGGTGCGGCTCGCCCCGGTACTCACGCAAACCGTGCAGCATCGGTGCCAGGGCGCAGCCAGCGGCGGTTGCCAAAGCCAATGCAGCCAGCGCGTTGGCCGCGTTATGCAGGCCACGGATCCGCAATGCCTCCATGGGCATCAGGCGCTGAATATGCAGCACGATCTCTTCATTTTTTTTGCGCTTGAAGGTCTCGTCAGCCTCAGCAGCACGCACCAGCCAGGTCATGCCATTGACCGTTTCAATGCCGTAGTCGCCGGGGTGCTGCGGCTCATCGCAGCCAAAGGTAAAACAGGTGCGCAGTTGCTTTCCTTTAACCAAGGCAGGCAAACTAGACATGACCAGCGGATCATCACGATTGAGCAGCATGACCCCAGTGGTGCCATAGACCTGTGTCTTTGCTGCCGTGTACGCGCCCAGGCTCCCATGCCAGTCCAGGTGGTCCTGGCTGATGTTCAAAACAGTTGCAACGCTGGGCTCGAAGTTCGTGATGCCATCGAGCTGAAAACTTGACAGTTCCAGTACCCAGACCTCAGGCAGCGTCTGCGTATCCATTCTTTCTGCCAGCGTGTCCAGCAAAGTCGGGCCAATATTGCCGGCTACGGCCACCGACTTTCCGGCGCGCTGGACCAATTGCCCAGTCAGAGAGGTCACTGTCGTCTTGCCGTTGGTTCCCGTGATGCCAATAACTTGCGGTGCGTAGCCTGCGTGCTCAGCCGAATCTTCTTTTAAGTCAGCCAGCGCTTGCGCGAACAAACTGAGCTCGTTGCCAAACGCTATGGCGTGCGACTGGGCGGCTGCGGTGACACCGGCGACTGAAGCAGGTGCCAAACCGGGGCTTTTCAGTACCCAGTCGAAACCAGCAATTTCCAGCAACGCTTCGCTCATCTCTGCATTCACAAAGCGGGCACCTGGCACGCTGGCTCGCAAGGCATGGAGTTGCGGTGGCTCTGCCCGCGTATCGGCCACGGTGACCTGCGCACCGCACCTGGCGCACCAGCGTGCAAGTGCCAGGCCCGAGCTACCCAGGCCGAGCACCAGAATATTTTTATTCGCCAGGTTTTTCATCTCAATTTAAGGCTTGAAAGCCCCACCAGACACAGCAGCATGGTGATGATCCAGAAGCGCACCACCACCTGGGTTTCTTTCCAGCCGCTTTTTTCAAAATGATGATGCAAAGGTGCCATCTTGAGGATTCGACGACCTGTACCAAACCGTTTTTTGGTGTACTTGAAGTACATCACTTGCAGCATCACAGACAAGGCCTCAACAACAAAAATGCCGCCCATGATGGCTAAAACAATTTCTTGTCGCACGATCACCGCGATAGTGCCCAGCGCAGCACCGAGCGCTAAAGCCCCCACATCACCCATAAAAACCTGCGCCGGATGGGTGTTGAACCATAAGAACGCCAGT
Organism: Polaromonas sp.; assembly: GCA_043781295.1. GTDB lineage: Bacteria > Pseudomonadota > Gammaproteobacteria > Burkholderiales > Burkholderiaceae_C > Polaromonas. The sequence goes on from JAYWBS010000199.1 coordinate 24,241, forward strand.
CCGGCGCCCGCCATGGCAGCGCAAAATATCAGCAACTCGCCGGAGCCAGGGATATACGGGAACAGCAGGTACTTTGAATAAACGGAGCTGCCTGTCACGTAAGCGAAAATGCCAAGCGCCGAGCCCACCATGACAACCGGCATGATGGCCAAACCATCCAGCCCATCGGTTAAATTAACCGCGTTGCTGGAGCCCACAATCACCAGGTACGTGAGGATCACAAAGCCAAACACGCCCAGGGGGTAGCTGATTTCTTTGACAAACGGAACCAGCAGCCCAGCCTTCGGCGGCAGATTGACATCAAAACCTGATTGCACCCAACTAAAAAACAGTCCCAACACGCGCAGGTTGGAGCTCTCTGAAATACTGAACACCAGGTACAAAGCCGCTATCAAGCCAATCACCGATTGCCAAAGGTATTTTTCGCGTGAACGCATGCCCTCGGGATCTTTGTGTACCACCTTGCGCCAGTCATCGGCCCAGCCAATGGCACCGAAGCCGAGGGTGACAATCAACACAATCCACACAAAACGGTTGGACAGGTCAACCCAAAGCAATGTTGCAATCGCTATACACAACAAAATAAGCACACCACCCATGGTCGGGGTACCCGACTTGGCCAAATGCGTCTGCATGGCGTATTCACGAATGGGTTGGCCCATCTTGAGTGAAGTCAGCCTGCGAATGACAAACGGACCCGCCACCAGGCCCATCAGCAAAGCCGTGAGCGCTGCCATCACCGCACGAAACGTCAGGTACTGGAAGACCCGAAAAAAACCAAATTCCGGTGACAGGGACTGAAGCCATTGGGCCAGACTAAGCAGCATGGGATTTTTCCTTTTGTTCTAGTTCCTGTGACTGTTCTGGCGCATACGCTGATGCATGCTCTGTGATGGCTTGCACCACGCGCTCCATCTTCATAAAACGCGAACCCTTGACGAGTACGCTGCGCATTTCGGACAATTGCGCCAAGACTGATGCGTTCAAGGCAGCCATATCTTTGAAATGTCGTCCGCGCCCAAAACCAGAAGCAGCCAGCTCGGACTCCACCCCCAGCGTGAAAAGATTTTCAATGCCGCGTGCTTGCGCGAACCGCCCAGCCTCGTCGTGGAACTGCGGACCTTGCTCACCTACCTCACCCATATCGCCCAGTACCAGCAGACGCGGGCCCGGCAGCTCTGCAAGCACCTCAATGGCGGCACGCATGGAATCCGGATTGGCATTGTAGGTGTCGTCAACCAGCGTCAACGCATGTCCCTGGATGGTCACCGCTACGGCGCGCGAGCGTCCCTTGATCGGTACAAAATCTGACAGTCCAGCCGAGATGGACGACACCGGCACACCAGCAGCAAGCGCGGATGCTGTGGCCGCCAATGCGTTTTTGACGTTATGCCTTCCCGCTATGTGAAGCTTGAATTCCACTCGCCCTGAAGGCGTCATAGCCACAACCTGCCAACCATTGCCAGCCCACACAGCTTCAGCCGTGACATCCGCAGGACCCGACAGCGCAAACGTCAGTGTGGTGCGCGAGCCTGACGCTTTTTTCCACACACCAGCGTAGTCATCATCTGCCGGAAAAACGGCGATGCCCTGCGCACCCAGTGCTTCAATGACAGCGCCATTTTCGTGGGCAACTGCCTGCACAGTGCCCATGAATTCCAGGTGTTCACGCTGCGCGTTGTTGACCAGCGCAACCGTCGGGCAGCTCAAGCCAGCAAGGTAAGCGATCTCTCCTGGATGGTTCATGCCAAGCTCCACCACGCCGATTTGGTGTTCAGACGTCAGGCGTAAAAGCGTGAGGGGAACGCCAATGTCGTTGTTGAGATTGCCTTCGGTTGCGAATGCCTGGCCTGGCTTGAAGGCGCGCAAAATGGATGCGATCATTTGCGTCACAGTGGTTTTGCCATTGCTACCGGTAACGGCAATCAAAGGCAAGTCAAACTGCTTGCGCCAGCCTGCCGCAAGCTGTCCAAGCGCCAGTTTTGAATCGCTCACTTCCAGGCCTGGCAAACCAGCCGATGAAAGACCCTGGTGCGCAATAGCCGCTACAGCCCCGTGGCCTTTTGCCTGCACCAGAAAGTCATGCGCATCAAATCGCTCACCTTTGAGCGCCACAAACAGATCACCTGCTTGCAAGGTTCGTGTGTCGGTATGGACCCGCTTGATACGCACTTCGCCGCTGCCGATCATTTGCGCGGCACCGACCCAACCCAGCGCCTGTTGCAATGTCATCACCGTGCACCTCTTTCGGCCAGTCGCGCAGCAAGCGCGGCCTGTGCATGCGTTCGGTCCATGAACGGATGTTTGATACCGCCAATTTCCTGATAGTTTTCATGGCCCTTGCCAGCCAGCAACACCACATCGCTAGCCCGCGCAAGCGCCAGCGTTTCAGCGATAGCCAGCGCACGGTCAGCCTGTACATAAACCGCCTCGGAATGCGTCAAACCCAGCAAAATTTGACTGATGATGACAGACGCATTTTCACTGCGTGGGTTGTCACTGGTCACCACAATCTGATCAGCATTTTTTTGTGCGGCGGCCGCCATCAGGGGGCGCTTTGTTGCATCGCGCTCGCCACCGCAGCCAAACACACACCACAGGCGTCCAGCGCGACTTTGCGCCACGGGCCGCAGGGCAGTCAGTACTTTTTCAATCGCATCTGGGGTATGCGCGTAGTCAATCACCACCAGCGGCGCACCGTCTACCGCAAGCGTGTTCAAACGGCCAGGTACGGGCGACAAACCAGTACACGCTGTAGCTGCATCTTTTAAAGAGATGCCAAGCGCACGTAACGCCCCGACAACACCCAGCAAGTTCGAGACGTTGTACAAGCCGATGGTGTCGCTCGAAACCGCATGTTGCTCGCCACCTTCGACCACCTCAAAAACAAGGGATTGCGAATCTTGTTGGATTGCATGTGCCTCGATACGCGCTGGGCCATTAAGAGAGACCGTCCAAATTTGCAAACCTGAATTGGCCAACATTGCACTCAGCGCTTCACCTTTGGCATCATCAATATTGATAACCGCCGACTCAAGCCCCGGCCACGCAAAAAGGGATGCCTTGGCATCCCAATAGGCTTGCATTGAGCGGTGATAGTCAAGGTGGTCTTGCGTGAAGTTGGTAAAAATGGCGACTTGCAGGTGCGTCGCATCCAGGCGCTGCTCTGCAATACCAATCGACGAAGCTTCAATCGCACACGCGACAAAACCCTCATCAACAAAGCGCCTGAGTTGCTGCTGTAGCAACACCGGGTCAGGTGTGGTCAAACCATTAAAAACCATGGCATCCGGTGCGCCGATTCCCAGCGTACCAACCACACCGCATTTACGGCCCAATTTACCAAGCGCCTGTGCCAGCCACCAGGCCGTCGAGGTTTTACCGTTCGTGCCGGTGACGGCGATGGTTTGCAGTTGTCTGCTGGGCTCTTCAAAATAGGCGGCGGCAATAGGTGCGGCGGCTTCCTTGAGCCCTGCATAAGAAGCAATTCTTGCGTCTGAAAATTTGTACTGTTGCGCACCCTGTTCTTCCACAAGGCAAGCTTGAGCGCCCGCTTTCAGAACATCGCCAACATACTGGCGCGCGTCGTTTGCAGCACCCGGCCACGCAATAAAACCATCACCTGAACGGACTTTGCGGCTGTCCGTCCACAAACTGCCGGTCACCCGCTCGCGCAGCCAAGTAGCGGCCTCGTGGGGGGTGCGCAATTTGGCCATCAAAAAGACTCCTCAACCGCTTCGGTAACGATTTGGGGCTTGACCGACATGTCGGGCTGCACACCCTTGATACGCAGGGCCTGCTGCACCACTTCACTGAAAACAGGCGCAGCCACATCGCCACCAAAATATTTGCCGGCACGTGGCTCGTCAATCATCACTGCAACAATGACGCGTGGCGCGTCAATGGGTGCCATGCCGACAAACCAGCCCCGGTATTTTCTGTCTTTGTCGGTGCCGTAGCTTTTGCCCACCTGTTTGTAAGCGGTACCAGATTTACCACCCACGGAGTAGCCCAACGTCTGCGCTTTGGGGCCTGTGCCGCCTGGCCCGGCCGCCATTTGCAGCATTTTGCGTATCTCGAGCGCCGTCTTGCTTGAGAAGACTTGCACGCCCGCTGCAGGTTCATCGCTTTTCAGCAGGGTGGCGGAAATGATTTGCCCGTCATGGCCAAACACGGTGTAAGCCCTGGCCATCTGAAACAAAGACGCCGACAGTCCGTAGCCATACGACATGGTGGCCTGCTCAATGGGTCGCCATGTTTTATACGGCCTGAGCCTGCCCGACACCGCACCTGGAAATGCAATTTGCGGTTTTTGCCCAAAACCGGCTTGTGAAAAAATCTCCCACATTTCACGTGGCTGCATTTGCATCGCCATCTTGACGGTACCGACATTGCTTGATTTTTGAATCACTTCCTGAACCGTCAGCATGCCGTGCGGGTGCGCATCAGAAATCGTGGAACCGGTAATTTGAATCCGGCCCGGGGCTGTCTGAATCTGCGTTTCAGGTTTGACCCGGCCAGTGTCCAGGGCTAGGCCAACCGTGAACGCCTTCATGACTGAGCCAGGCTCAAACGTATCCGTCAATGCGCGGTTGCGTAGCTGGTTGCCCGACATGTTTTGCCGTTTGTCTGGCACATAGCTCGGGTAGTTGGCCATCGCCAGCACCTCGCCGGTAATGGCATCAAGCATGACCACACTGCCGGCAACCGCTTTGTTGGCAATCACGGCATCCCTGAGTTTTTGGTAGGCCACAAACTGCATCTTGCTGTCAATCGACAGTTGCAGATCTTTGCCATCAACCGGCGGTACCTGTGTGCCAACATCCTCCACCACGCGGCCCAGGCGATCCTTGATCACGCGTCTTGAACCGGTGCGCCCTGCCAGCTCCTTGTTAAAAGCCAGTTCCATGCCCTCCTGCCCATGGTCTTCCACATTGGTAAACCCGACCACATGGGCTACGGTTTCCCCTTCTGGATACTGCCGTTTGTATTCCTTGCGCTGGTAGATGCCCTTGACGCCCAGTGCCGTAATTTTTTGAGCGACCGGATCATCGACTTGCCGTTTTATCCAGACAAAACTCTTGTCCTCGTCGGCCAGCTTTTTGTTCAGTTCAGGCAAAGGCATTTCAAGCAGTTTGGCCAATTCAATCAATTGAGCCTTGCTGGCAACCACATCCTCAGGAATCGCCCAGATGCTTGGCGCTGGAACGCTGGAGGCCAGTATCAGCCCGTTGCGGTCCAGAATGCGCCCACGGTTGGCGGCCAGCTCCAGCGTGCGTACAAAACGTACCTCACCCTGGCGCTGAAAAAAGTCATTGTCAAGAACCTGAACATAAGTAGCGCGGCCCGCCAGTCCCGCAAAAGCCAAGGCAATCGCGGCCACAATAAATTTGCTGCGCCAAACAGGCGTTTTGCTGGCCAGCAGAGGGCTTGAGGTGTACTGCACGCTTCTGCTCATCTTGCCACCCCTGTGGCAGTGCCATCTTTTTGCGTCACGTACTGCGTGATGGCTGGTGTGACGGTGCGCATTTGCAGGTTGTCTTTGGCCAATTTTTCAACCCGCAAAGGGGTTGCCTGCGCGCGTTTTTCAACTTGCAAACGTTCGTTTTCAGCTTCCAGTTTTCGGCTTTGTGCGGCTGCTTTTTCCAGTTCAACATACAGACGGCGTGACTCATACTGCGTGCGTACCAGATAAAGTGCGCTTGCCAAAACAGCCAGCAGCAATACCAGATTGAGCCTGGTCATGACTGAACCTCGGTGCGCTCAGCGATGCGCATGACAGCACTGCGGGAGCGCGGATTGGCGGCAATTTCTGCTTCACCCGGTTTAACGCGTCCAAGCGCCTTGAGCCGCATCGCCTTGGGCGCGGCAAACGGTGCCCGGCGGTCGAACACCTCGCGCGAATGTTCGGCGATGAATTGTTTGACGATGCGATCTTCGAGCGAATGAAAACTGATCACGACCAACCGACCTCCAGGTTGCAATACGTTGAGTGATGCTGCTAACGCCTGGCTGAGCTCTTCAAGCTCGGCGTTGATGAAAATCCGAAAAGCCTGAAATGTGCGCGTTGCAGGGTCCTTGCCCGGCTCGCGGGTTTTGACCGCGCCAGCCAC
>JAYWBS010000200.1:0-3789 GCA_043781295.1 Polaromonas sp.
ACCGGTATCGGTGGTGAAGTGCTTTGCTACGTAGCTTAATCGCGACATTGAGGAGTAACTGAAATGTCCCGTGTAGGAAAAATGCCAGTGTCTGTACCAGCCGGTGTGGATGTGGCCATCAAACAAGACCAGATCAATGTCAAGGGCGCTTTGGGCGCGTTGGCTCTGGCTCAAAATACGCTCGTTACCATCACGCAAGATGCTGGCAAGTTGAGCTTTGCACCTGCAAATGATTCGCGCGAAGCCAATGCGATGTCGGGCACCATGCGTCAGCTGGTGAACAACATGGTGGTTGGCGTGACCAAAGGCTTTGAGAAAAAACTCAGCCTGGTCGGCGTGGGTTACAAGGCTGCGGCGCAAGGCACTAAGCTGAATTTGACGGTGGGCTATTCGCACCCGGTTGATTTTGTAATGCCAGCAGGCATTACTGTTGCAACGCCAACGCCCACCGAAATCGTGATCAAAGGTTCTGACCGCCAACGTGTCGGTCAAATCGCTGCTGAAGTTCGTGCTGTTCGTCCCCCTGAGCCTTACAAAGGCAAGGGCATCCGTTATGCGGATGAGAAGATCACGATCAAAGAAACCAAGAAGAAATAAGGAGCTGCACCATGTTGACCAAAAAAGAGCAGCGCCTGCGTCGTTCACGTCAAACCCGGATTCGCATCGCCACGCAAGGTGTTGCCCGTTTGACGGTGAACCGTACCAATTTGCACATTTATGCCAGCGTTATTTCTGGCGACGGTACCAAAGTTCTGGCTGCAGCATCCACCGCAGAAGTCGAAGTCCGCAAGGAAATCGGCGCTGCTGGTAAAGGCGGCAACGTCGCTGCTGCACAAGCCATTGGCAAGCGCATTGCCGAAAAGGCAAAAGCTGCTGGCGTTGAAAAAGTAGCCTTTGACCGTGCTGGTTTTGCGTACCATGGCCGCGTTAAAGCGCTGGCTGATGCGGCCCGCGAAGCTGGCCTGCAGTTTTAAGAAGATTGGAATAGACGTATGGCCAAGTTTCAAGCTAAATCAGCAAACGATGCTCCAGACGATGGTCTGAAGGAAAAGATGATCGCGGTCAACCGCGTGACCAAAGTGGTGAAGGGTGGCCGTATTCTCGGTTTCGCCGCACTTACCGTGGTTGGTGATGGTGACGGCCGTGTTGGCATGGGCAAAGGCAAGTCAAAAGAAGTGCCGGCCGCCGTGCAAAAAGCCATGGAAGAAGCGCGCCGCAATTTGAACAAGGTGTCATTGAAAAATGGCACGATTCACCACAAGGTGTCGGGTCACTGGGGTGCGGCAAACGTCATGATGATGCCGGCTGCCAAAGGTACCGGCATCATTGCTGGTGGCCCGATGCGCGCGGTTTTTGAAGTGATGGGCATCACCGACATCGTGGCTAAAAGCCATGGTTCGAGTAACCCCTACAACATGGTGCGTGCCACTTTAGATGCGCTGAATAAATCAACAACTGCTTCGGATATTGCGGCCAAGCGCGGCAAGTCAGTCGAAGAAATTTTCGGTTGAAGAGCTTCGGCTAAAACTGTCCAAGAGCATTGAAATGACAACAGAAAACAAATTGAAGGTTCAGCTGGTTCGCAGCCCTATTGGTACCAAAGAGTCACACCGCGCTACCGTGCGTGGTCTGGGTTTGCGCGGTGTCAACAGCGTGAGCGAATTAGAGGACACGCCCGCAGTGCGCGGCATGATCAACAAGATCGCGTACTTAGTCAAGATTGTCTGAGCTTAATTATTCGAGTTTTGCTCGATAGGAATTCAAAATGGAATTGAACGGAATCAAGCCTGGCGACGGTGCCAAACACTACAAGCGTCGTGTGGGTCGTGGTATTGGCTCAGGCATCGGTAAAACGGCGGGTCGTGGTCATAAAGGCCAAAAGTCGCGCGCTGGTGGCTATCACAAGGTCGGTTTTGAGGGCGGTCAAATGCCTATGCAGCGCCGTTTGCCAAAACGTGGTTTCAAGTCACACCTACTTAAGTTCAATGCTGAAGTTACGCTTACCGCGCTTGAAATGCTGGGTCTGCCTGAAGTTGATTTGCTGGCACTGAAAACGGCTGGCCTGGTGGGTCAGCTCGCCAAAAACGTCAAAGTTATCAAGTCTGGCAGCCTGACCAAAGCGGTCAAGCTGAATGGTATTGGTGCAACTGCTGGTGCCAAGGCGATCATTGAAGCTGCAGGCGGCTCAGTCTCTGCGGCTGCTTGAGCTTAGATAAGTAACAGTCAAAGTTTAATCGGATCAATCAGTGGCAACCAACGCGGCTCAAATTGCAAAAACCGGCAAGTTCGGTGATTTGCGAAATCGCCTGATTTTTTTGCTGCTGGCATTGGTGGTTTATCGCGTGGGTGCGCACATTCCAGTTCCGGGAATTGATCCTGGGCAGCTGAAAGAGCTGTTTAAAGGTCAGCAAGGCGGCATATTGAATTTGTTCAATATGTTTTCTGGCGGCGCGTTGTCGCGTTTTACGGTGTTTGCGCTCGGCATCATGCCGTATATTTCTGCTTCGATCATCATGCAGTTGCTGACCTATGTCTTGCCGACATTTGAACAACTGAAAAAAGAAGGTGAAGGCGGTCGCCGCAAGATTACCCAGTACACGCGCTACGGCACGTTGGGTTTGGCTTTGTTTCAGTCTATTGGTATTGCTGTTGCACTTGAAAGCTCGCCTGGCTTGGTGTTGGTGCCTGGTTTTGGTTTTCGCATGACGGCTGTGGTGAGCTTGACAGCAGGCACCATGTTCTTGATGTGGCTCGGCGAGCAAATTACTGAACGTGGTCTTGGTAACGGAATTTCGATTTTGATTTTTGCTGGCATTGCGGCTGGTTTGCCGAATGCTGTAGGTGGCTTACTGGAATTGATTCGCACCGGTGCGATGAGTATTTTGGTGGCGATTCTGATCATTGCCGTGGTAGCGCTGGTCACTTACTTTGTGGTGTTTGTCGAGCGCGGCCAGCGCAAGATTCTGGTGAATTACGCTAGGCGACAAGTGGGCAACAAGGTTTATGGCGGCCAGTCTTCGCATTTGCCTTTGAAGTTGAATATGGCTGGTGTCATACCGCCTATTTTTGCCTCGTCAATTATTTTGTTGCCCGCAACGGTGGTGGGTTGGTTTAGCAGTGGTGAAAGCATGCGCTGGTTGAAAGACATAGCCGGCACACTGACACCTGGCCAACCCATTTATGTGATGTTGTATGCCAGTGCGATTGTATTTTTCTGCTTTTTCTACACGGCGCTTGTATTTAACAGCCGCGAAACTGCAGACAACCTGAAAAAAAGCGGTGCGTTTATTCCGGGTATTCGTCCTGGCGACCAGACGGCTCGCTACATTGACAAGATTTTGGTCCGCTTGACGCTGGCTGGTGCGGTTTACATCACTTTTGTATGTTTATTGCCAGAGTTTTTGATTTTGAAATACAACGTTCCGTTTTATTTTGGTGGAACGTCGTTGATGATTATTGTTGTGGTGACCATGGACTTCATGGCCCAGGTTCAAAACTACATGATGTCTCAGCAGTACGAGTCGTTGCTTAAAAAAGCAAACTTCAAGACGACGCTGGGCGGCTAGTTCAAATTTAAGTTTAGGAGAAAAGAAATGAAAGTTTCAGCTTCGGTCAAGAAAATTTGCCGCAACTGCAAAGTTATTCGTCGCAAGGGCGTCGTTCGCGTGATCTGCACAGACCCACGCCACAAACAGCGTCAAGGCTGATTTAAAGAGTTTTAGAGGATTCATATGGCTCGTATCGCTGGTATCAATATTCCGCCGCAGCAGCATGCTGAAATCGGCTTGA
>JAYWBS010000201.1:0-11270 GCA_043781295.1 Polaromonas sp.
CCCGCGGCCCCTGCTTGATTGATGAGTTCTCACGCTCAACAAAGCAGCTGAAACCAGGGATTTTGTTGTAGGGGTTGGGGATGATTTCGGCCCCCACCGGAAACACGCCCATGTTGAGTCGGTGAATATTGTCATGCCTGTCTGGGTCAAACGGCACGCCCTGCTCTTTTGCTGTGTCTTTCATGCGCTCGGTAATCAGCGCTTTCGCCTCTGGGTGCAAGGCCAGCTCGACACCCAGCGCGGCAGCGGCGCATTGCCGGGTGTGATCGTCCGGCGTGGCACCAATGCCGCCGCATGAGAACACCACGTCGCCCGACTTGCGTGCCCCGGCAAAGGCGCGCGCCAGCGTGGCTGTGATGCGCGCCGGGTCGTCACCAACATAGTCGGCAAAGCTCAGCTGCAGACCGCGCGCATTAAGCAGCTCAATCGCCTTTGGCAGGTGTTTATCAGCGCGCTTGCCGGAGAGGATTTCATCGCCAATGATGACGATTCCAAAAGTTGTGGTCATGATAAAAAGAAGTTACGGGCAGACTCAGCGCGCAGCGGCCGATTGCCGGTGCGATTCGTTTGCTATTCTTTTAATAGCTGGTGGTGCAGGTAGATCGGGGGCCAGGGCATTATTTTTCTTGCGAAGCTGCTCCAGCGCCGCCAACGTGTAATGGGCAAACCAGAGCGACGAAAAAGCAAACACCAAAGTGTAAATCCAGATCGCTACAGGCACCAGAATCGGGGCCATCGCCACAAACATCGCGCCTGATGCCCAGATCAAGCTGGGCGCAGCACCCAGGTAGCCGCTGATAACGCCAATAGCAAGCAACGATGCACGGTGTTCCTTGAAGATCTGCCTGCGCTCTTCGCTGCTGGCGTGGTCAACCAGCGCGTCATACGACATGACGCGGTAGGTCAGCCAACCCCAAATCAACGGCGGCAACACCAGAATCAAAGGCGGAATCAGCCACAGCGGAATCGACAGTACCAGCGCAATCACCGCCAGCAAAGTCGAGCCCAAAGACCAGAACAGGCTGGCCAGCATCGAGCCGCCTTTTTTGCGCTCCAGCCCGGGGAAGCGCCGCTCCGCCACCAGCGCCACCATGGCAGGCGTCATGAAAATCGCCACAAACAGCAGCGAGACAATCACGATGACCGGAATCGCCAAAAACAAAAGCAGCACCGGGGCCAGCACCAGCCGCAGGTTGCTTAAGCCCAGCCCTTCAAGCCAGCGCACCATGGTGCTGAGCAGCTCAAAGCTCTCCAGGTTGCTGCGCACGGCGGCAACAGCTGCCTCCCAGAAAAAGTAGCCCAGCCCCAGCGACACCGCCGCCATGATGACCAGCGGCAGCACCGACAGCCCAATCACGCGCGGGTGCAGGCAGTACATGGCCGCACGCCAAAAGGAATCCAGGAGTTTGCTCATGCCGTAAGAATAACGCTTTGAATTAATGCCTTGAATTAGGATAGTGTGATGCAGTGTTTAAACATCAACGGCCAGCAACTTGAAGTCAGGCGTATCAGTGGTTCTGCTGCGCTGGCCCCGATTGTTTTTTTGCACGAAGGGCTGGGCAGCGTCAGCTTGTGGACGCAGCGCGGGCTGGACTGGCCGCTGGCCGTTTGCCAAGCTACGGGCCGCGCTGGTGTGGTGTATTCAAGGCGTGGCTATGGGCAGTCTGAAGCTGCGCCGAAGAGGCGCGACACATTCTCGCCGGGCCGCAACACCTTGCAACCCGACTACATGCACCGCGAGGCTTGGGACGAGCTGCCCGCGTTGCTGGCTGAGCTGCACATAGCACGTCCGGTGTTGCTCGGCCATTCAGACGGCGCAACGATTGCACTGCTCTACGCGAGTCAGCATCCGGTCACGGCATGCATTGCCATGGCACCGCACGTGCTGGTTGAAGGCGTGGCCGTTCAGGCAATCGGCGGCGCCCGGCAAGCGTTTGAGGCTGGTGATCTGCGTCAACGCCTGGCCAAACACCATGCAGATGTAGATGGCGCTTTCTGGCAGTGGAACGACGTGTGGTTATCAAGAGGTTTCGCCAGCTTTGACATTCGCGCCGAATGCCGCCGCATCACCGCGCCGCTGCTGCTGATGCAAGGGCTGGACGACGAGTACGGCACGATGCTACAGCTCGATGAGATCGCCCTGGCTGCGCCGCATGCGCAGCAGATCAGGCTGGCTGACTGTGGGCATTCACCGCATCGGGATCAGCCGCAGCTTTGCATTCAAGGCATCACAGACTTCCTGCTCGCAGCAGACTGAACGCTACGCTTTCAGGAGCTGCTTGCGCCCGAATCCATTGATCTCCTCGATTAATCCCCATGTTCGGGGGAGCCAACAATCAACTACTGCGGTACCAAACCAGCCGCTTTGACCAGCTCTGCATGCAGCTTGATCTCATCGGCAATGATTTGTTTGAACTGCTCTGGCGTGTTGGGCGCAACGTCCATGCCGGCTGCGCGCAGTTGGTTTTTGACTTCGTCGGTTGCCAAAATTGCGTGAACCTGCTTATTGATCTGGTCAACCAGCGGGCGCGGCAGCTTGGCGGGTGCCAACAGGCCGATCCAGGTCACCATCACCATGTTGTTGATACCACTTTCAGCCATGGTGGGTACGTCAGGAATCAGGTCTGAGCGCTTGTCACCCATGATGGCCAAAGCGACCAGCTTGCCAGCCTTGATGTGCGGAAGTGCCTCTGGCAAAGGTGCAAACAAAATGTCGACATTGCCGCCCAACAAGTCATTGATGGCTAGAGCCCCGCCCTTGTACGGCACATGCAGCATCTTGACCTTCATGCGCGCCTCAAACATCAGCGCGGCCAGGTGCTGCGGGCTGCCGTCACCTGAAGACGCGTAGTTCACGGCCTCGGGTTTGGTCCTGGCAGCCGCCAGCACGGCCGCAGCGGTCGGAAATTTTTGCCTGTCTTTGACAACCAACACCATCGACTGGTTGGCCAGCTTGGTAATCGGCGCAAAGTCAGCCTGCGGGTCATACGTCAGGGTTTTGAAGATGCTTTTGTTGGTGGTTAAAAATGACGCGGGGGATGCCATGAGCGTGTAACCGTCGGGTGCTGCTTTTGCCACGATGGGTAAGCCGATTTGCCCTGAACCGCCGGCCTTGTTATCAACCACCACCGGCTGGCCCCACACAACTGTCAGCTTTTGGCCAACCAGGCGCGCAATCATGTCCACACCGCCGCCCGCAGGCAGGGCAACCATCAGCTTCACCGGCTGTTCAGGAAACTTGTCCGAAGCCAGGGCGGAAGTTGCTGGCGAGAGTACGCCCAAGGCGCACAGGAGGCTAAAAAGGACATGTCTGATTTTCATGGTGGGTAGCTCCGGGGTTGAGGAAAAAATGAATACAGGCGGATAAAGGCGGGTAAAAATTTCTTGGCCGTTCTTGCTATTCGCATTGAAAAGCGCGAGATTCCAACGTGAACTTGAGCATAGGTATCAATGAACACGCACGCAATATGCGCGCCGCTATAGCTTGTATTTGTGAATGCCATAAGCGGGCGCGAAAGCAGGCTGATACGACGATGGCAAGGCGAGCCTTTGCACCAATCTGGCGGTTTAGATCTCTGGAAACTGCGTTTTTCATGAACTTAGGTATAGCAATCGCTACAAATTTAGGAGCTTCTTGCGCCCGAATCCATTGCGATGCAGGCACTTTTGATAGTTAAAAGTGGCGTATTTTTGGCTTTTTATGGATCTGTGAAGGCAATTGGCGCCGCCCAAGGCTTAAAAAGCCGTTTTTGACTCATTTTCACCTATCATTTTGGCCTCTAGACCAATGGATTCGGGCGCGAGCAGCTCTTTTATTAATAGCATTGATAAATTAATCGAAATCCGCCCTCAATTGTTCTTCATACGGGCCAATTTGACGAATCAAGTCTGACGCATCACAATGTTGTTGAAATTTTCAACAACCAAGGACTCGCTATGTCTACCGTCAATTTCAGCGTGCCTGAAGACATCAAAAATGCCTTCAACACGGTCTTTGAAGGCCAGAACAAAAGCGCTGTCATTGCAGATTTGATGCGCGACGCAGTTGAGCGCGAACAGCGCCGCAAGCAGCATTGCAGCGCCGTAGACCGCATTCTGGCCAATCGCATCAACGCACCTCGTTTTTCTGAAGCCGAGTTCAGGGCCGCCCGCGAAGAAGGACGTTCATGATCCTAGAAAAAGCAGTTGGATGCGCCCGAGTGTGCCGCGCCTGGCATGTCCAGCAAGGCGAGACGACGCAGTGGGCTACTGCCCACAAGAAGGAGCAACGCAGCTGGGCGCGTTGGGCGTTGCGCAATCGGGTGCATAGCGTTGTCACCCGAGTGGTGAGCGTGAACAAAGGTGCAAATGCGAACGCTCATGCGGTCTGTGAGATGTTTGCTAGCGGTCAACTGCTTTTTCTAGGATGATCTGTGTGGTCGACGCCAGCGTAGCCGTCAAGTGGTTTGCCGAGGGCGACTGGGCACGGCGTGAAGACGATATTGAACCAGCACTTGAGATCTTGAAAGCCAGCACACGCGGCACGCTGGACTTTTATCAGCCACCCCATTTTTTGGCAGAAGTTGCGGCAGTGGTGTCACGCCTCAAGCCAGAACAGGCACAACAATATATTGATGATTTGGCTCAGCTCAACATCACCTGGGCAGCGCCCACGGTGGCCTATACCAAGGCCATTGAACTGGCTCACCAGCTTGACCACCACCTGTTCGACACGCTGTACCACGCCGTTGCACTGTCTGTTCCGGGTGCGGTGCTGGTGACAGCGGATCGTCGCTACTTTGACAAGGCCCGGCACCTGGGGCAGATTGCCTGGTTGGCTGACTTTAGTTATGTGTAGTGGCCTGTGAAATCAGCAAACGCGTACTGCTTAATTGAAGTTTGATACTGATTCAGCCCCAAACAATTCACCTTGTTTCAGCGTGACCTCGCAGTCGGCAACGAACAGCTCGTGCGCGAGACGAGCAAGCTTCCAATTGGTTTTACTAACTACATTGACGTCCCAGACAGCACCATAGCTCAAGGCTACGGTGCAACTTTGCGCGACAGGTTCCGCAAGAATTGTTAGCGGTGATTCTGACCGGCATTCTGGGTGACGCATGAGCAAAAGCTTCCGAGAACTGAGAGGGAAAAAGACCTTTGTTCCCGCAAGGCCGAGTCCAGCCTCTGCCGGCGGCGGACACGCTGAGTTGTAGAAGGAGACAGGACTGTCGGTTGTGATGAAAGAAGAACCAGCTTCTGCCTCGAAAATCTCCCATTCCATACGCGCCAGCCATGGATGAATGGATCCAACTGCCATACGCATGTAGTCGAACCGAGCCGAGTCTTTCATGATGAGTTGAAATGCGCCGGAATTGATCTGTGCCGTTATGTCTGGTGGTGCGAGCCTAAGTATGGTTTCCCGCATGAGTTCTTTAGCCCAAACGGCTTGACGCGGAACGCGAATTCTCTGAATCTCCAAGTAAACCAGCAAGGTCGAAGCGTTTTCATCAGTCAAATTTTCGGGGGTTTCGATAAGGCAATCAATCACCCCCTTAATCTGAGCTTCAATTCCTGACGCTAGCCCGTCCTCAAGGATATTCGGATTTATGCCTGATGGTGCCCATGCTTGTCGATAGTATTTGTCGACCTTCATGATTTTTTTCGGAATTTGATAGCGCGTTTGATTGCGTGCAGTGTCTCGTATGTGTAGGTGGCCATTGACGTCAGTAAATCGTTTCAGATACGACTCGGGCACATAGTGATGACTCTTCGGTGGATTATTTTGCTGAGACATAAAGGCCTAACTTAATGTATGCCGCAAGATCTGAGGTGTAAGGATGTCGAGGCAATCTCATCTGGACATCGAAATCTCCAGAAGCTAGCTTGCTTATTGAGCTTCAATTCCGCGAAATCCAGCAAGCTGTTTTTGGCAAATGGCCCGTAAATCTCACCACACCTGACCTCGAATCAACGTTTTCACTATCGCCTGATTCTGAAAAACTGGTCTCAAGCGAATTCGTTTTAAATTGCCTGACTCACTATTATTTCAGGAGCTGCTCGTGTACATTTTCATTGGGCCAAAGCTGTTTTCACATCCTAAAACGGTAAGAAATAAACCCCAAACCTCCTCAAACTGCCGAATGCGTACGCAGCCAGTCCCTCAAAGCTTCATTCATCCGTGTTTGCCAACCTGGCCCACCTGTGCGGAAAGCGGCCAGTACGTCATGATCTAGCCGAATGGCTACTTGCTCTTTGGTGCCGCTGCCTGCTGGCCGCCCGCGCCGCTTGCGTGCAACTGCAATGCCCGCGAGCATTTCGTCTTTGCCCAACGGGCGCTCGTCTTCATCTTGGCCGTCCCAAACAAAGTCTCCATCAACAGGCGTAGCCTTGGTGGCCAAAAGTAGCTGCTCAAGAGTCGTTGAAGTCATTTTCAAGCCAATCATGGTAAGTCTCCCTTTCAGTCCGGCTGGCCGGGCGAAAGCTGATGATGTGGGGCTGCTCGCCTGGCAAATGCACCACAGTCAACACCGCCAGCCGTTCAAACACAAATGCAAAAGACTGCTCACGCTCTTGCCCATTACGCACACTCACCACGTCAAGACGGTACGGATTGCCAAGCACCATCGCCGCGTCTACAAAATCAAGCTGGTGCTTGGAAAGATTGACAGCCCGTTTGGCATCGTTCCATGTGAATTTCATGTTCTCAAGCAATAAATGTATATGCGTTTAATGAAACAGTCAATCATTTTTGTAGATGCGTAAATTAAGGTGACACCGAAATCGCCGCCAAATCCCCAGCAGTCAGCCACCGCCACTGCCCAGCCTTCAAGTCATCAGGCAAAGCGAGCGCCCCAATCCGCGAGCGATGCAAGCCCCCAACACCGCCCTCACCCTCCACCCGATTCCCCACCGCCGCGATCATGCGTTTGACCTGGTGGTATTTGCCTTCTGTCAGCGTCAGGCTCAATTGATTCAGCCCGGTTTGCACGCAGGCGGCGGCTTTGACGGGTTTGGGGTCGTCGTCCAGCACCACGCCGCTCAGCAGCTTTTGCACCTGCTTGTCGTCTACCGCGTGCTTGGCCGTCACCTCATACACCTTGGGTACATGGTGTTTAGGTGAGCTCATGCGGTGGATGAACTTGCCGTCGTCTGACAGCAGCAGCAGGCCGGTGGTGTCCTGGTCCAGCCGGCCCACGGCTTGCACACCCGCTGCTGCGCCGCCGCCGCGCTGGCGAATGGGTGCGGGTAGCAGGGTGTAAATGCTGGGATAGGTTGAAGGCTTTTGTGAGCATTCATAGCCTGCCGGTTTGTGCAGCATCAAATAAGCCTTCTCGTGGTACTGCCATGCCACGCCCTGCACCGTGAAGTGCAGGCCAACTGCTACAAATTCAGTAGCTGGTTGCGCACATATCTCCTGGCCTACAGCCACTAAACCTTGCTGAACAAGGCCTGCGCACACGCGCCGTGTGCCAAAGCCTTGTGAAAACAAAATGTCTTGCAGTTGCATTAACTTTGCCATCACTTGGTCAACTCCGCAGCAGCTAAAACAGGCTCGCCCAAATTCAGCATCAGCCGATTGGCCCAGGCAAATATCGCGACGGAATTGATCAAGTCAAAAATCTCTAGCGGTGTTAAGCCTTCAGTTTTCAAAGCTGCAATGTCAGCGGCGTTCATGGCATCAGGCCTTTTGGTGAGGTCAATTGAAAACTGGGTGATGGCTTTTTCACGCGCGGTGGTGCCTGCGCCTTGCGGCTCTTCAAACACCTGTTTGACGACATCATTGCGCTTGGCCAGTTGCTCAAAGCGTTGGGCATGCACTGACGCGCAGTACACGCAGCCGTTGATGCGGGACGTTACCAGCGCGCCCAGCTCGCGCTCGGCGCGGCTCATGCCGCCGGGGGCATACATGATGGCGTTGAAGGCTTCTGAGCGCTCTTGCAAAATGTGCGGCTGGTGGACCAGCAGCAGGTAGTAGTCAGATGTTTTGGCTTTGACGTTGCTCATCTCCAGCACGGCGATTTGCTCTTCGCTGGCCTCAGCCAACTTGACCACGTCAAGCCAGGCCTTCCAGTCCAGCGTTGCGTTCGTAAAGCCTTTGATGTCAATAACATTACTCATACCGCTACCCCCGCAGCCTGCATGGCTTCAAGCCCTGCCACCACGCGCAGCTGGTATGACAAAAACGCAATCAGCTGCGCCAGCGCCACCACGGCAGGTGTGCTCAAACCAGCCGCCGTTAACTGGTGCAGCGCAGCCTTGTCGCCTTCAATCGGGTTCTCTATCAAGGTGCGGGTGAAGGTGAGCGCGGCCAGCAATTGTGGGTCGGTGATGTGTTTGATTTGAGCGGTATCAATGGCTTGAACCAAAAAAACATCCACACCCAGCGCTGTTAATTGCGCCAGGTAGTGCGCAGCCAATTTATCAGCATGCGACAAGCGGCAGGCATACAGCGCCACCAGCAAACGGTGCGGCAAACTGATGCCGGGCAAGTTTGATGCAAACAGGGCATCGTAGCTGGCCTGGGTGGCGGCCACCACCTTGGCGCGCTGATGGCGCAGGGTGTGTAGCGGCTGGCCGGGTTGCAGGCCAACAACATCGTCAATCAGGTCTTTGGTCATCAATCTCAAGCTTCGGTTTTGTGTAGATGCGGCGTTAAAGGTTTTGGCGACGCGGCGGCTGTCCATTCATCGCCTTCGAGTTCAGGTTCACTAAACGCCTGCAAATTGGCAAAGTGCTGCTCAATGTCCTCATTGTAAAAAAGGCTGGCCATGCCGTTGGCCAGGCGGCGTGCGCCTTCGCTGATGGACGGAATGTCGCCCGACAGCGCGCCGTGCGACATCGTGGCCGGAAAGCAAAAGCAATGAATGCGGTCAAGCCCCGGGCACGCGCCGGGTGTGTTTTCTTTCAGCTCAAATACCGGACCTACGTCGGGTGAATCTGCAAGCTCCTGGTCTTCATCGCCGGGCGGCGGCGTGTAGCGTGCGCGCCAGGCACGAATGTGTGGGGCGATGGCGGCAAACTCGGGGCGGCTGAACCAGTCGATGCGAAAGCCTGTGGACACAATCAAAAAATCAAGCTCAAACGTGCCCTTGGGTGTGTACACCGCCAGGCCCTCGGCCATTTGGTCAACATCAAGCACCGGGCAAGCCAGGTTAAACATGGCATTGGCGTGGCGAGACACCCGCAGCGTGCTGCCGCGCGGTGGCGGCACTTGCTGCGCGTTGATGTAGTGGCGAATGCGCCACTTCCAGGCATCCGGCAACTGGCTGTGGCCATGCGTGTTGCCCGGCACGCCAGCGGCTTTGCTTTTGTTGATACGCGGCATGTCGGCTCGCCGGATCAGCAGGTCAATGCTGGCAGCGCCTGCCTCAAGCGCGGTAGCAGCGCTGTCCATGGCCGATGCGCCTGCGCCGACCACGCCAACGCGCTTGCCCGCTAGGCGGCTGTAATCCATCTCATCTGCCGAATGCGCCCACAGCTTGCGCGGCAAGCCCTGCACAAAGTCAGGCACAGCCGCGCCGCCCAGACCGTCGCGCCCTGTAGCCAGCACCACGCGCCTGGCCCACACATCACGCATGCCAGCACTGTTGCGCAGTTGCAGCCGCACCAGGCCATCAAACATCGGAAAGATACCTAAAACCTGCGTGTCATTGCGCACATCAATGGCCATCACGCGGCGGTACCAGTTCAAATAATCCATCCATTGCAGGCGGGGTATTTTGTCTAACTGCTCCCATGCGGCAGGGCCAAACTGTGCCTCAAACCAGGCTCTGAAAGTTAACGCGGGCACGCCCAGTGCTGGGCCTAGTAGCTGCTTGGGGGAACGCAATGTTTCCATACGCGCGGTGGTGGCCCACGGCCCTTCGCTGCCACGCGCTGATCGGTCAAACACCACAGCTTTGATGCCCAATTGCTGCAAGGCCGCAGCGGCGACCAAACCCGCCTGCCCTGCGCCAATGATGGCCACGTCAAGCACCGCCTGCCCCGCATGCTGGCGCACAGGCATCCATGCCGGGGCGGGCCAGCACAGCAGTTGCAAGTCGCGCTTGAGCTGCTGCTCTAGCGCGGCCAGGCCCTGTGGTGGCTGATACGGCAAGCTTTGCTGCATGAATCAGTTGATGGTGATCTTGGCGGCGCGCACTACCTCGGCCCACTTTTGCCGATTGGCTTTGACGGTGGCCGCAAAGTCTGCGGGCGACTCAACGCGAATGCTGTTGCCTGCGGCCTCAAACCGGGCGCGCATGTCGGGCTGCTCCAGCACGGCTTTGACGGCCGCATTCAGCTTGGCAACGATGGCCGGGTCTGTGCCTTTGGGCGCAAACAGGGCAAACCAGATCGAGCTGTCAAAACCCGCTGTGCCGGGCAAGCCGCTTTCAGCAATGGTGGGCACGTCTTGCACCACTGGCACGCGGCGCAGCGTGGTCACGCCCAGCAGCCGCACCTTGCCCGCCTTGTACTGGGCCAGCACGGTTTGCACCTGGTTCATGATGCAGCAGGTCTCACCGCGCAGCACCGATGTCATCGCCTCCGGCCCGCCCTTGTACGGCACATGCAGCATGTCCAGGCCCAGGCGGGCATTGAACTCGGCAAACGCCATGTGCGTACCCGCGCCATTGCCCGTCGATGCGTAGTTGTACTTGCCCGGGTTGGCTTTGACCAGGTCAACAAACTCTTTCAGGGTTTTGACGTTCATCACGTCAGGGTTGATGGTCAAGACATTCGACACATCCAAAATCGGCGCGACGGGAACGAACGATGTCTCCACATCAAACGGCAAATTTTTATACAGCGCCGCATTGCTGCCATGCGTGGCCGCTGTGCCAAAGGCAATCGTGTAGCCATCGGGCTTGGCCCTGGCCACATATTCGCTGGCAATGTTGCCGGCAGCGCCCACCTTGTAGTCAATCACCACTGGCTGGCCCAACTGCTTGCCCAAGGGTTCTTGCATGGCGCGCGCCACCACGTCAACGCCCGAGCCCGCAGGGAAAGCCATGATCAGCGCGACCGGCTGGGTGGGCCAGTCTTTGGCGGCGGGTGCTTGGGCCCAGCTGGCCGAGACCAGGCAAGACAAGGCTAAGGCTCCAGACACGATGGGGTTTAAGTGACGTTTCATGGTGTGCTTGATGAATGTGACGATAGAACTGTTTGTGATGGCAGTTTAAAGCGCCAAGCGGGGTTGTGCAGACTGCTGCCAAAATGCCAACTGCACGTTTTGCTTTTTTGATCGGACAACCACCCCATGCCCCAAGCCGCGCCCGTCCAGGGCAAATTCGTCACGGGCTCTACCCTCA
>JAYWBS010000202.1:0-3738 GCA_043781295.1 Polaromonas sp.
TTCGTCGGCTTGCAGCATTTCAAGTCAGGCCGCTTTCGGGCCCTTGCGGTCACGTCAGCCACACGCTCCAGCCTGATGCCGGAGATTCCGACGCTACAGAGTCGGGAGAATTTCAACAACAGAAAAGGCGGAAGGTGACAGTTGACTCTTTTCTGCTTCATGCAGAAGTCCACTTATATTGAGGTTCGGCCCCCGCCAGATCAGCACGTCCGAACCGGACAGGGAAGCGGCAATGTCTGCTTTTGGTCAAATGCGGCGATTGGCCAGTTACCGATGATCGTAGTGCCCCATTTATTTGATGTTCTTACCACTTGCCCAAAACCGCCGTATGCCAACATGTGCCGTGACTACAGCCAAGAATTAACCACCAAGCACCGAAGCATCCGTAGTCACCAATCCCAAAGGAAACCGCCTGCCTGCCAAATAGTCTTCCATACACTGTAGCAGCAGCGGGCTGCGATGCCGCTTAGCACTCGCCCTGATCTCATCAGCCGTCAGCCACACGGTACGCACAATGCCCTCGTCCAACGCTTGGCCAAGCGCATGTGCACCCAGCTCACCGCAAAAAGCAAAGCGCAGGTAGGTGATGTCTTCCACCCCGCCAGGTGCATCGCCATTGGCCCGTTGAAAGCGCGACATGTACACCCCAACCACCTCGGTCGGTGTGAATTGAAAAGCGGTTTCTTCCAGCGTTTCTCGGGCGCAGGCTTGAACCAAACTTTCACCTGGGTCGAGGTGTCCCGCCGGGTTGTTGAGCCTCAAACCGTCGCGGGTTTCTTCTTCGACCAGCAGGAATTTTTGAACACCGTCAAAGTCTTGTGCAATGACGGCGGCGACGGTGACACTTGGTTTGAATCGGGCTTTCATGGGGGGTGATTATGTGCCAGCGCCAGCGTTGGTAAAGCCGTGCGTAAAACTGGCTCGCAAGTGCTCGACCAAACACTGCACTGCCTTGGGTACCTGGGCTGACCACGGCCGGAGGGCATAGATTTTTTCACCAAAAAAACCTTGCACTTGCCAGTCGGGCAGCACGCGCACCAGTTGGTTTTTACCTTTATGGCTTGACGGCAAACTAAAGTCTGGCAATAGGCCAATACCCAGACCCGCCAGCAACGCATCACGCAGCACCTCACTGTTGTTGGCTTTGAGTGAACCACTGATGTTGACACCCACGCGCTCAGTGGATTTTCTTTTCCCGGTCCTGGCAAACGTCCAGCTACCAGAATGGTTGCCCAGGTACAGCAGGCAGTCGTGCGCGGCGAGGTCATTCGGATGCGAAGGCGTGCCGCGCCGCGCCAGGTAGTCGGCACTGGCCACCAGCACCGAGCGCGTCTCGCACAGCACCCAGGCCACATGCGTTTCTGGCACGACGTTGGTGTGGCGTATGGCCAGGTCAAAACCCTCGTTGGCGAGGTTGACGAAGCGGTCGGTCAGTTCCAGCTCGATATGAATGTCGGGAAATTGCTTGAGGAAAGTGGCAATGCAAGGCGCAAGATGTTGCCTCCCTAGCGCGACGGGCGCAGACACGCGAACCAGGCCGCGCGGCTTGCCCACCAGGTCGCGGGTGGCGCTGTAGCTGCCTGAGATGCGTTCAAACGCAGGCTGCATTTCGGCTACCAGCTGCTGTCCGGCCTCCGTCAGCCCCACCGACCGCGTGGTGCGGCGCACCAGCAGCACGCCCGCCGTGCGCTCCAGCTCGCTGATGCGCATGCTGACCGACGCCTTCGATGTGCCCAGACGGCGTGCGGTTTCGGTAAAGCTTTTGGCGGCGGCCAGCACCGTGAGCAGGTGCAGGTCAGCCACGAGGGGAGAGAGTTGGTCTGTTGACATGAAGATCACATTGTTCAAATATATGAACAATGTAATCAAAAATGGGGGGGTTATCAAATCAGCCCTGCAAACCTAGACTTGACGTAACTTCATCACAAGGACTCATCATGTCAGTTAACACCATCGGTCATTACATCCACGGACAAGCAGTTGTACCCACTGCATCGCGTAGCCAGGATGTATTCAACCCCGCAACTGGTGCGGTGTCTGGCCAGGTGCTGTTGGCCAATACGGCAGATGTGGCTGCGGCGGTCGCGTCTGCGCAAGCCGCTTTCCCGGCGTGGTCTGACTTGCCACCGCTACGCCGCGCGCGCGTGATGTTCAAGTTTCTGGAACTGCTTAACGCCAACAAAGACAAGCTGGCGCACATCATCACAGCTGAGCATGGCAAGGTGTTTACTGATGCCCAAGGCGAGGTCTCGCGCGGCATTGACATTGTGGAGTTTGCCTGCGGCATGCCGCAACTCCTCAAGGGCGACTTCACCGACCAGGTGAGTACCGGCATTGACAACTGGACGCTGCGCCAACCCCTGGGCGTGGTGGCAGGCATCACGCCGTTTAACTTTCCGGTGATGGTGCCGATGTGGATGTTCCCGGTGGCGATTGCCGCAGGCAACTGCTTTGTGCTCAAGCCCAGCCCGATTGACCCGAGCGCCAGCCTGTTCATGGCCGAGTTGCTCAAGCAGGCGGGTTTGCCTGATGGCGTGTTCAACGTCGTACAAGGCGACAAAGAGGCCGTCGATGCGCTGCTGGTGCACCCCGATGTCAAGGCCGTGTCGTTCGTCGGCTCCACACCAATTGCCAACTATATTTACGAAACTGGCGCGCACCACGGCAAGCGCGTGCAGGCACTCGGTGGCGCTAAAAATCACATGGTCGTCATGCCCGATGCTGACCTGGAACAAGCTGTGGACGCGCTGATTGGCGCGGGCTACGGTTCGGCAGGCGAGCGCTGCATGGCCATATCGGTAGCAGTGCTGGTGGGTGATGTGGCCGACAGACTTATCCCCATGCTGGCCGCCCGCGCCAAAACACTGGTGATTAAAAACGGCGTGAATCTGGACGCTGAAATGGGCCCCATCGTGACCCGCATTGCGCACAAGCGCATCACGGGTTACATCGACTTGGGTGTTGAAGAAGGCGCAAAACTGCTGGTGGATGGCCGCACCTTTACCGGCAAAGATGCCGGTAAAGGCTGCGAAAATGGCTTCTGGATGGGCGGCACGCTGTTTGATCACGTCACGCCCAACATGCGCATTTACAAAGAAGAGATTTTTGGCCCAGTGCTGGGTTGCGTGCGGGTGAAAGATTTTGCCGAGGCGGTAGACCTGATTAACGCCCACGAGTTTGGCAATGGCGTGAGCTGCTACACGCGTGACGGCAACGTGGCACGCGAATTCAGCCGCCGCATCCAGGTCGGCATGGTCGGTATCAATGTGCCGATCCCCGTACCCATGGCCTGGCACGGCTTTGGCGGCTGGAAGAAAAGCCTGTTCGGCGACATGCATGCTTACGGCGAAGAAGGCGTGCGTTTTTATACCAAGCAAAAATCCATCATGCAGCGCTGGCCCGAGAGTATTGGTAAAGGCGCTGAGTTTGTGATGCCAACAGCTAAATAAGGCCCCACGGTCGTTCGCTTCGCGTAACTCCCTGCCCCCGAGGGGCCGCTGCGCCTGCAGACTGGCGGAGCCAGATCTGCGGCCCCTGTTTAAAGAGTCGGGGATGGGGAGCACAACCTACCAAGCTATGGAATACCCATTCAGAAGTCTTCAAAAACTCATGTAAGCTAGCTGACAGGCAAAAAAGCCCGAAAAAACCAACGTCTACTTGAGGAGAAACCCATGCTGATTGGGGTACCCGCCGAAATCATGGACGGCGAAACACGCGTCGCCATCACGCCGGAAACGG
>JAYWBS010000203.1:0-11204 GCA_043781295.1 Polaromonas sp.
CGTGTTGCCCCACATGCCGATGTCCAGGTTGTTGCCCACCATGGCCTCGACCATGGGCAGGGCCGTCGGGTACTCGCGCCAGTCCACCGTCAGGTCGTAGCCAAACTCGCTGGCGCGCTTTTCCAGCAGCTTGTTGTTGATCATGAACTGCGTCATGGGCGAGTTGCCAGCAGCCCAGGGGATGCGACCGATGGAAACCTTGAGCGCGCGGCGTGAGCCCTGGGCGTGAATGAGACCCGGCATACCCAGAGCGGCAGCACCAGCGAGGGCAGAGCTGCCGAGCACCAGTTGGCGGCGGGAAGTGAGAATGCGCTTGTCGGTCATGATGTCTCCTTTTTAGATTTGGTTTCAGTTTCAGTTTTAAATTTCAGCTGTGATGTGGTTTCAAACCACGGCTTCAGGCAGCGCGGGCGCGGTGTCGGCCGAACCGCCAATAGCGCGGTAAGCCTCGTCGCGGATCAGTCCCCATATCTCCTCGGCCAGGTGGCCGAAGCGCGGATCGGCGCGCACCGATTCACTGCGCGGGCGCGGCAGGTCGATGTCCAGCACCGCACGCACACGGCCCGGATGGCTACTCATCACAACCACGCGGTCGGCCAGAAACACAGCTTCTTCGATGTCGTGGGTGATAAAGATCGCGGTCTTGCGCTCGGAACGCGGCGCGGTCTGGCCCCAGATGCGCAGCAACTCAATCTGCAGGATCAGTCGGGTCTGGGCATCCAGTGCGCCCAAGGGTTCGTCCATCAGCAGCACGTCCGGCCCATTAGCCAGCAGGCGCGCCAGGGCAACGCGCTGACGCATGCCGCCGGAGAGCTGGTGCGGATACTTTTTTTCCGACCCTCTCAAGCCCACCAGATCAATGAAATGGCGGATGCGCTCCTCGCGCTGCAGCGGCGTGAAGCCATGTCCGGGCGTGCCATGGCGAAGGCCAAAACCCACGTTATCCTGCGCGGTCTGCCAGGGCATCAGGGCGTAGTCCTGGAACATCACGCCGCGGTCAGCGCCGGGGCCAGTGATGGGCACGCCATCTTTTTCGATGCTGCCTGAGCTGGGCTGGTCCAGCCCGGCGATCATGTTCAGCACCGTCGACTTGCCGCAGCCAGACGGGCCGACGATGCAGACGAACTCGCCCGCCTCGATGTCCAGCGTCACGTTGTCCACCGCCAGGGTGGTCTGGCCAGTGCGCGGCGCGACAAAGCTTTTGGTCACGCCGACCAGGCGCAGCTTGTGTGTTGGCGTGGGCAGGGGCGTTGCAGGTGGGTTCATGTTCAGTGCCTCCAGGGAATAAGCCGCCATTCAGCGGCGCGGAAGATGCGATCGATCAGCAAGGCCACCAGTCCGACAACGATCATGCAAACGACGATGGCGTTGAGGTCTATGCTGTAAGCGTAGAAGACGAACATCATCTGGCCGATGCCGCCCGAGCCGCCGCCGCCCGACTTGGCGCCGACGGCAAGTTCGGCAGCGATGATGGCCGTCCAAGCCACACCCATGGCCAGGCGCGAGCCAAGCATGATGCTGGGCAACGCGCCAGGCAGCACCACGCGGGTGAGGATGGACAGGCGCGGCACACCCATGGTCTGAGCCGCCAAAACCAGCTTGCGGTCGACCCGCATGACACCGTGTACGGTGTTCACCAACACCGGGAAAAAGGCTGCATAAGTAACGATGGCCAGAGCCGAGGGCGTGCCAGTACCGAACCAGAGGATGGCAATCGGCAGGATGGCCATAGGCGCGATGGGCCGGAAGCTCTCGATGATGGGGTCGAGGTTATCCCGCACCGCGCGGTTGGATCCCATGAGTACGCCCAAAATCACGCCCAGCACCAGCGCACCCGAAAAACCGATCAGCACGCGGCCCAGGCTCTGCGCCAGGGCCTCTAGCAGCCCGCCGGTGGCGATGAGTTCTACAGCCGCTTTGACCACGCGCAGCGGTGCCGGTGCCGGACTGCCGACCGGCAGGCTTTGCGCCCAGATGTGCCACAGTACCAGCAGAGTCAGTGGCAGCGCTGCGCCGCGCGCGACTTGCTGCCAGCGCGTGGAGATACCGATGGTGGTGTTCATTCCAGTCCCGTCCCTTCCGACCAGGGGGTGAGCATGCGCTGTAAGGCGCGCAGGCCCAGATCACACAGGTAGCCCACCACGCCGATGACCAGAATGAAGGCGTAGACCTTGGGTGTCATCAACAGTTGGCGGTACCACTCGATGGCAAAGCCCAAGCCGCTGGGAGCACCAATCAGCTCGGCGGCCACAATCGCGGCCCACGAGGCCGCAAAGGCCAGGCGAATACCCACCATCACCGTGGGCAGCGCCGCAGGCACCAGTACGTGCAGCAGCAGCGCGCGCCGCCTAATGCCCATGGTGTCAGCGGCGGCGATCAGCTTGGGGTCGATCTGGCGCACGCCGGCCATCGTATTCAGCAAGATGGGGAAAAAGCCCACATACACCATGATGAACACGGGCAAGGTGTTGCCAACACCGAAGATGAACAAGGCCAGCGGCAACCAGGCGATGCCCGATATCGGCCGCAGCAGCTCGACCAGCGGGTCAATGAAGGCCTCAGCCGTGCGGCTGCGCCCCATCCAGAACCCCAGCGGCACGGCCAGCGCGATGGCCATGCCCAGCGCGATCAGCAGGCGCGTCGTGCTGATCAGAGCATGCTCAAAGAGCTCGCCGCTGACCACCAGCGACCCCAGCGCGGCGACCACGCGTACCGGCGATGGCAACTGAAGCGGATTGCCGTTCCAGACGAAAAAAGCCCACCAAAGTGTGGCGAACAGCGCAAAGGCGCGCAACGCCACAAACCAGCGCTGGCGCAGCATGCGGCGCAGTGGGCCGAAACCGATGGACGCTACCGCAGACATATCGGAAGGGTTCGCCTGAGACTGCATGGTGTACCGCCTCAGCGCGTCACGGCCAAAAAGCCGCCGTCAATGTAAAGCGTGTGCCCGTTGATGTAGGCCCCCGCGTCAGAGGCCAGCAGCAGCGCTGGGCCGCAGATGTCGTCGGGCTTACCCCAGCGGCGTGCCGGTGTCCAGCCAGTGACGAACGCGTTGAACTCTTTGTCGTTGGCCTGGCTGAATTCGGTTTCGGTATAGCCGGGCGCTAGCGCATTCACCGTGATGCCGGTGCCGCCCAAGTCCGCTGCTAGAGCCCGCGTGAGCGCCGAAACACCGCCCTTGGCCGAGACATACGGCACGAGGTTGGGACGCGACACCTGGTTCATGATGGAGCCCATATTGATGATGCGTCCCGACCCTTGCTTGACCATGATGCGCGCGGCCTGCTGGGCCACCAAAAAGCAGGCGGTGAGGTCGGTATCAATCACCTTCTGCCATTCCTGGCGGGTCAGTTCCAGCAGCGGCGTGCGTACCAGGACACCCGCGTTGTTGATCACCACGTCAATGCGGCCGTAACGCTGCATGATCTCCACAAATGCACCCGCTATGGCCGCCTCATCGGTGACGTCAAACGCCAGCGAATAGGCGTCGGCACCCGCATCCCTGAACGTTGCTGCGAGCTGGTGCACCTTGTCATTCAAGTCGGCCAGCACCAGGCGTGCGCCAGCGGCAGCAAAGCCGCGCGCCAGTCCGGCACCAATTCCGCCAGCCGCACCAGTAATCAACACCACCTTGCCCGTCATCGAGAACAAGGTGGCGGGTGCAAGACCGTTAAAGAGGTGTTGGGTGGCGGCGGCGGAAGATGTGGAGGTTGTCATTAAAAAGAGCTAAAAAAACCATACCTGTGAACGTGGACTGGATAGTACGGCTAGCGCCCCATAGCTGGAAGTGGAACTTAAGCAATGCCCTCTTCGAAACAAACGAAGGCCCTCTTGACTCCTTGACGCCCCTCCATGTCTTCGCTTGTTGCGAAGTCTCAATTGCCGCAAAGTTGATTCCGTCCTATCGGGGACATCCCTAAGATCTGGTGAATGTCTCTTTCAGCCAGCTTGCCAGTGCGCGAGTTTTCCAAGCAACCCGAGCGCATCGGCACGCAGACCGACATCCTGGGCGAGTCTCCGCTGTGGGACGACCAGGCGCAATGCCTGTACTGGCTGGACATTCGCCTGCCTGCCGTTCGCAGGCTGTGCCCTGCCACTGGGCAGATCAACAGCTGGCCGCTGCCCGGTCTGGCCGGCGCCATCGCCTTGACCGACGACCACCGGTTGCTGGTAGCCCTGTCCCAGAAAATCGCTTTGTTTGACCCAAGCAACGGCATCCTGACGCCTTTTGCAGAGGCTCCGCCGCAACCGGACGGTCACCGCTTCAATGACGGCCGTTGCGATGCGCAAGGCCGCTTTTGGGTCGGCAGCATGCACAACCTGACGCGTGCCCCCGAGGGTGTGCTGTATCGCCTGGAAGGCAGCGGCCCGATGGTGCCGGTACGCACCGGCATCTGCATCCCGAACAGCCTGGCCTTTAGCCCCGACAGCCGTACGATGTACTTCGCCGATTCACTGCGTTACGCCATCTTTGCCCACGACTACGACCCAGCCACCGGCACCATGGGCGTCGAACGCGTCTTTGCCGCCAGCACGCCCCCAGCTTTTGCCGATGGCTCGGCGGTGGATGCCGAGGGTTTTCTGTGGAACGCGCAGTTCAACGGTAGCCGACTGGTGCGCTACGCACCCGACGGCCGCATCGACCGCGTTCTCCCGCTGCCGGTACAACGGCCGACCTGCTGTGCCTTTGGTGGGGCCGACCTCGACCTGCTTTACATCACCACCGCCAGCCAGGGCATGAGCCAGGCCGACCTGCTGGACCAGCCGCTGGCCGGGGCGCTGCTGGCCATCCAGGTTGGCGTGTGTGGCCTGCCCGAGGCGCGCTTTAAGTTGAACGGTATGAACGCAACCCCCATCGCCGACACGGCAGTACAAACATGAACACACAGATGAACACACAGCCGATTACCTTGGCTCGCATTGAGGCCTTTTGCTTTCGCGTCCCGGTCCAAACGCCAATCAAGGTCGCCTTTGGCACCTTTCGGGATCGCCCTTTCGTGCTGGTGCACGTGGTTGACACCGATGGCGCAGAAGGCTGGGGCGAGGCCTGGTGCAACTGGCCCGCTGTTGGTGCCGAGCATCGCGCCCGCCTGGTGGTCGACCTTGGTGAGCGCCTGATTGGCCGCCGCTTCGCATCACCGGCCGAGCTGTTTCACACCTTCTCGAAGGAACTTGAAGTCATGGTGCTACAAACCCTGGATGTCGGCCCCATCGCCCAGGCTGTGGCCGGCATTGATATCGCGGTGTGGGACTTGGTGTCACGCAAGGTTGGGCAGCCCCTGTATCGCCTGCTGCGCGACCAGCCGGTGGAAACCGTCCCTGTCTATGCCACGGGCATCAACCCCGACCAGCCCGAGCACTTCGCTTTAGCACGGCAAGCCGAAGGCCATCGCGCCTTCAAGCTCAAGACCGGCTTCGGTCATGACCAAGATGTCCGAAACCTCCAGCAAATGCGCAAAGCGCTCGGCCTGGAGGCGGTCATCACCTGTGATGCGAACCAGTCCCACACACTTTCGGCAGCACGCGCTTTTTGCGATGCGATTGAAGACCTGAAGCTGAGTTGGTTTGAAGAACCGATGCGCGTCGATGCGCTTGAGGCCGACTGGCTGGCGCTGGCGGCAGCTTCGAAAACACCCCTGGCTGGTGGTGAAAACTTTCATGGCGAGCAGTTCACCCGTGCGCTGGCCTCACCGGTGCTTCAGGTCATTCAGCCCGACATTACCAAGTGGGGTGGCGTCACGGGCAACTGGGCGGTGGCGCAAGGTGCGGTGGCAGCGGGCAAGCGTTATTGCCCGCACTACTTTGGCGGTGGCGTGTCGCTGCTGGCCTCGCTGCACGTGCTGGCTGCTGCGGGTGGCGACGGCCTGCTGGAGTTTGATTGCCATCCCAACGTGGGCCGCGAGGCCGTTGTCGGTTCATTGCTTCCGGTACGCAACGGTCGCGTGCCCGTGCCGCAAACACCTGGCCTGGGTGCGGTGCCCGACACCCAAGCGCTTGAGCGCTTCAAAACCTGGTCTGGCAAAACCGGCTGATAATAAACCAGCTCAATTCAACACGCCCACCTTTTGCAAACCAGCCTTCTTGGCCATCACCAACACGCCAGCGACATAAGCATAGGGTGCATCTGGCGAAGGCTGCACATGAATTTCGGGTTGTATCGTCTGCGCAGCGGCTTGCGCAATGCGCGCATTCACATCGGCCAGACTGGGCAATTTGATGCCATCCCACAGCACAAAACCCTTGGCATCAATTTGTAGCACCACGACTTCAGGCACGGCGCTTGCTGTTTGTCTTGAAGGCATGTCGAGGTTGACCGAATGCAAGGGCACCGGAATGGTAATGATCAACATCACAATGAGCACCAGCAGCACGTCAATCAAGGGCGTGGTGTTCATCTCCACCAGCGGCATGGCTTCTACCTCTGGCACTGCAATGTGTGGCGATAAATGATGGCTGTAAAGTTTCATGGTGCTGCTTGTCTGGTGGGCTCAGTGATCAGGCTGACGCGTGCAAAACCGTAGCCCTGGGCCATGTCTACGACTTGCCCGACATAGGCATACGGTGCATTGGCATCGGCACGAATGTGCAGCTCGGGCTGCGGGTTGCGGCTGGCGATACTGTCGATCAATGCTGACAGCGCCTGAATGTCAGGCGCAAAGGTGTCGTTGAAATACAGGTTGCCGACCCGGTCCACACTGATAACGACATAGTCGCTGCTGGTGTCCTGCCATTGGGCTGATTCAACTGGCAAATTGACATTGACGCTGGCACTTACCACGGGGATGGTGATGAGAAAAATAATCAACAGCACCAGCATCACATCGACCAGCGGCGTGGTGTTGATGCTGGCCAGCCAGCCGTCATCAAGCTCGCTGTCTTGGCTTGAATACAGTGCCATGGGGTTTACTCTGGTGTCACCGGGGTAATGGCGCTCACGGTGTCGTCAACGGGCTCCGGCATGGGTTGAGAGGCGGCAGGCGCTGTCAAATCCGTCGTGGCCAGCAGCAGGCTGTGCAGTTGCGCGCCAAAGCTGCGTACGCCTTCAAAGGCCAGCTTGTTTTGCCTGAGCAGCCAGTTGTAGCCAAACACCGCCGGTACGGCCACTGCCAGGCCGATGGCCGTCATGATGAGCGCCTCACCGACCGGGCCAGCCACCCGGTCAATCGATGCCTGGCCTGATGCGCCAATTTTGACCAGCGCGGTGTAGATAGCCCAGACCGTACCGAACAGGCCAACAAACGGCGCGGTAGAACCGACGGTGGCCAGCAACGCCATGCCGCCCTGCATGCGTGTTTGCAGCGTGTTCAAGGCTTGCTCAATGGCGCGTATCAGCCAGGTGTCGTAGTCCACACGCGGTTTGAGGGCGGCGTACTGGTGGACGGCCACACTGCCTGCATCGGCTACAAACCGCACCGGGTTGTCGGGTGTCAGTTTGGCCATGTGCGCTGCAAACAGGCGCACGTCCTTGAAGACGCCATCTGCATCATGCGTTTGTTTTTTCAGGCGGCGCAGCGACAGGGTTTTGGCCAGCAACGCATACCAGCTGGCCATCGACATCAGGGCCAACAGCAACAAACAACCCTTGGCCACCCAGTCACCTTGCAACCACAGGGCTGACAGACCGTAAGGGTTACCAACCGATGAAGGGGGTAAAGGCTGTGCAGCTTTGACCGGGACCGCTTGAACCGGCATGGCCTTGCCATCAGCCACGGCCTCTGTGGCGCGCTGGTTGGCAGTCGAATCCAGCGCCGGGCTGAGCTGGCTTTGTGCGGCAGCCGATGTGACCACGCACGTCAAACACAGGCCCATCAAAATGACGGCCATGCAGGCAGTTGTAAATCGCATCAAGCGCTGATGCGCAGCAGTCAGAAAATTCATGGTGGTGCCTTGAGGGTAATTCATTTTTTGCATTTCTCTTCTATCGCGCGTTTTAACAAAGGGCCAATGGCCAGCAGGCCTTGTGCTGGCCCTTCGGGGGTGTCTTTCAGGCAATCGATATGGCCTGCGTCATTGACGGCATCGGCAAACGGGTCACGTGGTTTACGCCGCAGCTGGTCGTTGGCCAACTCGGACAGGCTGCGTCGGGGTACAGCCAAGGGTGGGCGGTAAATGTAGCGGGGCGGTAGTTGCAAATTAAGGCCCTGACCAAGCGGTGCACTGGTGCCAGTTGCAGCGGGACCGGGCCCAGGCTTGGCATTGCCTGTAGCTGACGTACCGGGGCTAGGCGAAGCCGTTGCGCCGGGTATAGCGCCAAGTGCGGACAGGGGTGGCGGTGCGGCTACTACAGCCGGTGGGGCGGCTATCGGCAAAGACGGCGTTGGCGGTGCTGGTGGTGCTGCTAAAGCCGGCAACTGCGGCGGCAGTTCAGGCAGCTTTTCTTCAAGGGTGCGCTCAACAAGCACCAGTTGCGGCGCAGGGACGACCGCAGCTTTGGGCTGGGTCTGAAGTTCTGGCTGCGGCTGAGGTTGAGATTTCTCAAGTGAACGAGGTGCAACAGACGCTGGCTTGGCAGGGGCTGTTTGTGCAGTCTGTGCGGTGCCAGCGAGCGGCGTGCTTTGCTCGGTCTGGCTGGCTGGCAATTCAAGCGTCATGGCGGCACGGCCTGTGCGCTGGCGGCTCTCGCTGATGGCCTGCGGATTGGGTTTGAACGGCGCGTTGACATCCGCTACAGCAGACGCGCTACGCTTCAAGTCGCTTTGAAAAATTTGCACCGTCACACTTTGTATCGCCCCTTGCAAAACACTTTGCAAAGGCCAGTACAGGTTAGCCACCCACAGCAGGCCAAGGTGCGCCGCCACCACCAGCAAACCCATGCCGGGCCGGACCCGCTCCATTGGCAAGGGATAGGGGCGAAGCAAGCCCGCCGTCATGCTGGCCCTTGCCGTAACGCACGGCACAGTTTCATCATTAAAAACCGCTTTTCAACATCAAAAACAACCCGTTTTAGGTATAAAAAGTGCTTGTATACCAATAGATTCGGGCGCAAGCAGCTATTTATTTTATAGCATTTAATTTACTCTCCAACAATTCTTAATCCTTCGTTCACCGTCGGGTAGCGCAGCTTCAAGCGCAGTTCCCGCTTCAGGCGCTGGTTGTCAAGCCGCCGCGATTCACTCATAAAACTCAGTTGCATCGCGGGCAGTTGGGCTCTGGCTTCGGCACGGGCAAGCCTGGGTGGGCGCGGCAAGCCATACAGGTCAGCCGCCAGATCAAAGTAATCGCCCATTTTCAAATCGGTGTCATCGCTGGCATGGGTCACGCGCTGCGGTTTGCCGAAGCGCAGGGCAGCCAGGCATGCGCGCGCCAGGTCGTCGGCGTGGATGTGGTTGGTGTACACATCATCAACAGCCAGCAAGACGGGCGTGCCCTTGAGCAAGCGCCCGCGTGGTGTGCCGCCCTCTCGGTCGGGCGCATAAATGCCGGGGATGCGCAGCACATGCACAGCCACCGATGCGCTGCGACCAAACCAGCGCAGCATGGCTTCAGCATGCACCCGGCGATGGGCCCGCGATGTGTCGGGGTTAACCGGGCGCGTCTCGGTGACCCACTGCCCCTGGCAGTCGCCATACACGCCGCTGGTGGAGCCATAAACCACGGCTTGCGGCAAGCCGCGCAGACGCAATGCGCGCAGCAGGGCTTGCGTGCGCAGATCGTGGTGGCTGTGCGGGTCACTGTTGGGTGGCGGTGCCAAATGCACCACGTGCGTTGCCAGCCCCGCCAGGCGGCGCAAGGTGGCCATGTTGTCCAGATTGCCCTGCAAAGGCGTGATGCCTCGCAAGCGCAATGTCGGCAGGCGCGCACTTGACGACGTGAGGGCCATCACATTCACCCTGGCAGGCAACAGGCGGGCCACACGCAGGCCCACATCGCCGCAACCGACGATCAAAATACGCTGACGGCGAAAGCGCGAAGGCAGCGCGCCAAGGGGATTTGAATTTGAGGGCAAAATTACACTATTCAGAAATCAAGTCACCTAGCATAACGAACAGGACAGAGACCATGCCTTTTAATATCACCGTCCAACCCAGCGGACGCACTTTTGTGGCCGAGGCAGATGAGGCTTTGCTATCAGCCGCGATACGCCAGGGCATCGGCATGCCTTACGGCTGCAAAGACGGTGCCTGCGGCTCCTGCAAATGCAAAAAGCTCGAAGGCAGCATTACCCAGGGCACGCACCAGCTCAAGGCCTTGTCGCTTGAAGAGGCCGCGCAGGGTTTTATTTTGACCTGCTGCGCAACAGCACTTACGGACGTGGTGCTGGAGTCGCGCCACGTGACAGACGAGAGCGCTTTTCCGGTCAAAAAAATGCCAACACGTGTGGCCAGCCTGGCCAAAGCGTCGCATGACGTGATGCTGGTGCGCCTGCAACTGCCGGCCGCTGATGTGTTCAAGTACCACGCGGGTCAGTACGTCGAGTTTTTGCTGCGCGACGGTGACAGGCGCGCCTACTCACTGGGCAATGCACCGCATACGCAAGCAGAGAACCCAGGCGCTGAGCTGCACATTCGCCACATGCCGGGCGGCAAGTTCACTGACCATGTGTTCAGCGCCATGAAAGAAAAAGAAATTTTGCGGGTTGAAGGCCCATTTGGCAGCTTTTACCTGCGTGAAGACAGCACCAAACCCATGGTGCTGCTGGCATCAGGTACCGGTTTTGCGCCGATCAAGGCCATCATCGAACACCTACAGTTCAAAGGTATCACGCGCCCCGCCGTGCTGTACTGGGGCGGCCGGCGCCCGGCTGATTTGTACATGAACGATTGGGTGTTAGCCAAGGTGGCTGACATGCCCAACCTGCGCTATGTGCCCGTTATTTCAGACGCGCTGCCCGAAGATGCCTGGACAGGCCGGACGGGCTTTGTGCATAACGCAGTGTTGCAGGATTTCCCCGACATGTCGGGCCACCAGGTCTATGCCTGCGGTGCGCCGATTGTGGTTGATTCCGCGCAGGCGGCTTACATCAAAGCAGGCCTGCCCGAAGACGAGTTTTATGCGGATTCGTTTGTGACCGAGAAGGAAAAAGCGCAAGCTGTCACCTGAGGCAGCAGACCCCACCCAAGGAGACACCATGACCCGCGTCACCCAAGCCGACTCATCCGAAGGTACCGACAGCCACATGCGCATGAGCGACGAGCAGTACTTTCGCAGTTGCGTGGCCAAAGAACGGCATCTGGCGCAATTGCTCGGGCATCAGCACCTTGAGG
>JAYWBS010000204.1:0-3719 GCA_043781295.1 Polaromonas sp.
AACCGCTGGTTTGGGCTGCTGCCGGTTTCATAGACTCCTTGTTAAGGTGGAAAATGAAACCGGCAGCAGCCCATTTCTCATCTGCAGCCGTCCAGCCGAAGTTGAAGCAAAGTACGTCAGCAAACAAATGTTAGGAAGCAAGCATTGCCGCGTTAATTAGGAGCAGCGAAGAGTGACACCTGTTGCCGATGGGAAGCAATAACGACCACCAGTTCACGAAATTAGATGTTTTTAGATGCGCTGACGTGTGTTGCTCGTAAAAAGATGGTCAATCGCGCTGCAGTCAACCATCCCGTCAACCAGAAGTGTTGGCAACTTCATTTCATAACTTTGTGCTGAAAAATTACATCAAAGTTTTCACTCGGCTTTTTGTGCGGATTCCTGTGACCTGCTGAAGGGCGCATAAATGCTAGGTTCTACTCGGTGTGTTGACACTTTCATTTCCAAAGTGTTGTCAACTTCATTTCGCCGGATGCAGCCAGGCCAATTGCGCGGGTTATTTGGGGTATTTTAGACTTAACATAATATACATCGTGGAATATTAAATCTATGCACAGAGAAAAGCCAGAAATAGATTTTCACCACTTGCCAGTAGCCTGTTTGCTTCGAACAACTTTTAAAAGCAGCTCAATTGCATCGGGCCTGTTGGCGCGTTGCGCAAACTGTAGCGCAGTAAGGCCTTGCTGG
The DNA here is from genome assembly GCA_043781295.1 of Polaromonas sp. Lineage (GTDB taxonomy): Bacteria > Pseudomonadota > Gammaproteobacteria > Burkholderiales > Burkholderiaceae_C > Polaromonas. Next base: position 688 of record JAYWBS010000204.1, read on the forward strand.
TTTTTCAGCAATGGGTCTGCGCCTTCGTCCAACAGTAGTTTGACGGCCTCTGGGCTGCCGTACATGCTGGCCATCATGAGTGGCGTGGTGCCGTTGGGCGATTCGGCGTCAATGTAGGCATAGTTTTCGATTAGCAAGCGTATCAATGGAAGATGGCCGTTGCTGGCTGCGTAATGCAGCGGCGTCCAGCCGGTTTTATTGACGTCAGCGCCGTTTTTAACCATTTTCTCTGCTAATGCCAGTTGACCTTTGAGTGCTGCCAGCATCAATGGACTTTCTCCCTGGGTGGTTTGTACGTTCAAATCAATTTTGGAGGCATCGACTAGCAGGCTGGCAACATTGGGTGACGCTTCGCGAATGGCAATTGCCAAGCCGTGCTGGCCTTGCGGATCAAGCGTATTCACGTCAAAGCCACGCGCCAACAATTGCTTGACCGTTGCTGTGTCGTCCATCCTCAATGCTTTGAAGAAATCATCATAAGAGCCAGCATAAGATGAATTAAATTCAATTAAAACAATTAGATATATTGCAAACTTAAAGTGTTTTATGAAGAATGTTTTCATGGTGGTGATGGCGTTACAGGCATATTGGCACCGGTAAAGAGCTGTTCAAAGTTATGACTCGTCGCTTCAGCAATGGTTTCCAGGCTTTGAGCTTTGAGCTCGGCGATCAGCTTGGCGACATACGGCACATAAGAAGGATTGTTGGTTTTACCCCGATACGGCATGGGTGCCAGATAAGGGCTGTCGGTCTCTATCAAAATACGGTCAAGTGGTACAAAACGGGCGACTTCGCGCAGGTCTGACGCGGTTTTGAAGGTCAAAATTCCCGAAAAAGAGATGTAAAAGCCAAGGTCAAGTGCTGCCCTGGCAACCGCTTCGCTTTCTGTAAAGCAGTGAAACACGCCTGTCGCGACCTGGCCTGCGCCCTCACCCTCTTGCTTCAAGATCGCCAGCGTATCTTCTGACGCATTGCGTGTATGAATGATGAGCGGCTTGCCCACTTGCCGGGCTGCACGGATATGCACCCGAAAGCGTTCACGCTGCCATTCCATGTCGGCCACCGTGCGATCGCCCAGGCGAAAGTAGTCAAGCCCGGTCTCGCCGATGCCGACCACTTTGGGCAAGGCCGAGCGTTGTACCAGATCACTTACCGTGGGTTCACGTACGCCTTCGTTATCAGGATGCACGCCGACGCTGGACCAGAAGTTGTCATAGCTGGTAGCCAGCGCATGAACGTCTTCAAACTCTTCAAGCGTTGTGCAAATACATAAAGCGCGGTCAACCTGGGCCACTGCCATGGCCTGGCGGATTTCAGGCAGCCTGGCTTTGAGTTCAGGAAAGCTCAGGTGGCAATGGGAATCGGTAAACATGCAAAAAAACGGTAAAAAGGGCCTTTTTCAGGCATTAAAAATGGCTGTAGTCCAATGAATTCGGGCGCAAGCAGCTGTAAAAAAAAGAGCAATTAAATTGGGCAATGATCCCAATAACTGACTAAATCGTCTGGGTTGGGCGCTCAGAAGCCAGATGGGCGCCCAGAATCTCTTCTATTTTGAGTTTCAGCAACCGGGATTTTTCATCGTTCGGGAAACGTACGCCTACGCCTTGCGTGCGATTGCCTGCGGCTTTGGCGGGTGTAACCCAGGCGACTTTTCCGGCGACCGGATAGCGCTGGGTGTCATCAGGCAGGGTTAGCAGGACATACACGTCTGCGCCAAGCTGGTATTCTCGGGCCGTGGGAATAAACACGCCGCCTTCCTTGAACAGCGGGATATAGGCGGCATACAGCGCCGCTTTTTCCTTGATGGCCAACTGCACGACGCTGGGCCGCGCAGTAGCGGTAGCAGATGGTGGGGCAGCGGCTACGGCACTGGCTAGGCTTGCGGGAGGCTTTGTACTCATGCTGTTAGTTTATCGGTTTGACCACGGACTGGTGTAGGTAAGCAGCTAATTTGTCGCCTTCCTGTTGCTTTCAGCGCGTTGTCAATGCCACCTTGGCCCGGCTGGCGAGTGACTCCAGCATCAGGCCCGGGTTGTAGGGGTGCTCGACAGTGCGGGCTGTCGTGGCCAGCTCTTTGGACCAGTTGGTTAGGGCGTACAGGGCGGTTTTACTAGCCGTAATGGGTAGATCACCAGCACTAAAAAATCGCGGTTCAGTCCCAACTCTTACGGCCAGAACGTCGTGGCAAAGCTTTTGCAGCGCATCAACCGCCTCGGACGGCAGCAAGTCGCTGAGCGCTGTCGCATCGCCTTTAGCCATGGCCTTGGGCAAGGCCTGCCAGCTTTGCGCAATAGCAGCGGCCTGCCCGTTTTGAACCCAGGCCAACGCATCGGCGGGGCGACCACCAGCAGCGGTTAAAAGGGTTTTCAAGTCGCTGGCCGTGGGCGGTTTGGCGGTTTTTTTGCCTTCACCCTCACCCGCTTGCGCACTGACTGCCCGCAACCAGGCCAGCGCTTCATCAAAGCCCGGCCAGGTCATGGTGTGACCCAGGCAGCGGCTGCGGATGGTGGGCAGCAACTGGTGCGCTGCTTCGGTGGCCAAGATGAATTTGACGGCGCCGGGCGGCTCTTCGAGTGTTTTAAGCAGGGTGTTGGCGGTGATGCCGTTCATGCGTTCGGCCGGGAACACCAGCACCACCTTGGTCGTGCCGCGTGAGCGGGTGAACTGGGTGAACGACACGACTTCACGTGCGGCATCGACCTTGATTTCTTTGCTGGGTTTGCGCTTTTTGCTGTCCAGCTCGTCTTGAGTTTTCTCGTCCAGCGGCCAGCCCAGCGCAAGAGACAGGGTTTCGGGCATCAGCATCGCCAGGTCTGCATGGGTATGCACGTCTACCGCGTGGCAACTGCCGCAGACCCCACATGCACCTTGCGGGCTGGGGTTGTCGCACAGCCAGGCGCGTGCCAGGGCAAGGGCCAGTTCAAACTGGCCAAGGCCTGACGGGCCAGCCAGCAACCAGGCGTGGCCGCGCTGGGTTAGCAGACTTTCCAGTTGGGTTTGCAGCCAGGGGGCTAAAGGAGTCGTCATAGCCA
>JAYWBS010000205.1:0-29440 GCA_043781295.1 Polaromonas sp.
GCCCGCGTCATGCCGGCAACACCCGCCTTGGCTGCGGCGTAATTGGACTGGCCTGCATTGCCCGAACTGCCGACCACCGACGTGATGTTAATAATGCGGCCATAACGCTGCTTCATCATGGTACGCATCACAGCACGGCTCATGCGAAAAACCGCTTTTAAATTGGTGTCGATGACGGCATCCCAATCGTCGTCTTTCAGACGCATCGCCAGCATGTCCCGGGTGATGCCTGCATTGTTGACCAGCACCTGCAATGTGCCGTGCTCTTTAACAATGCTCTCAATCAGCGCCTCAGACGCAGCAGCATCATTGACATTCAGATTTTTGCCAGCGCAGCCGGGGAAAGCAGCAAGCACCTGCGAGATTTTGGCAGCGCCATCATCGGTGGTCGCCGTGCCAATGACCTTCAGTCCTTTTTTGGCCAGCTCAAGCGCTATTGCCGCGCCAATGCCGCGCGACGCACCTGTGACCAGTGCAACCTGACCTTCAAACTTGACTTCACTCATACCGGCAACTCTTTCAACAGTTCTTGGACCTGGGCCATGGAGGCAACATCAAACAGGGGGGCACCCGTCATGTCGGCATCTATCCGCTTGACCAGGCCAGAGAGTACTTTACCCGGCCCGCATTCGACGATATGGCTGACACCGCGTGCCTTGATGGCCTGCACACACTCGACCCAACGCACGGCGCCAAAAGCCTGGCGATACAGGGCATCGCAAATGCGAAGCGCATCCGTCTCAATCGCCACATCAATGTTGTTGATGAGCGGTATGTGTAACGACGCGAAGGTGGTTTGAGCCAGTTTTTCTTTTAGCTTTTCAGCGGCAGGCTTCATCAGGCTGGAGTGAAACGGTGCAGAAACCTGTAACAGCAAGGCACGCTTGGCCCCTTCAGACTTGAGGGTCTCGCAAGCCTTGTCAACTGCCGCTTTGCTACCGGCAATCACGGTCTGCATTGGGTCGTTGAAGTTAACAGCCTCAACGACTTCGCCTTGTTTTAGGTCATTTTTCAGGTCAAATTGAGCTGTAGCCCCCGTTATTCGGGCGCAAGCAGCTATTATTTTAGTAGCATCCAGGCCCAGTATGGCGGCCATCGCGCCAGCGCCTACAGGCACCGCGTCCTGCATGGCCTGGGCCCTGAAGCGCACCAGCGGTGCAGCTTGCGTCAAGCTCAAAGCGCCGCTGGCCACCAGCGCGGCATATTCACCCAGCGAGTGCCCGGCCACATAAGCCGGCGCAACGCCCACCTCAGCCATCCACACGCGGTAGGCCGCAACACCGGCCACCAGCATCACGGGCTGGGTGTTGGTGGTCAAGGCCAGCGCTTCCTTTGGGCCTTCTTTGATGAGCAGGCCAATGTCCTGATTCAGCGCATCAGATGCCTCTTGCAATGTGTGCGCGACGGCCGGGTGATCCCCCCAGGCATCCAGCATGCCCACGGCTTGCGAACCCTGACCCGGAAATACAAAAGCAAATGGTTTCAATGAGTACTCCAACTGATCTCAATCAACGAAAACGGCTTATTGCCGCTTTCATGCATTTTATAAAAACGAAACCCAAAGCAAATACCGACAGCCAGGGGTCTAGCAAATAGTCCCACAGGTTGCCAGATTCCATCAAGCCCAGGATCCACGCCAGCAAGGCCAGGACAATCAGCGCAGGCAGAACCAAGAGACCTTTAGCCCAACAGACAGCGCAAAGCGCCAGCAATGCCAGCAGCATGCCCCATGAGCCCCAACCGGGGCGGTACGCATCCCAGTCACCCCACCCCAATGCCATCGGGTAAAGAAACAATGCAGACACAACTACCGCTGCCATGACCGCCATTTGCTCATGTTTGGCGACTGCTCGCAAACCAAGTGCATGATGGCCAATATGCCACGCCGCTAGCGCGACCAAGCTAATACTCAAGTCAGCCGTGATGCCCCTGACATAGGCCACAACAGGTATGTTCGCCTCGCCCAACGGAATCCACAGCAGTGCAAAGCCAAGCACCGTGAGCAGCTTCATCCACATCCCCTGCGCACCAGCAACACGCCAAGCGGTAAGCAAGGCAAGCAGCCCAGCGCACAGCACCAGGCTGATGCCCAACATGGCGAAAGCATCACTGAACACTGGCATGGTCGAACCGGATGTACTTGATGCGGGTGCGGTTCCAGGTGTACACAAGATGCATCACACCATCCCGCGTCTGCAAAAGATAGGGGTATGAAAACTCTTGTACACAGCTAGTTGGGCCGCACAACTGCCTGGCCGCGCTGGCCACATAAGCCTGAATATCAGCATCACTGGTGCCCTGGGCTTTGAGTTCACGGCCCAGCAAAGCAGCATGATCAGCGATGGATAAGCCAGCGTTAGATGCTTGTAATACGCCAGAGCCTTCAACAAACATCGGCTTGGCCGCATCAAAACTGCCTGAACTGTTGGCCTTGTACAAAGCCAGTGACTGACGACCTGCAGCAGTCGGGTTTAACGCCAGCCAGTGGTCACCCGTGCTGCTGACCAGGCCAGCCAGCGCAGAGTCCGGGTTGGGCAAATTCATCGCACTTGCCTGAGCCCAAGTTTTGCCCGCATCAGTTGTACTTGATACAAGCACCTTGCCGCCTTGGCTTGAGCGCATGTACGCTTTGGCGTCGATTGGGCTGGCCACCAGCAGCACGGGTTGCAAACTGGTATGGCTGCCGGGAATTCGGGTTTTATCCATCACCTGCCCTTCGGGGCTGATATGCAAAACCTCGCCAAACTTGGTGATGAACTCATGGTACGCAGGCAGACTGACTGAGCCATCCATCATCGCCGCAGGGACGCCTTTAACCAGTGTGCTGATGTTTAAAAAAGGCGACGTCACAAGCCTTTTGGGTTGGCTCCAGCTCAAACCATCGTCTTCTGAACGAGCCCACGTGATGGCGCTCCCAGCCCAGCCGCCCAATGACACACTCACCACCCACACATGCAGTGACCCATCAGGCGCGCGTGCAATCACCGGGTTACCGATTTTTTTGATGTAGCGCCACAGGCTCCGCTCTAACTGCACACGGTTGAACAAAGTCGTCTCCGCATCCCAGCCCTTAGAGGCCATATTCAAGACAGCCGTTTGAACCGTCACATCCCCCGCACCTTCGCGCGAACCTGAAAACCACACCGCCCGTAAACTGCCATCGCGCAATTCAACGATTGAGGGTGCGTGTACAGCCTGGCCTGGATGACTCGATACAAATTGCGCGTCAAACCGGGGTGGTTGACCATAGCCAGATAACTTGTTTGATGGAGACGATGTTTTGACAGCCGAAGCTGCAAAAACAGAATCTGGCGCACGGCTAAAAATTTTGTAGCTCGCCGCCGCAAAAGCGATGATCATCAAACCCGCAAAAAGAAGGTTGCGGTAGCGTGAACTCATGCGAAGGCCTCCTCAATAATTGAGAAGTACCGCACCCCAGGTAAAGCCGCCACCCACGCCTTCCAGCATGAGCGTGTCACCTTTTTTGATCTTGCCACTGCGCACCGACGCGTCAAGCGCCAGCGGAATCGAGGCCGCTGAGGTGTTGCCATGCTGGTCAACCGTCACGATGAGTTTTTCAAGCGGCAGCTTGAGCTTTTTAGCCGTGCTTTGCATGATGCGGATGTTGGCCTGGTGCGGGATCAGCCAGTCAATGTCTGCGTCTGTCATATTGGCTTTGGCCAGGGTTGCGCGGGCCGCACTTTCAAGCACCTCCACTGCCAGCTTGAAAACCGCTTGGCCGTCCATTTTGAGCAGCGCATCACCGATGACTTTGCCGCCCGACACATTGCCCGGTACGCACAAAATGCCGGCGTGTTTGCCGTCGGCATGCAAGTCACTCGCCAAAATGCCGGGCGTGTCTGATGCCTCAAGCACCACAGCACCGGCACCATCACCAAACAGCACGCAAGTGGTACGGTCTGAAAAGTCAAGAATGCGTGAAAACACTTCTGCGCCTATCACCAGCGCTTTGCTGGCCATACCGGTTTTGATCATCGCGTCAGCCACCGTGAGCGCATATACAAAGCCGCTACACACCGCCTGAATATCAAACGCCGGGCAACCCGCAATACCCAGCTTGTTTTGCAGAATGCACGCCGCTGATGGGAAAACCATGTCGGGCGTGGACGTAGCGACGATGATGAGATCAATATCGCCAGCCTGCAAACCAGCGGCTTGCAATGCATTTTTTGCCGCTTCAACGCCCAGGTCGCTACACGACACATCGGGCGCAGCAAAATGCCGGGCATAAATGCCGGTGCGCTCAACAATCCATTCGTCAGAGGTTTCGACCCCCGTGGCAGCCAGGCGGGCAGCCAGATCAGCGTTGGTCAGCCGATCAGGTGGCAAATAACTGCCCGTACCAGTGATGCGTGAATAAAGTGACATTAAAAAGGGGGCTTGAAAAGTATCGCTTAATGTAACGCGACGGCTTCTTTTGAATCTTGCACGTTCTGCTCAAGCTGCATGGCTACCAGGATGGGTGCTGCATGGGCAATGCGTTCGCGTACACGCTCGAGCAAGTTATTGCTGGCAGCATCGTACGCCCGGTTCAGGGCACGCTCGAAGGCAAAAACATCCGCTGAACCATGGCTTTTGAACACCAAACCCTGCAAGCCAAGCAAGGCAGCACCGTTATAGCGTCTGTGATCCATTCGGTTTTTAAATGCAGTTAACACTGGATAAGCAACGATAGCAGCCATTTTTGTGAATATATTGCGTGAAAACTCTTTTTTCATGAAGCCGCCAATCATGCTGGCTAGCCCTTCACTGGTTTTGAGTGCCACGTTGCCTACAAAACCGTCGCAAACCACAATGTCTGTCGTTCCTTTGAAAATATCGTTACCTTCAACGTTGCCATAAAAATTTAAATCGCCGGAGTTAGCAGCAGATCGCAGCAATTCACCCGCTTTTTTAATTACTTCGCTACCTTTTATCACCTCTTCGCCGATATTGAGCAAGCCAACACTGGGCGATGGGTTGCTTGAGATGGCAGTGACCAGTGCAGAGCCCATGACGGCAAATTGCAGCAAGTGGTCTTCGGTGCAATCGACGTTCGCCCCCAAATCCAGCACCGTTGTGGCACCACCCATGGCGTTGGGCAGTTGGGTGGCAATGGCAGGCCGATCAATACCGTCCATGGTTTTCAACACATAACGGGCAATGGCCATCAGCGCCCCTGTGTTGCCGGCTGACACCGCAGCCTGAGCCGTACCGTCTTTGACTTGGTTGATGGCAACCCGCATGGATGAGTTTTTTTTGCGCCGCAGAGCGATTTCTATCGGGTCGTCCATGGTGACGACCTCTGTAGCGGCAATAACTTGGCAGCGCGGATGCGCCTGCAATTGGGCGTACTGCGGATGGGCCTCCAAAACCTGAGCTTGACCCACAACCACAAGCGAAGCGTCAGGATGACCAGCCAGAAAAGCCAGACTGGCGGGTAGGGTGACGGCGGGGCCATAGTCACCACCCATGGCATCGATAGCGATCCTGATCATGAGGTGACCGATGCAGCCAGCAATTTAAAACCCGGACAAAAGAAAGGCCCGCAGAATAAGTGCGAGCCCATACAGGTGTGGATCAATGTCTGAGGCGATGGTTTACGCTTCAGATTTGGTTTTCAGCACCTTGCGGCCACGGTAAAAGCCGGTAGGGCTGATGTGGTGACGCAGATGGGTCTCACCCGTGGTGGACTCCACAGCAATGCCCGGTACGGTCAAGGCGTTGTGTGAGCGGTGCATGCCGCGCTTGGAAGGTGATTTTTTGTTCTGTTGAACAGCCATGACGAGCTCCTGATCGAACAGTGATGATCTTCACTGTGCGGGTAAAAAGTTGGTTAATTGCGCACTTGGGCAGCACGCGAAGCCTTTGATTATAGCGCGGATAAGCCAGCGTGGGAATACCGTGCCGACTGGCCAAGATTGGGCCTTACAGGCTTTTTTTGACTACTTTTTCTTTAACTGGGCCAGCGCAGCAAAAGGATTCGGCCTATCTGCCCCATCGGCGGGAAGTTCAGTGGTTCCTGCGCTGAATGCTGGCAACACTGGGCATTCGTCATGCATCGGCACCAGCGGCAGCGCCATCAGCAGCTCATCCTCCAGCAGGCAACCTAAGTCAAACTGCGGCGCCATGACCAGCAAGTCCTCCTCAGACGCATCATCCTCAGCCATGGCAATGTCTTCAGTTGCCACAAAGCGGTACCACTGATCGACCCGCAAAGGCGCCTGGACAGCGGCCATACAACGCTGGCAGGTCAGCGGCACAGACGTATCGGCCCGAAGGTGCAGCCACGTGTCCATCTGCCCCGCTGCACCCACGCGCAACTCGGCTGTAGCCTGCCAATTGACAATAGAATCAGGCTGCAGCCCAATAGATTCATGGGCAAGACGCTCCAAATTTTGTAGCGGTGTGTGCTCAATCAGCGGCACACCGCCAATCACCAAGGCTTGCAGATTGAGGTTGTGCGTTTGTTGCTGTCGGGTCATGCCAGCAGTGTAAGAGAATCAAGGCATGAATTTGCCCCTCTTGCCTGCTTTGCCCCCCGCCAACAGCCGTACGCTGATTTTGGGCTCGACCTCCGCCTACAGGCGAGAACTTCTGACCCGCCTGCACATCCCGTTTGAAGTGGCCGCGCCCGATGTGGATGAGACCCCCTTGCCGGGCGAAGCACCCCACGCGCTAGCCGAAAGGCTGGCCCTGGCCAAAGCCAGGGCAGTCGCTGCCAGGTTTCCTGAAGGCGTGGTGATTGGTTCTGACCAGGTGGCCGATTTGCACGGCCAGAGCTTGGGCAAACCCGGCACCCATGACCGGGCGGTGGCGCAACTGCGCCTGATGCGTGGGCAGACGGTGGTGTTTCAAACCGCCGTGTCGGTGGTGTGCCTGGAAAGCGGTTTTGAAGAAAGCAGCCTGGCCGCAGTGCGCGTTACCTTTCGGGATTTGACAGACAGTGAGATTGAAAACTACCTGCGCATCGAGCAGCCCTATGACTGTGCAGGCAGCGCCAAAAGTGAAGGGCTGGGTATTGCGCTACTCGCATCGATTGACAGCGATGACCCGACTGCTCTGGTCGGTTTGCCTTTGATTCGCACCTGCAAAATGATTCAGTCAGCGGGTATCGAGATCCTTTCACAACGGGCGACATCATGAGCACAGTGACTAAAACAAAAGGGAAGCTTTACTTGGTACCAGCACCGCTTGATTTCGGCTGTACTGCGCAAGCGCCGATTCAGAACGTCATGCCGCTTGAAACCATCAACATTGCAGCGCAGTTACCCTGCTGGATTTGCGAAAACGCCAAGAGCACGCGCGCCTATTTGAAACGCATCAACGAGCTGCAACCACTGCTCACGCCGGTGCAGTCGCTACAAATTCAGGAGCTGCCGCGCGAGGTGCATAAAAAAGGCGACCACACCGGAAACTTTGACGCCAGGCCACTCCTGATTGCCGCCATGGAAGGCCGCGACATGGGTTTGGTCAGTGAAGCAGGCATGCCAGCTATTGCCGACCCGGGCTCATCGGTGGTGCGGGCGGCGCATGATCTTGGAATCCAGGTCGTGCCCCTGACCGGGCCGATGTCCCTGATGCTGGCCCTGGCAGCCAGCGGCTTGAATGGCCAAAACTTCGCGTTTGTAGGCTACCTGCCGCAAGACGGCGGCGAGCGGGTGCAGCGCATACGCGAGCTGGAATCCCTGGCGTTAAAAACCGGCCAGACACAAATTTTTATTGAAACGCCTTATCGCAACACCGCGTTGTTACAGGCGCTGCTGCAAACGCTACAAAGCAATACCCGGCTCGCGCTAAGTTGCGGTTTAACACTTGAAAAAGCCTGGGTTCACAGCCAGCAGGCCAGCAGCTGGAAGAAAAATAAACCCAATCCACCGCTGGATTTGCCTGCGGTGTTTTGTATTGGGCGTTAGTTTCAGCGTAAGGCCGGCAAGGCCTTCAACGCTTTCATGGCACCCTCACCCATCGACGCACCAAACTTTTTGGCCAAGCGCTCAGCGACGTTGTCGCGCCGGGTGTAGTCGATGATTTCGTCGGTTTTTACGATTTCTCTGGCGACGTATTCAAGCGTGCCCAGCTGGTCTGCCAGGCCCAGTTCAATGGCTTGTTGGCCTGTCCAGAAAAGGCCACTGAACATTTCAGGCGTTTCCTTCAGGCGCTTGCCGCGCCCGGCTTTGACCACGCTGATGAATTGCTGGTGAATCTGGTTCAACATCGCTTGCGCAAAAGCGCGCTGCTTGTCGCTCTGGGCACTGAAGGGGTCCATAAAACCCTTGTTTTCGCCGGCCGTCAGCAAACGGCGCTCGACGCCCAGCTTGTCCATCAGGCCGGTAAAGCCAAAGCCATCCATCAACACGCCGATGCTGCCCACAATGCTGGCTTTATCGACAAAAATCTGGTCCGCTGCCACGGCTATGTAGTAGGCCGCTGAAGCGCAGGTCTCTTCCACCACCGCATACACAGGCTTTTTATGCTTGGCTTTCAGGCGCAAAATTTCGTCGTTCATCATGCCGGCCTGCACCGGGCTACCGCCGGGGGAGTTAATCAGCAGCACCACGGCTTTGGCGCCCTCGTCTTCAAACGCAGCCTTCAACGCCGCATTGATGAACTCGGCGCTGGCATCCGCTCCGGCGGCAATCTCTCCTTTGATCTCGACCACCGCCATGTGCGGCACCGTCGTGTCACTCGTCGGTGTGCCTCGGTGCAAAGCCATCCATACCAGGGTAATGAAAAACGCCAGCCAGGACAGGCGCACAAAGGTTTTCCAGCGGCGCGTGGCCTTTTGCTCATTCAGGGATGCAAAGGCCAGCTTTTCAAGCGTTGCGCGCTCCCAGCCGGGAACGGCAGACGGATCAGCTGAGCCAGCTTTTTTTGCTCCTGTTTCAGGAGCTGCTTGCGCCCGAATTGATTGGGCTAGCGCCTCATTTGAATCAATATTCAGGTCTTTTGACGGGTCAAAAGAAGGCTCATTGGGGTCGGGGCGGTTGTGATCGGTCATGTAGGTAGTTTAAAGAAGTATTAAAACGCCAGTGGCTTGAGGTTGTAGGCCGAACGCCAGTAAACCACCGCGTCGTTTTCTGAAAGTGTGATTTTGACCAGCCCACCATGGCAGGGGCCACCTGCGCACTGGCCAGTGTCTGGCAAGTAAGCCGCGCCGTGGCTGGCGCACAGCAGCCATTGGCCGGTGGCATCAAAAATCCGGTTAGGCTGCCAGTCAAGCTCCATCGCCACATGCGTGCAGCGGTTCAGGTATGCGTAGGCCGTACCGTTGAATCTGACGGCAAATGCCCGGCAGGTTTGGCCCGCGTAGACCACATCAAAAGGCACGGCATGCCCACCTTCAGCCAAGTCACCTGAGTTACAAAGGGGGTGCAAATCGTCCACGATGCCTTGACCGTTTCTATCCGTTTCTATCCATTTTTAAGCAGCCAATCGTGCATGTTCTGCACTGAATGGGCAATGTGCAAGGGCTTGAGTGCCGCAAACGCCTCTGGCGTATGCGCGCCATAGCTGACACCCAGGCTGGGGCAACCCGCATTCAAGGCCATTTGCAAATCGTGCGTGGTATCACCCACCATCAGCGTGCGCTGCGCAGTCGCGCCCAGCTCGGTCATCAGTTCGTACAGCATCTTGGGGTCGGGCTTGCCAGCGGTTTTGTCGGCGGTGCGAGAGGCATCAAACATGCCTTTGAGCTGAACGGTTTGCAGCACCTCATCAAGTCCGTGGCGCGACTTACCCGTCGCTACCGCCAGCAAATAGCCGCGCGCCTTGAGCGCATCGAGCAGCGGCAACACGCCCTCAAACAAGCTCAAATCGTTGGCATGCGCCTGGTAGTGGCGGCGATAACGCTCGCCCAGCAGCGGGTATTTATCCACTGGCACATCAGGGGCGGCATGGGCCAGTGCCTGATTCAAACCCAGTCCAATCACATAGGCTGCGGCCTTGTCAGTCGGTACCGTGCCGCCCACGTCTTTCACGGCCGCCTGAATGCAGCGCACGATGATTTGGGTGGAGTCAAACAGCGTGCCGTCCCAGTCGAAGGCGATGAGGTCAAAGTTGCGGGTGGTCATGGTGCGATTGTCGTAGAAAGGCTAACATCATTGGGCAAAAACTGCTGCAATTCAGGCGGTAACTCGGCAGTTAGATGCACAACTTTGCGCAGCTTGGGGTGGTTGAACTTCAAGCTCCAGGCGTGCAGAAACATGCGCTTCAGGCTGGGCGTGTTGATGCTGGTTTTTTGCAGCGCCTTGTTCAGGTCGAAGTCACCATATTTATCATCCCCTGCAATCGGGTGACCTGCATCGGCCAAATGCACCCTGATCTGGTGGGTGCGGCCGGTTTTGATGGTGACTTCCAGCAAGGTGAATGCACCTTCAAGAACTGTGTTTTTGACTTTCACCAGCGTGACCGAGCGCATGCCGTCTGGGTGGTCGTTGGCCACTACCTTGACTCGTCGTTCTCCGTTCGGTGCCTCGTATTTGTGCAGCGCCTTGTCTATCACGCGTTGATTGGCGGGCCAGGCTCCTTTGACCAGCGCCAAATACACCTTGTCGGTTTCACGTTCACGAAACTGCTCTTGCAGCAGCTTCAAAGCCATACGCCGCTTGGCGATCAGCAATACGCCGCTGGTTTCACGGTCCAGCCGATGGATGAGCTCCAGAAAATCAGCCTCGGGCCGGGCCATGCGCAGTTGCTCAATCACGCCAAAGCTCACGCCGCTGCCGCCATGTACCGCCACACCGGCGGGTTTGTCGATGGCCAGCAAAAAGTCGTCTTCAAACAGGATGGGGAATTCCGCAGCGGGCGCAAAACCGCCGACGCTCGACATGGCGCCATGCCTGACGATTTCTTGGGCGGCTTGAATGGCGACGGCTTTCTGGTCAGCCCTTTCAGACGTGCGCACGGGCGGCAAGCGCACGATGTCTCCCGCCTCAACCCGGGTATCGGCCTGCGCCCGGCCCTTATTGACACGCACTTCCCCGCTGCGAATGATGCGGTAAACGTGGGTTTTGGGCACGCCCTTGAGCTGGCGAATCAAGAAATTATCGAGCCGCTGGCCAGCATAGTCTTCATCCACCGTGACAAAAGTCGCAGTGGGCACGGGTGCCACGTTGGCAGGCTTGGAGTCGCTCAAACCTGCCCCTATAATGTGTTTCACTAGCGTTGTGTTGTAAGTTGTTGATTTGCTTGGAGTTTAGTTCAAGCGCTTCTCAAGCCCTCTAAAAAAGGCCAACTGCAACCGCGCTGGAAGGTCGATGCCCATGCTGGTCATGCCGCCCAACGAAGAGTGCCAGGCACCTCGCAGCGGAAAGTTAACCAGGTGAGAGTCGACGTTTTGCGAATACAACGACGGAATACCATGCAGGCAGCCCAAGAGCGACTCAACAGGCTGTTTGCGGATCTCGGTGAGAAAAAGTCCTTTAACGGTTAGCCCTTTCATGACAACGCTGTTCCATCTGATTTACTTGTGCCTGCGGCGCCTTTTGGCCCCGCTATATGGTGCATATCAGCCTACAGCCCTTGTTTTATGGGGGCAAGCAGCTACTTTTTTAGTAGCATTGCTGGCAACTATCGGTTTGACTCCTGCTCGCCCCATCCACGCGCCTACGCTCAAGCTGCCTGCCTGACTGATTTTTCAGCCAGTCGCGGTACGCCTTGAGCTCTCCGGCAATTCCCCACGTTCGCACGACGTCTTCATTGGCATCGTTGGCCCGTTTTTGGGTTTGAAATGTTCTAGGCACTAGAACGGAACGATAAGGAAGATCATCATGAAACGCATGCTGGTAAATGCAACGCAGTCGGAAGAGCGCCGTCTGGCGATTGTTGACGGACAAAAGCTCCTCGACTACGAAATTGAAATTGAAGGGCGCGAGCAGCGCAAGGGAAATATCTACAAGGCCGTCGTCACGCGCGTCGAGCCCTCACTGGAAGCCTGCTTTGTGGACTACGGCGAAGACCGCCACGGCTTTTTGCCATTTAAAGAAATCTCACGCAACTACTTCACGCCCGGCGTGCCTGTCAATCAGGCGCGTATCAGTGATGTGATTCGCGAAGGCCAGGAGTTGATGGTTCAGGTCGAAAAAGAAGAGCGCGGTAACAAGGGTGCAGCCCTGACCACCTTTGTCTCGCTGGCTGGCCGCTACGTCGTGCTGATGCCGAACAACCCGCGCGGCGGTGGTGTCAGCCGCCGTATTGAAGGCGATGACCGGGCTGAGCTGAAAGAAAACATGGACCAGCTAGAGTACCCACAGGGCTCCAGCATCATTGCGCGCACCGCCGGTATTGGCCGCAGCGCTCCCGAATTGCAGTGGGATTTGAACTACCTGATCAAGCTCTGGACGGCGATTGAAGGCGCAGGCAAAGGCGGCAAGGGTGCCTTCCTGATTTATCAGGAATCGAGCCTGGTGATTCGCGCGATTCGCGACTACTTCAACAGCGACATCGGCGACATTTTGTTCGACACCGACGACGTGTACGAACAAGCCCGCCAGTTCATGGCCCACGTCATGCCCGAGCATGAGCACCGCGTCAAGCGCTACCGCGACGACGCGCCGCTGTTCAGCCGCTTCCAGATCGAGCATCAAATCGAATCTGCCTACGCCCGCACCGTGCAGTTGCCATCGGGCGGCGCAATTGTGATTGACCACACCGAAGCTTTGGTGTCGGTTGACGTCAACTCGGCACGCGCCATCAAGGGCGGCGACATTGAAGAAACCGCGACCCGCACCAATTTAGAGGCCGCTGATGAAGTCGCGCGCCAGATGCGTTTGCGTGACCTGGGTGGCCTGATCGTCATCGACTTTATCGACATGGAAGAGTCGCGCAACCGCCGCGATGTTGAAAACCGCCTGCGCGATGCACTGCGCCAAGACCGCGCACGCGTGCAGTTCGGTACCATCAGCAAGTTTGGCTTGATGGAAATGAGCCGCCAGCGTTTGCGCCCGGCTTTGTCAGAAGGTGCGTCGATTCCGTGCCCGCGTTGCGGTGGCTCTGGCCACATCCGTGACACCGAAAGCTCGGCACTGCAAATTTTGCGCATCATCCAGGAAGAGTCACTCAAAGACAGTACGGCATCTGTGCTGTGCCAGGTTCCGGTTGATGTCGCGTCTTTCCTGCTGAATGAAAAGCGCTCGGAAATCAGCAAGATTGAAATGAAGCAGCGCATCAATGTGCTGCTGGTACCCAACAAAACACTGGAAACGCCGAACTACCGCCTTGAACGCCTGAAGCACGATGACCCGCGCTTGGACAACATTGAAGCCAGCTACAAAATGGCTGAAGAAATTGAAGACCCGACCACGGTAACGCGTCGCAGCCAGGAAAAGCACAACAAGCAGGAACCCATCATCAAGGGCGTGTTGCCTGATGCACCGGCGCCTGTTGCGCCACCCAAACCTGTAGCTGCGCCCGTTGCCAAAGCAGCGCCAACCCCAGCGCCCATGCAAGCTGTAGCGCCTGCTGAAAAAGGTTTTTTTGGCTGGATCAAAGGCTTATTTGGCGGCGCAGAAGCGCCCGTTGCGCCCAAAGCTGCACTTGCAGCCAATGTAAAGAAAGACGACCGTGAAGGCGATGCGCGCCGAGATGCCAACCGCGACAGCCGTGGCGAGCGCGGCGGCCGTGATGGCCGTCGGGGTGGCCGTGCCAGAGGCGAACGCGGTGATCGCCAGGAAGGTCGCCCGGAAGGTCGAAATGAAGGCCGCCCAGAAGGCAGAGGCAATGAACGCCGCGAACGCAGCACTGAGCCGCGCGGTGAGCAACGCAATGAACAGCGCGGCGAACAACGAAGTGAAGGCCAAGAGCAACGCGAGCCACGCCCACCACGTGAGCCGCGAGAGCCGCGAGAGGGCGGTCGCCAAGAGCGCCCTCGCCGTGAACGCGGCGAGCGTAGCGAACGGAGTGGTGAGCAACGCGCACCGATGGATGCGACTGAGCAAGACATTGCACTGGCCAACAAAGCCGCGATGGCTGCAGCCATGGGCAGCGCGGCAACAGACACTGGCCAGGAAGCCCCGCGCCGTGAGCGTGGCGAGCGTGGTGAACGCAATGGCCGCCGCAACGACCGGCGTGACGACCGTCAAAGCACAGGCGATGCAGCACCAGCCGAGCAAAACGCCAACCTGGATGCCACATCGCAAGCTGTAGCCGCCAACGAGGGTGGTACGCAGAACGAAGAGCAACGCCAGCCACGTGAACCGCGCGAGCGCCGCAGTCGTGACCGTTATGGCCGCGAGAGGCGTGAGCGCAGCGAAAACGGCAATGAAGAACAGGCTCAAACAGGCTCTGAAAATCCTGTTTTAGCTGAAAATTCACTGCTAAATGAGGCTACAGCCCAACAGATTCGGGCGCAAGCAGCTCCTGAATTTATAGCACCTACGCCTGTGCCAGCAGCACCTGTGCAGGTCATTCAAAGCGTACCCGCGCCGGTAAAAGTGGTTGCTACAGCCGCAGCCACAGTAGCGCCTGCGGCCAACGCACTGCCCAAGGTCACGTCGTATGACTTGCCATTGCAAGACCTGGCCCAGGTAGCCCAAGGCTCAGGCCTGCAATGGGTCAACTCTGATGCCAGCAAAATTGCCGAGGCGCAAGCCGCTATTGCAGCAGAAGTCAAACCAGCACATGCGCCACGCGAACGCCCTGCTTTGGTAGCCAGCAGCGAAGGCCCGTTGGTGCTGGTAGAAACCAAGCGCGACCTGCGCGAGATGGCTTTACCGTTTGAAAAGCCTCTGGCTTAAGGTTTGAAGCTTTTTTGACAGCGCGGTGGCAGTGCCTACAGCAAGGCCACCTGCTTGTAAGCCTCAGCAGCAGCTACAGGGTCATCGCGCTGCTCTGCCAGCAGCGCCAGCGCCCGCCAGGCGCTGCGGTGCAAACCGGCATCTTGCAAGCCCAGTACGGCAAGTGATAGCCATTGCCTGGCTTTGCCCCATAACTGGCGGCTCAGGCAGGCCATGCCTGCCAGGTATTGCACATTCGCATCGCGTGGGCGGCTAAGCTGGGCGGCTTCTATCCGCGCCAGCCAGGCGGCGTCCAGTGAGTCGAGGCCAGGCTCCAGCACACCAATCAGTTTGATGCGCAAGCTGTCGCTTAAGCTTGAGCCCGCTTGCATGGCTTGCTCCCACACCAGTAGCAGCCAGCTACGCGCCAACTCTGCATCGCCGTGCAGCGCCATCAGGCGCGCAGCGGCATGTACCACCAGCTCGGGCATGGCGCGTTCGTTCTCATCAAGTGTGTTCCACGCTTGTTGCAATTGCGCCGGGTCATGCGCATCGCTGAGCAATTCAAGCCCCAGGCCGCGCACAATGCTTTGCGCTGCAGCGGGTGAAAACGCGCGGTGTTTGGCCAGCAGGCGTGCGGTCTCCAGGGCTTGCTCAGTTTGCCTGAGTTGCCGATTGGCGCGCAGCTTCAAACGCAGGGCCAGCGTGCGCCGTGCGGCACCTTGCGGCAGTTGCGTCAAGGCGTCCAGTGCGGCTCTAGCATCGCGGTCATCCAGCGCCCAACGGGCAGCGCGCAGTTGCACGCCTTCACGCACCTCTTGCGCATGGCGCGGGGCCGAGCTTTGCAGGGCTAATTGCAAATGCTGGTCACGCAATGGCCTGTTTTGTAACGCCTGGCCACTTTCAGCCACCAGCAGATGCGACAACGACTGAAGCAGGCTGGAACGGCTGGCGCTGTGGCCGCTGGCGTGGCCTGAGTCCTGCGTCAGCCGGGCCAGGCTTTTCTCCTGCGCCAGCGCATTTTTTGCTGATTTGGTCGCACGTATATAGCGCCCCGCCAGTTGGTGCGCCAGCGCGTCCATCAGCGATGAATGCATGGCGCGCTCTTTTTGCTGGGCCCGCCAGGCCCTGGCTTCAAGCGGCAACGAAAACACCGCCGACAGCGCTCTGAGCGCCACATACAGCAAGGTAAACAGCCCGGCAAGCAGCAGCACCATCAGGTTAAAAGAAACATCAATCCGGTGGGGTGGCCAAAAAACAGTCACTATCGCCTGGTTGTTGCCTGCCAGCAAAGCGCCCGCAGCGGCAATCACAAACAGGGCTAAAAGCCAAAAAGCAGCGCGCATGGTTGACCTGTTGCCCTCTCGTGCTCAGCGGCCCGCAGTGGCCGTAGCCAGTGCTGCCATGGTGTCGTCAAGGCGTGGCAACTCGCTGGTTTTAAGCTGGCTTTGCACCTGCTGCAGCAATTGCGCCGCAGCCTGGGTTTTGCGCGAAGTTGGGTCAAAGTACTTGCCCAGCCAAACGCTGGCACTTGCCAGGTCGGAGCGTGCCGTATCCGTCTGGCGCGACAGCAAACCCAAACGGGCATTGAGCACCTTGAGCTTGAAGTTTTCGCGCAGAAAAAATGCCTGCTCAGGTGCCAGCAAGGCCGCTTCGGGCTGGTCAATACGGCTCACGCGCAGCAGCTTGCGGGCTTCGTCCCGCACGCTGTCCAGCAGGCGATGGCCCCAGTCGGCTACAAACTGTTTGTCGAACCTGGAGAAAAATGATTTTTCATCTTTGGCAGTGTCTTTGGCACCCTCTTTGGCGCTACTTACGCGTGGCGCTGGCGGTGGCGTCTTTGCAGCTGGGCCAGCGCCCACCACCATGGCGTTGGCAACCGTCAGCTCATCGGCCAGGCGGCTCAGCTCATCGAGTTTGATCAACAGCACCGGCACGTCCGTCAAGCCCGCCGCCTTGATGCGCTCGGTGTCTTTGGCAATCGCCCGCTGCAACGGGTTCAGGCGTGGCTGGGCGGCGCGTTGCAGGCGCTGCTCGGCTGATTTAAGGGCGGCAATCAAGGGCTCGGCGCTGCCCGTCAGTTGCGCCTGCTGTTGGGCCAGCCGCAAGGCCGACTCAATATCCACCACCAGGTTTTCATCGCGCGACCGCGACAGGCTTTGCATCAGCTCTTCGAGTTGCGTGCGTTGCAGGCTGACTTCACTGATGCGGGTTTCCTGCAAGGTCAGCCTGGCTGACAACTCACGGCTGCTTTCTTGCGCTGCCCTGGCCAGGGTGCGCGCCTCAATGGCCTGCGCGCCCGAGTCGGTGCTGCGGCGCGCCAGCTCTTCCTGAATGTTGCCCAACTTTTGCCAGAGCAAGCCGCTGACCAGCAA
Organism: Polaromonas sp.; assembly: GCA_043781295.1. Taxonomy (GTDB): domain Bacteria; phylum Pseudomonadota; class Gammaproteobacteria; order Burkholderiales; family Burkholderiaceae_C; genus Polaromonas. Next base: position 17,090 of record JAYWBS010000205.1, read on the forward strand.
AGCCGCCGCACTAAAGGCCAGCACCATGTAGGCCAGCTTTTTAGGCACGACCAACTCGCGCACGGTATTGGCTGCGAGGGGTGCAGCCTCAGGCGGGGTTGGCAAAGACTCTGTTGGGTGATCACTCATGGTAGCGATGATTCTATCGAGGCAAGCGCATCCACGACATCTGGCAAGGCCGGGCGTGACGGCTGTACAACACCCCAACCCGCCGCCTCTACAGCCACCTGTATGCGCGGATGCGTGGCAATGGCCCGTGCGCTGCGCCAATTGACATCTTTCAAACCCGGCTGACCGGTCAGGTTGGCCAGCGCTTCAGAGCTGCTGAACAGCCACACCGAGCCATCCTGGCTGGCGGTGCGAGCCAGCGCCATCTGTTCACCTGACAAAAGAGGTGCGCGGCGTTCGTAGCTGCTGACCACATCCACCGTGCTGCCGCAAGCGCGCCACTGCTGCGCCAACCAGTCACGGCCTGTACCTGCGCTACCTTCAGACGCATCACCTTTACCGCGCACGATCAGCACCCTGGCACCACGCCAATCACGCTGGCCAATGACTTGCCACAAGGCTTCAGAGTCAAACTGCGCCGCGTCTGGCGGTGGCGCGTCAATTTGGCTGGCGGGTACGCTTGCGGCCAGCAAAGCGGCAACCGTGCCGGGGCCGGGGGCTAAAAACCGCATCGCTTTGGGTAGTTGATTTGCTATATTATCAGGAGCTTCTTGCGCCCGTATTGATTGGGCCACAGCCATTTTTAACCTTGAATTTTGGCTAAAAAAGTGCACTGCAGCATTGCCACTGACAAATAGGCAGGCCGTGTAGCCGCTCAAGCTGTCCCAAGCCTGCTGTAACGCATTGATGTCTGCTGGATTTGACACGGCAGCAATCTCAATCAGCGGCAGCGCCTGCGCTTGTATGCCGCTTTGCTGCAATCTGGCGACCCAGACATCCGCATCATGCGCAGGCCGCGTGACGATGACGCGATTCATCATCAAGCAATCGAATTAGCCGCCCACACCGCGCCACCCGCCCGCAGTTGTGCAGCCACGGCTTCACCCAGCGCCTCGGCCTCGTCAAACGTATTGACCACAGCGGTTTGCTGGGCATGCACCAGCGGCGTGATACTGTTCGTTTCAATGCTGGCCGGGTCACCCCAAACGGCTTGCAGCAGCATGCCCATATTCCCATTTGAGTCGCCACCCGACCTTGGCCCACGGGTAAAAGCCGCCAGCGGCATCGAGCAACTGCCGCCCATGGCACGCGACACCGTGCGCTCTGCCGTCACGGCCAGCCAGGTCGGCATGTCGGCCAGTGTTTTAAGGCCTTCCAGCAAATCGGCTCTATCAGCGCACACCTCAATACCCAAAGCGCCCTGCCCGGCAGCGGGCAACATGTCGGTGGTGGCAAAGCTGGCGCGGATACGCTCGGGCATGTCAAGCCGCTTCAGCCCGGCAGCCGCCAGCACAATCGCGTCGTACTGGCCTTCATCGAGCTTGCGCAGGCGGGTGTCGAGGTTGCCGCGCAGCGGTTCAATTTTCAAGTCAGGGCGCAAGGCTTTGAGCAGTACCAGGCGGCGCAGGCTCGATGTACCCACCACAGCGCCCTGCGGCAAATCGCTAAGGGATGCGTAGGTGTTTGACACAAAGGCATCGTGCGGGTCCTCCCGCGTCATCACGCAGGCCAGTGCAAAGCCTTCGGGCAAGTCCATCGGCACGTCTTTGAGCGAATGCACGGCGATGTCGGCACGGCCTTCTTGCAGCGCGACTTCCAGCTCTTTGACAAACAAACCTTTGCCGCCAACTTTGCTCAGCGATCTGTCCAAAATCTGGTCCCCCAGCGTCGTCATGCCCAGCAGTTCGACTTGCCAGCCGAGTTGCTTTTCAAGCAGCGCCTTGACGTGCTCAGCCTGCCACAGTGCCAGGCGGCTTTCACGGGTAGCAATCACCACTTTTTTAACTGCTTTTTTCGCTGCTTTTTCGTCCGTCGGATCCATGTCTCTACCTCGTAACCTATTTGTAATCAAGTATGGGAAGGCAATGCTAGCATGCAGAAGACATCAAACACACTGAAATCACATGACCCAAAGAGCCGCCAAAACAGCCAATAAAAACAGCGAACGCCCACTGGTGGAAGACATCCGCCTGCTGGGCAGAATCCTGGGCGACGTGATTCGCGAGCAGGAAGGCATTGCCGCCTATGAGCTGATTGAGCAGGTGCGCAAACTGTCAGTCGCCTTCAGGCGTGATGCGGATGTGGAATCAGACAAGGCGCTGAAGAAACTGCTCAAAGGCTTGTCAGGCGACCAAACCGTCAGCGTGATTCGCGCCTTTACCTACTTCAGCCACCTGGCCAACCTGGCCGAAGACCGCCACCACATTCGTCGCCGCGCCATTCACGAGCGGGCGGGTGACACGCAAGAAGGCAGCATTGATGTGGCGCTGGCCCGCCTGCGCTGGGCGGGCATAGCACCTAAAACCATCGCCAACACACTGGCCCACAGCTTTGTGTCCCCGGTGCTCACCGCCCACCCCACTGAAGTGCAGCGCAAAAGCATCTTGGACGCCGAGCGCAACATCGCGCAACTGCTCACAGCGCGTGACGACATCAAAGCCCTGGCCTTGGCGCTAAGCGCCATCAGCCCCGCACTGGCCGCCAAAGACGCACTGACCCCGCGCGAGCTGGCCGCCAACGAAGCGCAGTTGCGCGCTAGAGTGATGCAGCTCTGGCAAACCCGCCTGCTGCGCTTTACCAAGCTGACGGTAGCCGATGAAATTGAAAACGCATTGAGCTACTACGAAGCGACTTTCTTGCGCGAAATCCCCAAGCTGTATGCCAATCTGGAACGCGAACTCGGCAACCAGCAAATCCACAGCTTTTTGCGCATGGGCCAGTGGATAGGCGGCGACCGCGACGGCAACCCGAATGTGTCTGCCGACACATTGAATTACGCACTCAGCCGCCAGGCTGAAGTAGCGCTGCGCCACTACCTGACGGAGGTGCACTTTTTAGGTGGTGAGCTGTCGCTGTCAGCCATGCTGATCGATATCAGTCCGGCCATGCAGGCTCTGGCCAACAGCTCACCCGACACCAACGAACACCGCCAGGACGAGCCCTACCGCCGCGCCCTGACAGGCGTGTACGCGCGTCTGGCCGCCACCCTGAAAAATCTGACAGGGGGCGATGCCGCACGCCATGCTGTCGCGCCGCAAAACGCGTACGCCAAGTCTGAAGATTTTCTGGCTGACCTGCGCACCATTGCTGCATCACTCAAGGCAAATCACGGCGAAGCCTTGGTCGCCCAGCGCCTGCACCCTTTGATACGCGCCGTCGATGTGTTTGGCTTTCACCTGGCCACGGTGGACTTGCGCCAAAGCTCTGACAAACACGAAGACGTGGTGACCGAACTGCTGGCTACAGCCCGCATTGAACCCGCCTACGCAGGCCTGAATGAAGCCGCCAAGCGCGAGCAGCTGATGCGTTTGTTAAACGATGCCAGGCCATTACGCGTAGTAGGTGCTGTGTATTCAGCTCACACGCAAGCCGAGCTGGCCATTTTTGAAGCAGCGCGCAATGCACGCGCCCGTTTTGGCAAGGAAGCCATTCGCCACTACATCATCAGCCACACCGAGACGGTGAGTGACTTGTTAGAGGTGCTGCTGCTGCAAAAAGAAGTCGGCCTGATGCATGGCATTTTGCAAGATGATGCGACCAACGACCTCATCGTCGTACCCCTGTTTGAAACCATCGAAGACCTGCGAAACGCCGCACCCATCATGCGTGAGTTCTACGCCCTGCCCGGCATTGCGCCGCTGGTTAAACGCAGCGGGGCCGAGCAAGACATCATGCTGGGCTATTCAGACAGCAACAAGGACGGTGGTATTTTTACCAGCAACTGGGAGCTGTACCGGGCCGAGATTGCGCTGGTCGAGCTGTTTGACGATATGGCGAAGCGAAACTATCGAACACAACATTTTTCCGACGGGCCGCCCCTAGGAAAAATAGCCCCCTCGGGGGGCAGCGCATTACACGAAGTGAAAAGCGTGGGGGCAACAATTCAGTTGCGCATGTTCCATGGCCGTGGCGGCACGGTAGGCCGTGGCGGCGGCCCAAGTTACCAAGCTATTCTTGCGCAACCACCCGGCACAGTGCGCGGGCAAATCCGCCTGACCGAGCAAGGCGAAGTCATCGGCTCCAAATACGCCAATCCCGAAATCGGTAGACGCAACCTTGAAACCCTGGTAGCCGCCACGCTGGAGGCCACATTACTGCAACCGACCAAGCCCGCGACCCAGGCATTTTTAAAAGCCGCAGCCACACTGTCATCCAGCAGCATGGCCGCCTACCGCGCACTGGTGTACGAGACCCCGGGCTTTACCGAATATTTTTTCAGCGCCACACCGATACGCGAGATTGCAGAACTCAATATCGGCTCAAGGCCCGCATCACGAAAGCCAAGTCAAAAAATAGAAGACCTGCGCGCCATCCCCTGGGGTTTCAGCTGGGGACAATGCCGCCTGACACTGCCGGGTTGGTATGGTTTTGGCTCCGCGGTTGACAACATGCTGGCCGACGGCGGCACGCCCGCCAAGCGCAAAGAAGCCATCACCCTGCTGCAAAAAATGGTCAAAGAATGGCCGTTTTTCAGAACGCTACTCAGTAACATGGACATGGTGCTGGCCAAGAGCGATTTGGCCCTGGCATCACGCTATTCAGAACTGGTCACGGATGCCAAATTGCGCAAAAAGATTTTCACAGCAATTGAAGCCGAATGGCACCGCACCGTGGGCGCCCTGGCACTCATCACCGGTGAAAAGCATTTGCTCGCAGACAACGCATCGCTACAACGCTCCATCCGCCACCGCTTCCCCTACATCGACCCGCTTCACCACCTGCAAGTGGAGCTGGTGCGCCGCTACCGCGCAGGCCAAGCCGACGAGCGCGTACAGAGGGGAATTCATATTTCGATCAACGGGATTGCGGCTGGATTAAGAAATACGGGGTGAGTGTCCTGAATTCAATATTTTCTTGGAGAAAAAATGCTTTTTGCAGTCTTGTTCACCGACAAACCAGGTCACGGCTTACTCAGAGCGGAACATTTAGAAGCGCATATTCGCTGGGTGGACCAGAACAAAAATGTGGTTTTAGTCGCTGGCTCGCTCAGGTCTGAACCGCAAGATACGCCAAAAGGTGGCCTTTGGATCGCTGAGGCTGAGTCGAAAGCCCAAGTCATGCAGATCATGGCAACCGATCCCTTCTTCATTTGCGGACTTCGCCTGAGTGTCGACGTGTTGCACTGGAGCAAAGCGCTAGAGCAGCATCAAGCTCTGATCTGATCTTCACCGAAACTGACTAAGTTTCAAATTGATTCGCAGCCTTCATCCGTCGCAGTCGATCTAGCAGCGCCGGAATATCGGTTTGTACGATGCTCCAAACCACGTCTTCGTCAATACCTGCATAGCCGTAAATGCGTTGATTTCAGGTAGCGATGATCATGCGCCATGGCATGTCTGGATAGGCTTTGCAAATAGCATCCGGTATGTATGTTGCCGCTTCATCGATCAGTTCGATATTGCGTACTGTTGCGTCATAACGAATGGGTCAGCAACAAAATAGCATTATTAACACTTTTTGTAAACGCCATCACACGCTCAAAAAACCCAATCATGTCGTCAATATAAAACCGCCATTCGCGTGCTGGCGTGCTATCAGACATGGACAGCTTCACGCTCAACATAAGGCCGCAATTCTTTGCGCAATGCCTTTTGCGTCACCAAATCGACTGCGCAGCCAAACAAATCCTCAAGTTAAAACTGCACACCAAAATACTGCGCAGAAGTCACCTTGCCAGAAAATTTGACCAGTATGTCCACATCACTTCCAGATCGGGCCGCATCGCGCGCGGTAGAGCCGAACAAGGCTAACTGGAGAACGCCAAAGCGGCTTTCCCGTAATGGCTTGTGCTGTTTAAGCAGTTCAATGACTTTTTCGCGGTTCATTGGCAAAGTGTAGCGTGGGCAGTTGTATTTTGAAACGCTTGATGGCGCGCTTGAAGGTCAGATCAAGCGTAACTTTTGCTATTTAATCAGTAGCTGCTCGCGCCCGAATCTATTGGGCTAGAAGCCTAAAATACTCCGAAAATCATGCAAAAATGCGTTTTCAAGGCTTTTCTAGCGCTGACACCAGATCATCAAGCAAAAAACTTATATTTCAAACTAAAAAATCTACCATATATTCGGCATATCGCACCACAATAAGTCATTGATTTAAAAGAACTAAATAATATAATTAAGCACAAGCTACTCAACACATTTAAATTCAAACCCATGAAAACCGAAAGCCGCATTCTGTTGTCCATCAGGCAGCGCCCAGGCGCTGTGCTGTTGCGCAGTGATGTGGCTGGCTTGGGCAGTGCCTCGCAGGTGTCTGAATCGCTGAAGGCTTTGCAAAACAAGGGCTTCATCGTGCGCGTTGGCTCGGGGATTTATGCCAAGTCTGTCAAAGACCCAGCCACCGGGGCCATCCGTTTGATGGCGTCAGCAGAAGACATCGCAGTTGAGGTTTTTAAGAAGTTGGGCGTGGCTGCGCGCATCACACAAAGCGATGCGTCCAATGCATCTGGCGCTAATGCCCTGACGCTGAATACCGGACCGCATCGCATCAATCGGCGGCTGTCTATTGCGGGTAACTCGGTGGTTTACGTTCATCAGCGGTCTGGCAGGCGCAAGTTTTTAACGGCATCGCCGTTGCGCATGCCTACACAGGGCGTGAGCCAGTTTGTGGCTCGCCTGGCGCGCAAGCACCAGATCACCTACGTGCGCACTGCTGGTGATGCGTTGGCTGAGGTGGCAACCCGATTGGCGGGTGATGAGATTGAGTCTGATGCCACCGGCAACTTGCTGGTGGCCCTGAAGCGCGCCCACAAGCTCAGTGACCGCGAGATGGCCACGCTGCTCGTCCATCACCGCCGGGAAATGAACAATCAAGAGAGCCGTCAAGACAGTCATGTTCGATCCGTTTAAGGACTTTGACACAGCGGGTTATTTGCGCAACTTTGATGGCGAGAAGAACCTCGATATTGTCAAAGTCGTTGAGCACGAGCTGTTCCGCGCCAACTTGCCAGATGCGGTGGATTACCTGTCACATGCGAAGGCCATCACGTACCAGGATTTCCTTCACGTGCATCGGCTCCTGTTTCAAGGTTTCTACCCTTGGGCCGGGCAAGACAGGGCCACCACAGCACCCGAAAGCGCCATTCACAAAGGCCAAGCCTTGTTCGCCCACCCCAGTGACGCAGCACGGGCCGTCAATGAAGGCTTGCGCTTGGGCTTGGACGCCAAAAAGATGCGCCAACGTCCGGGCGAAGTGATGGGCCTGTTCGCCTTTAGTCATCCATTTTTAGACGGTAATGGCCGCGCCATGCTGCTCGTGCATGCCGAGCTGTGCCAACGTGCGGGCTTTTCAATTGATTGGCTGCGCACCCATAAAAATGACTATTTACTGGCGCTGACGCAAGAAATCGCTTTGCCCGGCAAAGGCATCCTGGACAGCTACTTGCTGCCGTTCGTAGCGCCCGCGCAAGCTGATGGCAATGGCGCATGGATGAACTCTACGGCGATGCTTCAGAGCTTGGGCAGCTCTGGTGCGCAAGACGAGATTGGCGGCAGCTTTGCCGACCCTAGCGTTGCAGCCCAATACAAGCAGTTCGAGCAACAGCGGGGTTATGAGATCAAAGGTTGACACGCGTATGTGAATACGGCAAACCCATTCACCCCCCCGCCTCAAGGCCCAGTCCTACAACAACTACAGCGTCATCTGATAAGCCCATCAAGGGTTTGTCCGTAGGATTAATTCAAAGGTAATGCGTGCGCAAGCTGCCGCGATATTACTGCCCTTGAATCCCCGGAGCACCCATCATGACGAGCCTTAACAACATCGCTGATTTTTCTCCTTCGCGTAACCACGACAACCCTGACTTTGTTTCTAGCGACACCGCTGCGCTGGCTTCGCACATGAACCATTGCGCCAGTACCCGCAGCCGCTTTTTTGGCCTGCATGCGATTCTTGAATCTGCACACATGCTGTTCTTCTCACGCATGGTGACAGCCGCCGTCATTGCAGTTGTACTGCTGGGTGTGACGGGCATCGTCTGAAGATGTGAAAACTTCTGGTATTGAGAGACTGGACACCTTAAGTCCCTATGCCAGAAAAATCCTGGCCTTCTGCTCGGGTGGATCTGAAGACCTGATAAGGGCTGAGCTTTTTGGTGCACAGCGCTTTGAGCAACACGGCCGCAGCCTGGCGCAAGCCCAGACGGTACGCAAGAGTTCGGGTTGGGGTGAGAGCCTGTCGTTCTTCCCACGTGTTCAAGAAAACATGGTGGCCCTGCGGCAAGCCTATGACTATGTTGCCACCATCTCGCAAAGCGGCCAGTACATCACACCTGCCGCCGAATGGCTGCTAGATAATTTTCATCTGGTCGAGGCACAGCTCCAGCAGATTGCTGAAGGCGTTCCGCGCCGCTACTATGCCGATCTGCCCAAGCTGGCTGACAAACCCCTCGAAGGGCTGCCGCGTGTGTACGGCATTGCATGGGCCTACGTGGCACATACCGACAGCGTTCTGGACCCACTGCTTTTTACCGCCTTTTTAGATGCCTACCAGGAGGTCAGCGAGCTTAGCCTGGGTGAGCTGTGGGCACTGCCCACCACGCTGCGTGTGGTGCTGCTTGAAAACCTGCGCCGCGTGGCGGACCAGATTGCCGAGGGCAAGGCGGCACGGGAAGCTGCCCATGCGGTATGGGACACCGATGCGCACCTGAGCGACGAAGACCTCAATGACCTGCTGGCCCGCATGCATAGCCGAGGGCTTGACCGGGGATTTTTGACGCAGCTTTGGCAGCGCATGCCAGACCAACCGCCCGAGGCGCTTGCGCATCTCGTGCGCTGGACGCAGCAGCATTGTCCGAATGGCCTGGGCCTGATCGCTGAAAGCCAGTCGGCGCAAGTCTCCAGCAACCTGACCATCAGCAACATCATTAACAGCCTGCGCTTAATTGGCCAGGTCGAGTGGAGCGAACTGATTGAGCCCGTGAGCCGTTCGCTCAGGGTGCTCAGGCAACTGCCCAGCTTTGCACTGGAAAGTGAAGGCACGCGCCAGCAAATAACTCAGGCGATGGAAAAAATCGCCCGTGACACTGACAAGCCGGAACGCAGCGTGGTCGAAGCAGTGGTAAGCAGTGCGCTGCGTGTGGCCAAATCGCAGGCAACAAACGGGCAAGACACAGCGGCTTACCACCTGATTGGCCCGGGGCGTTCAGCGTTGATCAATGCCTTGACACCCGGCGGCACCAGCCAGATGCATAACAGTTTCTGGTACATCGACAAAGCCAAGCGCCGGGCCTGGCGTTTACCGATGTACCTGCTGGCCTTGCTGGCTGGCACGCTGGCCGTGCTGCTGCTGGCCGCCGGGGGGTTGCGCAACCTGCCTTATTTGCATTGGGCAAGCTGGGTGGCTTTAGGCCTGATGACCTGGCCAGTGTCTGAGGCTATAGCGGCATTAATTCACCGCGTGATTGCAGAATCAACCCGCGTTAAATCCATGCCCAGGCTGGAGTTTGCAAACGGTATTCCGCCAGAGCACCGCGTGCTGGTGGTGATCCCCTGCATGCTGACATCCAAGGCATCGACGCGAGAACTTGCGGACAGGCTGCGCCTGCACTGGCTGGCCAATCTTGAAGAGAACGCGCAGTTTGCATTGCTGTCTGACTGGGCTGATGCCGAACAGTCCACCATGCCAGCCGACAACGCTTTGCTCAAAGATGCCTTGGAGCAAATAACCGCGTTGAATCTTGCGTATCCGGCAGATGCTGGCCAGGCGCCCCGTTTTTTAGTGATTCACCGCTCGCGTACCTGGTGCAGCACTGAAGCCAAATGGCTAGGCTGGGAGCGCAAGCGTGGCAAGCTGGAGGCGCTGGTGCGGTTACTGGCCAACGGCGGTATGCAGGGTACGGGCAACGGCAGCAGCAATGCCCAGCAAGCCGGTGGTGATTTTTATTTTGCCGATGGCATGCAACTGGCTACCGGCATACGTTATATCCTGACACTCGACAGCGACACCGGCCTGCCCCCTGCGGCTTTGCGCGAGCTGGTATCCATTGCCGCACACCCCCTGAACACCCCGCACATTGACACGCAAACCCGGCGCGTCACGGCAGGCTACGGCGTTTTGCAACCACGTGTGGTCACGCCACTGCCACAGCTAGAAGAGCGCTCGCCATTTCATGCGCTGTTTGCTGGCCAGTGCGGCCTGGACCCGTACAGCAGTGGCTCATCAGACCTGTACCAGGACCTGTTTGGTCTGGGCACGTTTACTGGCAAAGGCCTGCTGAATGTCCACGCACTGCATGCGGTGCTTGACCAGCGCTTTGCCCATGAATCGGTTCTCAGCCATGACCTGCTGGAGGGCACGATTGCCCGCTGCGCCTACGTCAGTGATGTGGTGCTGGTGGAAGACCACCCCCATCATGCGGGCGTCGATGATTCGCGCCAGCACCGCTGGACGCGTGGTGACTGGCAGTTGTTGCCGCTGATGTTGCATGCAAAAACCTATAGCATAGATAGCTTGGGGTTGTGGAAGATGCTTGACAACCTGCGGCGCTCGCTGGTTGTGCCGGTTTCTCTGGCGTTGCTGGTGTGGGTGATTTTTACGGGCGCGCTGCCATTGTCACGCGCCATGGCCGCCGTTCTGGCCGCTTTTTTGGCAGGCCCGTTGCTGGGCGCAATCGCTGGCTTGGTACCCACGCGGCGCGGCATTGTGCTGCGACATTTCTTTCATGTTGGCATGACGGAGCTGTGGCGTGCGTTTGGTGCGACGGCCTGGCAGTTCACCCAGCTTTTTGTTAAATCAAGCCTGTTGCTGGATGCCATAGGCCGTTCGCTGTGGCGCATGCTGATTAGCCGCAAGCACCTGCTGCAATGGACCACCGCAGCACAGGCACAGGCATCTGCCAAATACACGCTGGCAGCGTTCTTGCAAAAACACGCCGCAGTCTCGCTGCTGTGCCTGGCGCTTGCGCTGGCAGCACTGCGCAGCCCACATGCCTGGGCAGGTGCCATTCTTTTTTTGGTGTGGGCGCTAGGGCCCATAGCGGCGTGGTGGGCCAGCGTGCCAGCCAGGCCGTCCAGCGCCAACCGATTGAGCGCTAACGACAGAACTTATCTTTTAACGCTGGCACGCGATACCTGGCGCTTTTTTGAGCAATGCGTGGGGCCGCAAGACAACTGCCTGCCGCAAGACAACTGCCTGCCGCCAGACAACCTGCAGATTGACGACCAGCCCACGCTGGCACACCGCACCTCACCCACCAACATTGGTCTTTATTTATTGTCGGCAGCCTGCGCGCGCCAGTTTGGCTGGCTGACCACGGCGCAACTCATCACCCGCTTGCAGGCAACGCTGGCGACAGTAGAGCGCCTGCCCAAGCACGATGGACATTTGTTCAATTGGTACCAGACCGAAACACTGGAGGTGTTGCAGCCCGCTTATGTGTCTACGGTTGACAGCGGCAACCTGGCGGGCCACTTGCTGGCCGTCAGCGGTGCCTGCGGCAGCCTGGCACGCAGGGCAGACACCACGGTTCATGAGAAAAATACCCTGCACCAGATAGCTGCCCAGTGCGAGCGGCTGTGCATGGCGATGAACTTTCGGGGCCTGTACAACGCCAAGCGGCATTTGTTTCATATTGGCTTGCGGGTACATGAACAAACCCTCGATGCCAGCTACTACGACCTGCTGGCATCCGAGTCGCGCCTGGCAAGCTTTTTTGCGATTGCCAAGGGCGACGTACCACGTCGCCACTGGATGGCGCTGGGCCGGGCTTTTTTATCCAGCGGCGTCACACCCGGGCTCAAGTCATGGTCAGGCTCGATGTTTGAATACCTGATGCCTTCGCTGGTGATGGAAGAACCCTACCAGGGCTTGCTGCACACCGCCAGCATGGCGGCGCTGGCCGAGCAACAACTGTTTGGGCAGGCACAACACCTGCCCTGGGGCGTGTCTGAATCAGCCTACTTTGCGCAAGACCATTCGCTGGCCTACCAATATTCACCTTTTGGCGTGCCGCGCCTGGCGCTGCGCCGCACACCCGCCAGCGACAAGGTGGTGGCACCCTATGCCACCATCATGGCCACCATGGTCAAGCCGATAGAAGCGATTGACAATCTGCGGCGCCTGGAGCAACTCGCGGCCCGGGGCGACTACGGCTTTATGGATGCGGTTGACTTCACGGTGTCACGCCAGCCACGTGCAGAGCCTTTTAGCGTGGTTAAAAACTACATGGCGCACCACCAGGGCATG
>JAYWBS010000206.1:0-29360 GCA_043781295.1 Polaromonas sp.
GGGAGGCCATCAACAAGTTGGCGTATGAGGGGGTCGATTTCGCGGGCCTGCGGGTCGAGCCTGCGGGGTTTTTGACGGCGGTGGCCAAGCGGATCGCAGAGCAGAAGGAGGCTGCGAAAAAGGAGCTGGAAGTGTCGGCGGCAACGACATAGGTGTCACGAGGTGGTGTGCCACAATTTAGGAAGGCAAAGGTAGCTATACCGCTCAGCTGATGTCTAGTTAATTTAGGAGTTTTTATGGCAAAGAAAAAATATGCCACGAAGTGGTTTTATGCCCCTGTTGGCAAATACGACGATGTCGAAACAACTGGTTGGTTTTGGAACAAGAAATCGAAGGCCGTCAAAAAAGACGCGCCACGGACTGCGGACTATCAGGCATTTGCCGACTCGCTTGAGGCCGTCTACAACGAATTGGACGCTGAGGGGTATGACGTTCATCAAGTCCTGCCGTTGGAAATTGGCGCGTCGGAACCAATCCATGCCGTAATGAAAAACAGCGGCACGACTTATCTAGGAGAGGTCGGGTTTTCAGTCACTCGCGGAGCCATCGTTGTTGGCAAGCTTAGACCCTGATTTATCGCCGTTGCGGATATTTCGATCCTCACCGACTCGCTTAGCGCCACTTGTAAGCCATCTCCCTAGCAGCACGCATGCTATGAGTAGGAGGCCAAGTTGCCATGTTGCAAGTGTTATCTGTTCGTTCATGTGAAGTCGGATTGAGTTGAGCGACTTGACTTCTCCCACATTAAGCGCGAAAGTCAACACGCCGCCGAAATCTGAATTAAGCACTTGGAACTTCGCGGTTCCCGAAACGCCAGCAGAAATGCTGGCGTTTTTTTTTTTTGCTTGCACTTTTCGCCCAGCTCGATAAAGTCCGCATCGCTTAATTCAAACTTGATTTTCGGTAAGACCTGACTGCGACAAGCGACTTGGGTTAGACGGGCGAATAAATTGAACTAGCAGACAGGGCCTCCAAAGCCTGGGCAACACATTGCAAGCAGCTAGCTGGTTTCCATGGACAGCTGCGCCGGGGCTAAGGACTAGCCGGCCATGGCGGGATGCGAGATCCCGACGAGTCAAAGCGACCCTCTCGCGGGGAATCGCCGATGGAGGACCCGCGTGGTTTTTCAGGTGCAAAGCCCAAGCCGTTTAAAAACGGCTTGGGCGTAGCCTTGTCTCCGGATCCCTCCCCTCCTCGAAAACCAAGAAAGAGAAAGAGGGTTGAGTTAAGGGGAATCACGCCCAAAAACAGGAAAAGAGAAAAAAGAAGAAAAATAAAAAAGTTAGGTGCATAAGAAGTTAGCCCAGCGATGCTCCCCCATCCGAGAACGGCGTGCAATGCAAAAAATAAAAATGGCGGCGCGGCGTCGGGTCTTTGGCCTTCACATGGCAAACCTGTGTTTCTCCCCCTCGTGCAGAGGGGGCCGGGGGGGTCAGCCTCGCCTTGGTTCGCGCGTGGGCCGTGGCCTGCGGGGGCCGCGCGCCGCGCCGATGGGTTTTTCGATCTTTGGAGCCTCCACAGGGGCGGGTGGCGGCGGTGGTGGCTCATGGCCTGGCGACACGATGTCCAGAAGCATCCTGGCCGCTTTCTGGGCCTCGTGCTGGCCCTGCACCGTGTTCATGGCGATAGGGCGCCCAAGAACCGCTTCCAGCAGCGCCCTCAGCATGTCCGCCAATGGCTGCAACTGCTCCACCAACGCCCGCAACTTGCCCAGCTCCTCCCCCTGGGCCTTGATGACTTTGGCCTGGTTCTTGGCTTGCTGGTGGTGCGGCTTCATTTGCCCAAACACCGCCTGCGCGGCGGCGGTGGCCACGCGCTTGCCGTAAGCCTCGATGTCGATCCGGTCGGACAGCGTCGGCGTCTCCACCTTCGGAAGCACGATTGGCTTTTCGAGCGGCGCGGCCATTTGGGCCTTCCACTGCGCGGTGGTGCGGTGGTTGGCCTTGCTGCCCTTGATGCCGCGCCGAAGCTCGAAGCGCTTCATGGCCTCGGCGTATTCGTCTTGAAGCTGGCTCAGGGCGGCTTTGTTGCCGCCCAGCCCCAGCGCGTTGTCCGAAAGCGTCCAGCCGTTGCCGCGCTCTTTCGGGTCGGCTTTGAGCGGCACCACATAGGCCGCGATGTGCGGTGTTTGCTCGTCCAGGTGCAGCACGGCGAACTTGACCCGCTCCTTGCCAAATCGCTCATTGAGCCATGCGATGTTGGCCTCGGCCCATGCCGCGATTTCGCGCTTGGTCTTGTCCTTGGCCCACTCCGGGGACATGCCCAGGAAAAATTCCCGGGCCAAAGTGTGCGACTGCCCTTGCCCAAGTTTGCGCAGGTGCATGCCTCCGACCTCGGCTTTCCAGGTCGTGGCCCAGTCCCCCGATCCCGCCAGGACGCGCAGCGGCTCGGCGACCGGCGCCAGGTGCGGGCGGGTGTCGGCGCTGGTGCGGATGTTGTGGCCGACGCTTTTTGCGAGCGTGGCCCATGACTTTATTTTCTCGGTGCGGCAGATCGCAAAGGGTTGCATGACGTTGGCTCTCCGGCTCTTGTCGTGGAGCGCGAATCGGCGCGCGATGCCGCCCGAGATTTGGCAGGCATTTGCCTGCCCGCTAGCCCCTCGGGGGGCGTCCAGCGGAAGGGGGGAGGGGGTCCGGGGGGCGCAGCCCCCTGGCGAACACAGAGACTTGCGCAGCAAGTCTCGGAGTGAGTCCCTTTTGACTTCCTGTATCAGCCTCTCGCGCGAGGCTTCCAAAGCGAAGCCCGCTCGTCCGCGGTCTTTGGTGGTTTTTGACTTTTTTCGTCAGGCCCCGTCAGGCCTGACGGCAGCGCCAAACCCGGAGGTTTGGCGCTGAGGCTTCTTGGGTTTTCGGGGTCAAGGCCGAGGTCGCGAAGCGATGTCCTCGGCCCCGATGTCAATACTTGAGCCGGACGCTCAAAAGCCGATGCGTGAGCCTAAAAACGAGCCTGGAGGCGGTGGGGGCTAAGATGGGGCGTGGATGTCATCCACTTGGATCATCCACTTTTCCCCCGGTTTTCAACGGGCTGGAATGAGCGAGAGTGAGCGCTGGCGCGGGCTTCGAGAGGTTTTTTGGCGGTTGAGGTTTGAGCCCCATCAGCCACCCCAAAGTTTGAAAGCCTGCATCCTTCACGGTTGCAGGCTTTTTTCATGGTGTTGACCCGCCCTGTAGCCTTTGGCACAGCGTTTCATATTTTGTAGTCCTACATCCCGTCTTTACCGGTGAGCGTCAACACTCGCGACCGACACGCCGTTAAACGTCTACCCCGGTAAGCAATCGAGCTTGACGGGATGCTCGATAAACTCAAAGGAAACATCATGAAAAAATCATTCGTACTCGCATGCCTGCTGTCAGTTTGTGCCGTGTCCGGCTTTGCACAGTCCCCTGCCAACACGCAGGGCGCCAGGCTGGTTGCGGAGCGCGATGCCGCTTATGCCAAAGCCCATCCAACGACTGCCATGAATCACAGCTCTATGGTCCGTCACGGCCCTAAGCACCGTGCCCATCACAAAGCAGTAAAAAAAGTAACGAAGTAAAGCGGCACCCCTTGGATGTGCGTAAATCCCACTTTACCGAAAGAGGTGGAGTTGCCGTGCAGATGCAACGGGATCTGTAAATTGCAGACTTTGATTTAATTTGATTGTTTCAGTCTGCATGGGGAATTTCCAGCAAATGCCCATTGATAGCCCCAGAATGCGACTATCAATGGGTCATTACTCGCGGGTAATTACTGCCTGTAATCGCTGGTGGATGTCCTGTTATTCAGTTGTTGATCATCTACGTTGTTAACGATGATCTGATTCACAAACGCCATCGGTCGCGGGCTCTTCATTTCGGCTAATACTTGCGAAGATGAGATGCAGTGACGTTGCGCCTTGATGCCCAATTGCATGCAGGCTTTCACTGATACGACATATGGCTGTTGTCCGACTTCATGGTTACCTTTGAATCTCATAAGATAATTTTTTAATAACTTCAAAGAGAAAAACCATGAAACTCGTAATTCTTGTGCTCGCGTTGGCCAGCTTCTCAGCCATTGCCCAACCAGCAGCAGTCAAAGAAGACAAGGCGCAGCTAAAGTCAGACCAGACCACCATGCAGCGTGATGAGCAGCAGCTGAAAACCGATAAGGCGACGCTGAAGTCCGATAAAATCGCAGGGAAAATGGCCGCTGAGTCCAAGGATTCAGAAAAGATCTCCCAAGACCAAGAAAGCGTCAAGGGAGGTAAAAAAGCCATTGCATCAGACAAGCGTGGTTCTCTGCAAAAGAAGTCGGACATGGCTGCGCTGAAAAGCAATAAAAGTAAATTAAAAGCCGACCAAGCAAAGATGAGGGCTGACAAAGCGTCGGGGAAAATGGCTGCAGAGTCGAAAGACTCGGCAAAGGTTGCGGACGACCAGCAAAACCTCAAGGCCGATAAAAAGACTGTTTCTGCTGACAAGGCCGACATGAAGGCCGATCAGAAGAAATAAGCTGAAAAGCTCCCGTCACACATCACGCCTATCCCGCATTAGCGTGGTTTTTCAATTCTGGTGGTATTGCACAGTTGCCCAAACTGCCATCGGCTGGCTTTAGTTACACTTGCGCCTTTTTTCAACTTGCAGCTATTGCCCTTTCGCGCATGGTTGCAGCCAGAGTGGGCGGGCTACACCGCTGCGTTATCCCGTTCAAATCCCATTGCATCTGCAAGTTAACGTTTGGGCTTTTTGCTATCTGTATCCACGCTATGCCAGCGGTGCCAGCTGCGGGTGCTAATTCACCATCACCAGCTTGCCCTTCACCCCACGTGACCCCATATGCGCATAAGCGGCCTTCAGATCACTCATGGGTAGAGTACTGTCAATCACGGGCTTGATCTTGCCTTGTGCGTACCAGGTGGCAAGCTCGGCCAAGGCAGCGGCACTGGCTTTGGGTTCTGCTTTGGCAAAGCCGCCCCAAAACACGCCGACGATGGATGCGCCTTTTAGCAGGGGCAAGTTCAGCGGCAGTGATGGCGTGGGGCCTGATGCAAAGCCGACCACGAGGTAGCGGCCGCGCCAGGCAATTGAGCGGAAAGCGGGCTCGGTGTAAGCGCCGCCTACCGGGTCGTATACCACGTCGGGGCCTTTGCCGCCTGTCAGTCGCTTGATGCTTTCGCGTAAATCGCTTGTGGTGTAGTTGATGGTGTCGTCGGCGCCAATTGATTTGCACAGCGCGCATTTTTCATCGGTTGATGCAGCGGCAATCACGCGCGCGCCCAAGGCCTTGGCGATTTGAATGGCGGATGTGCCCACGCCGCCGGCTGCGCCTAGCACCAGCACGGTTTCACCAGGTTTGAGTTGTGCGCGGTCTGCCAATGCATGGTGAGATGTGGCGTAAATCATGATGAAGGCTGCTGCGTCAACAAACGGGAAACCCGTTGGCAGCGGCATGCATAAGGCAGCGGGTGCGATGGTATGAGTAGCAAAGCCGCCTGTACCTGCAAGGCAAGCCACGTGCTGACCGACGCTCAGGTGCGCAACGCCTTCGCCTACGGCCTGCACCACGCCTGCATATTCAGAGCCGGGCACAAAGGGCAGGGGCGGCTTCATCTGGTATTTGTTTTGCACAATCAGCAGATCGGGAAAATTCAGTGACGCGGCTTTGATCTCAATCAGCACCTCGCCTGATTTGGGGCTGGGGGTGGGCAGCTCTTGCCACGTCAGGGCATCAACGCCGGTGGGGTTCTCGCAAAGCCAGGCATGCATGGTGTTCTCCTTTGGTTGTTAGATACTGCATCATAGGCAGGTTGCCGCATGGATACCGCCATGGCAGACAGCCTTTGTCACCCCCGTGACCTAAAATGAATGCATGAAAATTCTTATATCGAACGACGACGGTTATCAGGCGACGGGCATTGTGGCTTTGTATGAGGCTTTAAAAGACATTGCCGATGTGGAAGTGGTGGCACCCGAGCAAAACAACAGCGCCAAGTCAAACGCGCTGACGCTGCACACGCCGATGTATGTGCAGACCTCTAGCAATGGTTTCAGGTACATCAATGGCACCCCGGCTGATTGCGTGCATATTGCGCTGACGGGTCTCTTGGGCTACAGGCCCGATCTGGTGGTGTCTGGCATCAACAACGGCGCCAACATGGGGGACGACACGATTTATTCTGGCACTGTAGGTGCGGCGATGGAAGGCTATTTGTTTGGCATTCCGGCGATTGCTTTTTCGCAAACTGAAAAGGGTTGGGCGCACATTGATGCAGCAGGCAGGCGCGCCCGGGCACTGGTGCAGCAACTGATGCCGTCGATTGCCAAACCTGGCCACCCGTGGCTGCTGAATGTGAACATTCCCAACCTGCCAGATGCCGAGCTGAAAGAAACCAAAGTCGTGCGCCTGGGCCGTCGCCATGCGGCCGAGCGTGTGATCACCCAAACCAGCCCGCGCGGTGAAACCATGTACTGGATAGGCGGCGCTGGCCCTGCCAAAGACGACAGCGAGGGCACCGACTTTCATGCGTCCAAACAGGGCTATGTGTGCATGACGCCGCTGCATGTCGACCTGACCGAACATGTGCAGTTACCGCATTGGGCTGAGCGCATGGCGAAACTGGAATCGACCGGGGCATGAAACCCCTTGACGCCGCCCGCAGACCCGGCTTTCCACTACGCATGCCAAGTGATTCCGGCAAAGCAGATGCTACTAAAACAGTAGCTGGTCGTGCCCGTGGAATGGGGGCTACAGGCCTAAAACATAACCAAAAACAACCTCAAAAACCTGTTTCAAGCGTTATAATGGGCGTTGCGACCGGTTTGGGGCTTGATTCGCAGGCTGTGCGCGCCCGCATGGTGCAAAAGCTGGCCGCGCAGGGCGTGCAAGACAGCCGCGTGCTGGCTGCCCTGGGGCAGGTCGAGCGGCATCGCTTTGTAGATTCAGCGCTGGTCAACCAAGCCTATGAAGATACCAGCCTGCCGATTGGTTTGGGGCAAACCATCAGCAAACCGAATGTGGTAGCCCGTATGCTGGAGTTGTTGGTCAAAGGTCGCGACGGCAAGCTGGGCCGGGTACTAGAGATTGGTACCGGCTGCGGCTACCAGGCAGCGCTGCTGGCGCAATTGGCCACAGAGGTCTACAGCATCGAACGGCTGCGTGGCCTGCACGACAAGGCACGTGACAACCTGCGCCCGCTACGGGTGGGCAATTTGCACCTGCTGTTTGGCGATGGGATGGTGGGCTATGCCAAAGGCGCACCGTATGCGGCCATCATTGCGGCTGCCGGTGGCGAGGCCCTGCCGCAAGCGTGGATAGACCAGCTGGCCGTGGGCGGGCGGCTGGTAGCGCCCGTGCAGGGTGCCAATGGCGCGCAGGCCCTGGTGGTGGTTGACAAGACGGCGCGCGGCATCACGCAGACGCTGCTGGAAGCCGTGCACTTTGTGCCTTTAAAATCAGGTACGAGCTAAGCTTTTACCGCACCGACTGAAAACAGGGAAAAACAATGCACCACATCACGCTAACGGCCAGCCAAACTTTGACGAACGCACCTGCAAGGCTTGGCATGGCCTGCCTGCTGGCCGTCGGTGTGTCGCTGGCAGCAGGTTGCAGCACGCGTTCATTGACCAATGCACCTGTTGAAGACCGTGGCACTGGCCTGTCGCGCCCAGCGCCTGGCGCCGTGGTGGATACGACGGGCATCAAGCAACCACTAGGTTTTGAAAACGCGGGCAAGCCGGGTTACTACACCGTCAAACCGGGCGACACGCTGATTCGGATTGGCCTGGACACGGGCCAGAACTTCCGTGACATCGTGCGCTGGAACAATTTGGAAAACCCCAACCTGATTGAAGTCGGTCAAGTCTTGCGCATCGTGCCGCCCACCAGTGACAACCCGCTGGTGGTGACGCGGCCTGTCACGTCAGGCATGGCAGGTACCACCACGGCTGCCGCACCCGTGCGGCCCGCGTCGACCCCGGCCAGCAGCCCCCAGCCAGCAGCCGCTGAAGACGACATCGCCTGGATATGGCCCGCCCAGGGCAAGCTGATCGCTGGCTTTGACGAGGTCAAAAACAAGGGCTATGACATTGATGGCAAGGCAGGCGATGCCATCATCGCCTCTGGTGACGGCCGTGTGGTGTACGCCGGGGCTGGGCTGCGCGGCTACGGCAACCTGATCATTCTGAAGCACAACAACACTTTTCTTACGGCGTACGCCCACAATCAGACCCTGCTGGTCAAAGAAGACCAGACGGTTAAAAAAGGCCAGAAGATTGCCGAGATGGGCAACAGCGACGCAGACCGCGTCAAGCTGCACTTTGAGATTCGCCGCCAGGGCAAACCGGTTGATCCGGCTAAATATTTGCCGGCCAAGTAAGTGCCGGTGGCTGATAACTCGCCGACGCCTGTAGCCAAAGACTACCCGCCCGACCTGCTCACCATCGAGTCGCTCGACATAGAGGCACAAGGCATTGCCCATCGAGCCGATGGCAAGGTGGTCTTCGTTGAAGGTGCACTGCCGTATGAGGTGGTCACGGCCAATGTGTACCGCAAAAAACCGGCATTTGAAAAAGCGGTGGTGATGCAGATTCACCGTGAGTCGTCGCAGCGCGTCACGCCCGGTTGCCCGCACTTTGGCATGCATACAGGTGCCTGCGGTGGTTGCAAGATGCAGCACTTGCATGTGGGCGCGCAAGTTGCTGTCAAGCAGCGGGTGCTTGAAGACAACTTGCAGCACATTGGCAAGCTCAAAGCTGACAACCTGATGCGCACCATTGAAGGCCCCGCCTGGGGCTACCGCTACCGGGCGCGCTTGTCGGTGCGTTATGTGCGCAAAAAGGGCGAGGTGCTGGTGGGCTTTCACGAGCGCAAAAGCAGCTTTGTGACCGACATGAGCCACTGCCCGGTGCTGCCGCCCCACGTTAGCAACATGCTGCTGCCGCTACGCGCGCTCATCGCCAGCCTGGACGCAAAAGAAACCGTGCCGCAAATTGAGCTGGCCTGCGGCGACACCATCACCGCGCTGGTGCTGCGCCACATGGAAGATTTGAGTGTGGGTGACAAAGTCAAGCTGCGGGCTTTTGCTGCCATCAACCCGGGTTTGCAATGGTGGCTGCAGTCGGGCGGGTTGGAGACAGTAGCCTTGCTCGACGAGGACGTGCGCCAGCTCAGCTACGCGCTGCCCGAGTTCGGCGTGGTCATGCCTTTCAAGCCGACAGACTTCACCCAGGTCAACCCCCATATCAACCAGGTGCTGGTGTCGCGTGCGCTGCGCCTGCTGGACGTAGAGGCGCATGAGCGTGTGATCGACTGGTTTTGCGGGCTGGGCAACTTCACGCTGCCGCTGGCCACCCGTGCGCGTGAGGTGCTGGGGATTGAGGGTAGCGAGGTGTTGGTGGCCCGTGCGCGTGAGAATTACCTATTAAATAAGCCTGTAGCCCAACAAATACGGGCGCGAGCAGCTACTATATTTGTAGCGCGCAATCTTTTTGAGATGACGCCCGCCATGCTTGCAAAAGACGGTATGGCCGACAAGTGGCTGGTCGATCCGCCGCGTGAAGGCGCGTTTGAGTTGTTCAAATCGCTGGCGGCGCTGCATCAACAGCTGGTCACTGGTGTGCCGTGCGACGACGGCATTCACCAGCAAAGCCTGGTGCTCGGTGACTGGGCGTTGCCCAAGCGCATTGTGTATGTCAGCTGCAACCCCGCTACGCTGGCGCGCGATGCGGGTGTGCTGGTGCAAAGCGGTGCTTACCGCTGCACGTCAGCCGGGGTGGTGAACATGTTTCCGCATACGGCGCATGTGGAAAGCATTGCAGTTTTCGACAGGACATAAAAAAAGGGCCAGAAGGCCCTTTTTTTATCAGCGCAAGAATCGCTCAGTCGCGCTCGCCACCAAAGATGCCCAGCAGTGCCAGCAGGCTTTGGAAGATGTTGAACAGGTCCAGGTAAATGGCCAGTGTGGCGCTGATGTAGTTGGTTTCGCCGCCGTCCATCACCTGCTTCAGGTCATACAGCAGGAAAGCACTGAATACAGCAATCGCCAGCGTGCTGATAACCGCCATCAGCATGGTGGAGCCGACAAACACATTAATGACCGCAGCCACCATGATGACCAGTGCACCGGCAAACAGCCATTTGCTCATGCCGCTCAGGTCACGTTTGATGACAGTAGCCAGGCTGGCCATCACCACCATCACGCCAGCCGTGCCGGCAAACGCCGTCATGACCAGTGACGCGCCGTTGCTAAAGCCCAGCACCATGGCAATCATGCGTGACAGCATCAGGCCCATGAAGAAGGTGAAGCCCAGCAGCACAGGCACGCCCGCTGCCGAGTTTTTGGTTTTTTCAATCGCGAAAATAAAGCCGAAGGCACCACCCATGAAAACGATCAGCCCCAGGCCGCCGCTGAGTGAGCGTGTGATGCCCGTTGCGATGCCGAGGTAAGCACCCAGTACGGTAGGCAGCAGGCTCAGGGCCAGCAGCCAGTAGGTGTTGCGCAGCACCTTGTTGCGTTGCTCGCTTGAGGTGGCTACGCCGTAGTCAAGTGATTGAACATTTTCATTCATGAGAGTTATCTCCAGATAGCCAGCAAATGCAGGCAACTGTATTTTAGGGGGCAGTAGCGTTATTTCAATAGCTTTTCATGCGGGACTTCCTACTTTTTGTAAGGGTTCTTTAAGCTTGCAAGGTGGCAATCGGCTGGCCAGACGGTTAAAAATTTGCGTATGCTCTGACATTGCATCAACTATTGTTAAAAAAACATGAAATCAAAAGCCACCCTTGAATTTGCCGACATCAAAGTCATTGCTGCTGCCGCCGAAGCCGAAGCCCTGAAAAACAACTGGGCGGTGACGATTGCCATTGTTGACGACGGTGGCCATTTGCTGCATTTACAGCGCCTTGACGGTGCCGCGCCCGTGTCCAGTCATATCGCTCCTGCCAAAGCCAACACTGCGGCGCTGGGCCGCCGTGAAAGCAAGGTGTATGAAGACATGATCAACGGCGGGCGGATGTCGTTTTTAAGCGCCCCCCTGATTCACGGCATGCTGGAGGGTGGCGTTCCCATCATGAAAGACGGCCAGTGCCTGGGCGCTGTGGGTGTGAGCGGCGTGAAGTCCAACGAGGATGCGCAAATTGCGCGGGCGGGTATTGCGGCGATCGGCCTGTAGCAGCCTATTGGGTCAATTATTTGGTCAGTATGAGTTTGCCAAGGCGCGTGGCTTGCAGGCGGTAGGTTGCGCCGTTGTGGTTGATCTCTACGGCTGTTTGCCCTTGCAAGATATCTGCGCTGTTCAGGCTGCCACACGGCTTGGCTGGCCCTGCGCAGTGGCTATGCACCCGGCTTGGCAGACCCGCTGTTTTGGCGTTTTCAAAAGCGTTTGATACTGTGGACATGTCGTTGAGCCAACTGGCGCTGCCGCCTAGTTTTTAGGCTCGGTAATAAAGCCGATTTTTCGCAAGCCTGCCTGCTGCGCAGCGGCCATGGCCTGTGCCACGCGCTCGTAGCGCACCGCTTTGTCGCCCCGAATGTGCAGCTCGGGTTGCGGGTTTTGTGTGGCGGCGGCTTTTAGCCGTGGCACCAGGTCGGCATCGGTAATTTGCGTTTCGTTCATGAAGTACGCACCTTGCGCATCGACTGACAGCCTCAGGGTTTCGGGCTTGATGTTTTGCGCCTCGTTGGTGGCGCGCGGCAGGTCAATATTCACCGAATGCTTCATGACTGGTACGGTGATGATGAAGATGATGAGCAGTACCAGCATGATGTCCACCATGGGTGTCATGTTGATTTCGTTCATCACGTCATCCGTGTCGTCTTGTGTTCCGAAGGCCATGCTTATTCTTTCAGTTTTGTCTTTCAGTTCAGGCTTTTTTCATCGGCACAACATTGGCTGCACCACCGGCGTTGACCCGAGCGCCTGTCACAAAGTAGGCATGCAAATCATGCGCAAAGCGGCTTAACTTTTGTAGCACGCCCTTGTTGCCGCGCACCAGCGCGTTGTAGCCCAGCACCGCCGGGATCGCCACCGCCAAACCCAGCGCCGTCATGATGAGGGACTCACCAATCGGCCCGGCTACTTTGTCAATGGTGGCCTGGCCCGCAGCGCCTATCGACAGGAGTGCATGGTAGATGCCCCAAACGGTGCCAAACAAACCCACAAAGGGCGCGGTAGAGCCGACAGAGGCCAAAATGGCCAGACCCGATTGCAGTTTGGCCGTGAACTCGTCCATACAGTTGCGCAGTGTGCGCGTGACCCAGTCGCTCACGTCGAGCGAGTCGTGCAGGTGTACTTTGGTATTGCGGTGATGCAGTGTGGCTTCGCGGCCTTCCAGCGCCAACTGACGGAAAGGGTTGGCCGGGTCAGCACCTAGTTTGGTCAGGCCGGCAGCAAAGTCTTCGCTGTGCCAGAAGTCTTCAGCACTTTTAGCAATGCGTTTGTACTTGATCAAGTCCAGCGTTTTGATGATCATCACCATCCAGGAGGCGAGGGACATGATCAGTAGCAGCGTGGCAACAGATTTGGTGACGATGTCGCCCTGGCTCCAGACGTTGGCAAGGCCGAATTGGGAATTCATTTCAATACTCCAGAAATCAAAAACTATTTACTCAAGTACCCAGTTAATGGGCACGTTAAACCACATGGCTTCGGCCACGCCGCCACGTTTGCCCGGCACATAGCGCCAGCGCATCACGGTGTTCAAGGCGGCCTGATCAAGGCGGTCAAAACCGCTTGATTTTGCAATCTCTGCACGTTGTGGCTGGCCGTCCAGGCCAATCAATACACGCACCGTTGTTTTGCCTTGCTCGTTTAAGCGGCGGCTGACAGGCGGGTAGGGCGGTTTCGGGTTTTGCAGGTAATCAGCATCGCTTGAAGGCAGTTGCACTGCCGCTGGTGCGGGGGGCGCAGCAGGTGCGGCTGCAACCGGCGCTGCGATTGGCGCAGGTGCAGGCTGCGGTGTGGTCACGCCAGTGGGGGCGTTGGGTGAAGGTGTGGGGTCGGTAATTGCCAATGGCTGCGGCGCTGGCGCGGCGGTGGTTTTTGCAATCGGTTTTTTAAACGGCTCTGACGGTTTTGGCGGTGGTGTGTTGACCTTGGGAGCGGGCGGTTCAATGAATTGCGACAACAGCTCAACAGGCACAACAAGCTCGGTCGCACGCATGAGCAGCCCGCTTTGCAGTGCCCAGATAAACCCGATGTGCAACGCCACCACGGCAAGGGCGATGGCTGCATTGCGGCTAATCGCAAAGCTTGGGATGGGGAAGAGTGTGTTGGCGTTCATGGAAAAACCAGACCAGGCGGCTGTTCAACCGCAGAGCATGTATTGTCAGCTTAACGGTGAAAAACCCACCATGCAGATGCAAGTACCAGCACCAGGCTGACGGGAAGTGCTGCTACGTAGAAAGTGATGTCTGCCATGTGCTGCCGCCGGGTAGGCTGTCGGCTAGCTGTATGTTGGCTTGTGGGCAACTTGCGCTGCATTGGGCCACCACATCACGCGCACAACCTTCGCACTGCCCGCACTGGGTGGCAACACCTAATTCGAGTTGAATCTCGTCGAAACCCATGCCTGCACGTGCATGGCGGACGATTTCGCGGTCAGAGATTCGGTGGCAGATACAAACAATCATGGATTGGCTTGTTAGTTAAAGATTTAAAGTCTGCCGTTAGTATAAATGCGAATCTATCGCATTTGCAATAACTTTTTTAACTTTTTTGTAACTTTTGCAATTATTTTCAAAGCCGAATCAACGTCAAGCCCAGGCTCAAGCTGGTGGCCACCGAAAAGATGGCCACGCCCACCGCACGCTTGCGGTTGGTTTGTACCCATAAAAGTACGCCAGAAATCGATAAAAAAATCATGCTGCCTGCCAGCGTATCGACCAGCAAAATCCAGGGTATCGACATGCCTGTGCCCTTGTGCATGTTGGTCAGCGTGGCGATGATGCCGTTGGCAGTGGTGGTCACACCCACTGAGCGATTGCCAAGCCAATAGTCGGCCTGAACCAATTCGTTCGGACCACCGAAATTAAATATCCAGTGCTCAGGCTGCATCAAAGGGGGCTGGATGGATGATTTTTTATCTGCCCAGGTAACCGGCTTGGCCGCATCAACGCGGGTTGAATTGGCACTGCCTGCAATGTTGAGGGCAGTTTGTAGCCACGCCCGCATGTCTTCTGCATTGGCGGGTGCCGGGTCAGGCAAGGCCAGTTGCGCATTGCTGCGGTTTTGCGTGACAGGCAGCTTAAGCACGGCGCGATGGTTCAGCCAGATGCCGCTAAAGCCGAAGAGCAACCCCAAAATCGCACCCCACAAGCCCACCCAGCCGTGGCTTTTGCGTACCCAGCGAATCACACTGTTGTAGTCCCATGCGGCCATGTCTATACCCGCTTATTTCGCCATGGGCATGTTGTTTGCCATCATGCTCACACCAGACGCGCCGCCGCCCGTGCCTTTGGGGTTGATGCCGCCGGGTTGCACCACCGTCAAGATGACGCGGTGACGGTAGGCATCAAACTTTTTGCCTTCAAACTCGCCTGCGGCGGTTTCTTTGTAAATGACCTCAATGGCGTACTGACCCTTCCATGGCAGTGCCATTTTGATTTGGCCTGCATCGTCGGTTTTGTACTCTTTTTCCCAATCGTTGGGGGCGTAAATCACGGCCTTGGTTTTGGGCAGGGGCTTGCCGTCAAACAGCACCACAAAGCTGTCTTTGCTGCCAGCGACAGGTTGAATGTCAAGCTTCAACTCTTTCGCTGGCGCAATTGCCTGCTTGAGCGGCCAGGCGCTGTGGCGGGCGTAGTACATCGGCTTGACTACGCCAATGCCCGAGCTTGTCCAGTCTTTGACCTCGTAGCCAGATTCCGTGGCCACTAGCTGAGGTGTGAGCGAACCCGTGATTGCAAAGTATTTTTGCGTACGCTTGACGTTCAGCTCGGTCGTTGCAGCAGTTGACATGGCCCAGGCTTTAGGCCCCTTGATTTCGTCCATGCGGCCCGGCGACTGCTCACGTACCTCGGCCACTTCACCAAAGTAAAGTCGCGCAGTTTTGGCATCGCGTTCTATCCAGATATAGTGCGCGTTGGCAATCAGGGGCAGGGCAAATAGGGCGGCGGCAAACCAGGCCAGTTTTGATGTTGTTTTCATATGTGTCTTTCAGCTAGGTTTAAAACTTGGTGCGCAAAGTCAGCAGCAACTGGCGCGGCTCACCTGGCAAAGCGCCTGAGAAGGTCGGTACGCCGTAGTATTGGCGATTTGTCAGGTTTTTCAGGTTAAGTGCGATTTCGCTCTTGCCGATTTTGTAAAACACCGAGGCGTTGTAAACGGTGTAGCCGGGCACCTTGAGTTTTTCAAGTGAGTCGGCGTAGCTCTCGCCCTTTTTCACAAAACCTGCGCCAAAGCCCAGGCCTTTCAAGTCACCGCCTTGCAACTGGTAGGTGTTCCAGAACGAGATCGCTGTTTTGGGTGTGGCGGTCAGTTGCTTGCCGTAAACGCTCTCGCCTGCGGCGGCGGTGATGCCGTTGATGACCGACAGCTCGTTGCTGGTTGAGCGCGCATCAATCTGGGCGAAAGCGCCCGTCACATTCCAGCCTGGCATCGGATTGCCGATCACATCAATCTCAAAGCCCTTGCTTTTGGCCTGGCCTGTGGGCGTAGGGTCTGCGCCTGGCGATACAGCGACCAGATAGTCGTTACGCGTGGTCTGAAAGTAAGTGAAGTTGACATTGAGCTTGTCGTCCAGCCAACTGGTTTTTGCGCCTACTTCAACCTGGCCTGATTTTTCAGCTTTTTTATCGAGGTTGATGCTCTCGGTTTGGATGCTCAAGAATTGGCCTTTGTTGGCACCTGCAAAAAACGACACGCTACTGCTGGGCTGGTACACCACACCCATTTGCCAGCTTGGCAAGGTTTGGGCCTCATCGAGCTTGCGGTAGACGTTGGCAACGGTCGGTACGGTCAATGAGTTGCCAAAACCGTCATCAAAGAACTTGGCCCGGTCAAGCCTCAAGCCCACTCGGGCCTTCCATTGCTTTGAAAATTCAAGCTGGTTTTGTGCGTAAAGCGAGAAGGTGTTGGCGCCAATCTGTTTGTCGAAGGCGCGCGTTTGTACCAAGCCTGCCAGAGACTGCTCAGGCACCACGGGTGCGAGTACGTTGGTGATGTTGGGCAGGTTGTAAGTAAAACGGTTGGACGTGTTGCGGACGATCTCGTACTCAGTACCCAGCAACACGGTTTGCGAGATGGTGCCCGGGATTTTCCAGGTCAACTCGCTTGAAACGTTGGTGTAGCTGGCATCGTCTTTTTGCGTCCGCCCACTGCGGTTCGACATCACGCCAGCCAGCGTAGCAACGTTACCGCCCGCGTTACGAACAATATCAATCTTGCGCTTGTCGAACGATGCCGCATTGCGCAGCGACAGCGTATCGCTGATGGCGAAGTCGTGAACCAGCGAGAAGCGGTCAATGTTCTGGCTGGTTTTGTTAAATGGGCTGTAGTAGCGGCTGTCTGTCGGCACATTCAAAATTTGCCCTGCGGTGTTGAACAAAATGCCGTAGTTATCGACCACGTTGTTGTTCTCGCGGTGCTCGTAACCCAAACTGACTTTGTGCGCCGCATTGATGCGGTAATCCAGCTTGCCCGTCAATTCACGAATATTGGCTGCCAGGCCGCGAATGCCGTCGGTGTGGTAATCGTTAAAAATCAGCCGGGCCGCCGCGCTGTCAGACAGCGCGCCAGTCACATCACCCGTGACCTGCCGCAGCCCCAAGCCGCCTGCTGATATTTCAGCCGACGCACCAAAATTCTTGCTGGGTTGCTTTGATGTCAAATTAATCACACCACCGGGCGCGCTGCTGCCATAGACGGCCGAGCCTGGCCCTTTGAGCACTTCAATGCTTTCAACATCGGCAAAGCTGCGGTTGTAATTGATCAGTGGTGGGCCGTCGGGCACGCCGTCGCGCAGAAAGCGCATGCGCAAGCCGCGAATCACATAGTTGTCGGCAAAGCCATAGCCGCCGCCGTATACCGGCTGCACGTTGCTGACGTTGCTCATCACCTGGTTCATGGTTTTGCCAGCTTGTTCGGTAATCATTTCTTTAGGTACGACCACCACAGATGCGGGCAAATCTTTTAGCGGCGTGGCGGTTTTGCTGCCTGTCGCAGCGATGCCGGGGGTGTAGCCTTGTGATTCTTCACGCGAGCCTTGCACCGAAATGGCTGAAAGTGTTTTCTCGACCGCTGCGGTCTGCGCCCAAACAGTTTGCGCGGCGCAAAATGCAAGCGGGGTAAGCGTGAAAGTCGCTATTAATTTAGTAGCTGCTAGCGCCCGATTTGATTGGGATAAGGCCATTTTTGAGGGTGAAAAAGTGCCGGAAAATGCGTTTTGATGAGCCACAGTGAAGCCTGAAACTAATGATTGCTGGCTGGCTGTACCTTTTCAGGTGAATGGCTGGCTGGTGTACCTATTGTAAACCAGTAATGCGAATCGTTACTATTACGTAAAGTAAAAAAACCCAGCTAAAACCGGGTTTTGTGAATGATTTGCGACGGAAGTTGAACGCTAACTCAGCTCGCCCATCTGGCTTTGCAGATAGTTTTGCAGGCCGACTTTGCCAACCAGCTCAATCTGCGTTTCCAGAAAATCAATATGCGCTTCGGTGTCATCCAGAATGCCTTGCAACAGATCGCGCGAGACGTAGTCACGCACGCTTTCGCAATGTGCCATACCCGCCTTGATGGTGGTTTGCGCGCCCATTTCTGCTTTTAGATCGCACCCGATCGCCTCTGGCACATTCTCGCCAATCATCAGCTTGCCCAGGTCCTGCAAATTTGGCAGGCCGTCCAGCATAAAAATACGGTCCATCAGCTTATCGGCGTGCTTCATTTCACCGATGGACTCCTCGTATTCCTTCTTGGCCAGCTTGTCCAGGCCCCAATGCTTGTACATGCGGTAGTGCAGAAAGTACTGGTTGATAGCGGTCAGCTCGTTTTTCAGCTGGGCTTGCAGATGGCTGATGACTTGTGCGTCGCCTTTCATGGCTAATCCTTATTGGTTTTAGATGCGCATATTGTCAATCGATGTGAAGGTAAGTACAAGCGAATACGTTATTTCCCTACAAAGGCAGATTGACGACGAATGGGATTGATAAACATTCTTTTTCAGCCCATTCGTCTTCAACGGTTCAAGCTGGCGCAGATGTCCGCATCAAATGGTCAAACGCACCCAGTGCCGCCTTGGCACCATCGCCTGCAGCAATGATGATCTGCTTGAACGGTACTGTTGTTGCATCGCCCGCCGCAAACACGCCTGGCACAGACGTTTGGCCTTTGGCATCGACGATGATTTCGCCGTGCTTTGACAACTCCACCACGCCCTTGAGCCAATCGGTATTGGGCACCAGGCCGATTTGAATGAACACACCTTCAAGCGCTACCGTGTGCAACTGTTCTGTGGCACGGTCTTTGTAGACCAGCGCGTTGACTTTTTGGTCACCGGTAATTTCAGTCGTCTGGGCATTGGTGATCACCGTCACGTTGGCCAGGCTGTGCAGTTTACGTACCAGTACCGCATCGGCACGCAATGCTTTGTCGTATTCAATCAGCGTGACGTGACCGACCACACCGGCCAGGTCAATCGCGGCTTCAACGCCTGAGTTGCCGCCACCAATCACCGCCACATGCTTGCCCTTGAAGAGCGGTCCGTCGCAATGCGGGCAATAGGCTACGCCTTTGTTTTTAAATTCGCGCTCGCCGGGCACGTTGATGTTGCGCCAGCGTGCGCCGGTTGAAATCACCACCGATTTACTGCGCACCTTCGCGCCGCTTTCCAGCTGGACTTCAATCAGGTTTTTGTCCAGGCCTGTATTCAGCCTAAGGGCCTTGGCACGCTGCATGTTCATGATGTCCACGTCGTAGCCGCGCACTTGTTGTTCCAGCGCCAGCGCAAACTTGGGGCCATCGGTTTCTTTGACCGAAATGTAGTTTTCAATACCCAGCGTATCCAGCGTTTGACCGCCAATGTTTTCACTCACCACACCTGTGCGAATGCCCTTGCGTGCCGCGTACACCGCAGCCGCTGCACCCGCAGGGCCACCACCAACCATCAACATGTCAAACGCTTCCTTGGCATCAATCTTTTTGGCTTCACGCTCGACGCCGCCGGTATCGATTTTGGCCAAAATCTCTTCCAGGCTCACACGGCCCTGGCTAAATTCGGTGCCATTTAAAAATACTGTGGGCACCGCCATGACCTGGCGCGCTTTGACTTCGTCTTGAAACAGACTGCCATCAATCATGGTGGCACGGATGCGCGGGTTCTGCACCGCCATCAAATTCAATGCCTGCACCACGTCAGGGCAGCTGTGGCAAGTCAGTGAAACGTAGATTTCAAAGTCAAAATCTCCGTCAAGCGCACGGATTTTCTCCAGCACGTCTTGCTCGACCTTGGGCGGATAGCCGCCAATTTGCAACAGCGCCAGAATCAGCGATGTGAACTCGTGCCCCATCGGCAAGCCGCAAAAACGCGGGCCGTGGTTTTCACTCGGGCGATTGATACTGAATGATGGCTTGCGCAAATTGTCGGTGCGGTTTTCAGTGACTGTCACCAGTACAGAAGAGTCCGCGATGTCTTTAAGCAGTGATTGCATCTGCTTGGATGCGTCTGAATCGTCCAGTGAGGCCACGATCTCAATCGGCGTGGTGGCGCGTTCCAGATAGCTTTTCAGTTGCGCTTTGGTGTCAATATCAAGCATGGTGGTCTCACTTCTAAAAACAGGGAAAAATAAAAAGCCCGGATATCTTTATGCCGGGCTGGAGCAACCCAATAACTCTTTAAATCTTGCCAACCAGGTCAAAAGAAGGTTTCAGCGTGGCAGCGCCGTCGTTCCATTTGGCGGGGCAAACTTCACCTGGGTGCGCGGCAATGTACTGCGCGGCTTTCACGCGGCGCATCAGTTCTTTGGCATCTCGGCCAATGCCGTCGGGATGCACTTCGATGGTTTTGATCACGCCCTCGGGGTTGATCACAAACGTGCCGCGCAAGCACAGGCCGGCGTCGTCGCCTTCTTCAATCAACACATCAAAAGCTTTGGCCAACTGGTGGCCAGGGTCGCCGACCAGTGCGTAATTTACTTTGCCCATTTCAGGCGAGCTGTCATGCCAGGCTTTGTGGGTGAAGTGGGTGTCGGTCGAGATGCCGTAAATGTTCACGCTCATTTTTTGAAATTCAGCGTAGTTGTCTGCCAGGTCGCCCAGCTCGGTGGGGCACACAAAGGTGAAGGCCGCCGGGAAGAACACAAAGACCGACCATTTGCCTTTCATGCTATCGCTGGTAACGGGGACGAACTTGCCGTTTTGATAGGCGGTGGCTTTGAAGGGAGCGACTTCGGTATTGATGAGAGACATGTTGATTCCTTGAGGTTTATTGAACAGGTTTGAAACTCATTTCAGGCTTTGGACGCACTGCTTTGAATCACATGTTGCTATCTTAGGGTAAACGATAGCTATTAATATATGTTGCGCGATTGATAAAAACTAAACTTCAAATAGAAATAGCAATACAAGCTGGACTGAATGTCACCTTCAATCACGCATTGCTATCGAAAATACAATCAGCCTATGCACCACACCCTAGTCAATTTGCGTCGATTCACCTGTAGGTGGCTTGCCCCCTGTGTGGTCGCGCTGTTTGCGCAGGGGGTTCAGGCGGCTGAGGTTCATGTGGCGGTAGCCGCCAACTTCACAGCCCCCATGAAACGGATTGCTGAGGAGTTTGAAAAAGACACGGGCCACAAAGCCGTTTTGTCGTTTGGCTCCACGGGCAAGTTTTACGCACAAATCACCAACGGTGCACCATTCGATGTGTTTTTAGCGGCGGATGATGAGACGCCTGCCAAGCTTGAAAAAAACGGTACTGCGATTGCAGGCACACGCTTTACCTATGCCACTGGCAGGCTGGTGTTGTGGTCAGCCAAACCGACTCTGGTTGATGAGAAAGCAGCGGTGCTGGTGCGCAATGACTTCAAATATCTGGCGATAGCTGCACCCAAGCTGGCACCCTATGGTGCGGCAGCGATGGAGACGTTAACCAAAATCGGCATGCTCCCCTTGCTACAGCCCAAGCTGGTGACGGGTGAGAGTATTGGCCAGACTTTCAGCATGATTTCTACTGGCAATGCAGAGCTGGGTTTTGTAGCGATGTCGCAGGTGTTTGAAGATGGCAAGCTCAAAAGTGGCTCTGCCTGGGTGGTACCCGCCAACCTGCACAACCCGCTCAAGCAAGATGCCGTGCTGCTGACGCGGGCCAAAGGCAACCCGGCGGCGTTGCAACTGCTGACTTTTTTAAAGTCAGGTCAAGCCCGAGCCATCATGAATTCATTCGGCTACGAATGATGGGCGCTGCAGAAGCCCAAGCCATCTGGCTAACCCTCAAGCTGGCCAGCATGACCACGCTGGTTTTGCTGTTGCTGGGCACGCCGCTGGCCTGGTGGCTGGCCCATACCCGCTCATGGCTGAAGGGTCCGGTCGGTGCAATGGTAGCGCTGCCCCTGGTATTGCCGCCGGTGGTGATTGGCTTTTACTTGCTGGTGC
Organism: Polaromonas sp.; assembly: GCA_043781295.1. Lineage (GTDB taxonomy): Bacteria > Pseudomonadota > Gammaproteobacteria > Burkholderiales > Burkholderiaceae_C > Polaromonas. The sequence goes on from JAYWBS010000206.1 coordinate 21,546, forward strand.
TGATGGGGTCAAAAGGCCCGGTGGGGCAGCTCACGCAATCACTTGGTTTGGGGCTGCTGCCTTTCACTTTTGCGGGCTTGCTCGTGGGTTCTATTTTTTATTCATTGCCTTTTGTGGTCCAGCCGCTGGCCAATGCATTTGAAGCACTGGGCCGCGCACCGCTTGAAGCCGCTGCCACTTTGCGCGCGTCACCTGCCGACACCTTTTTCAGCGTGGTGCTGCCCCTGTGCAAGCCGGCTTACATCACCGCCGCCGTGATGGGCTTTGCACACACGGTGGGCGAGTTTGGCATTGTGCTCATGCTGGGCGGCAACATACCGGGGCAGACCCGCGTGCTGTCGGTGCAGATTTATGACCATGTGGAGGCGCTTGAATACACCCAGGCGCACTGGCTGGCGGGCGGGTTGCTGGTGCTTGCGTTTGCTGTGTTGCTATGCCTGCATTGGCTACAAACCAAGAGGGCGGCATGAGCGGCATCAAGGCAATTTTCAAGCGCACCTTGGGCGATTTTTCACTCGACGTGAATGTGTCGTTGCCAGGGCGCAGCGTAACCGCCATCTTCGGCCCGTCGGGTTCAGGCAAAACCAGTTTGCTGCGCTGCATTGCCGGGCTACAGCGCACGTCCGGCGGCTACCTGCGCGTTAACGATGAGGTTTGGCAGGACGAAGCCAACAAGGTCTTCAAACCAGTTCATACCCGTTCGCTCGGTTATGTGTCGCAGGCCGCTAACCTGTTTGCCCACCTCAGCGTGCAGGGCAATCTTGATTACGGCCTGCGCCGCGTTGCCCAAGTTGACCGCAAGGTGTCGGTGCAGCAGGCCATTGACCTGCTGGGCATTGAAAAATTGCTGGCTCGCCAGCCTGACACGCTGTCTGGCGGTGAACGCCAGCGCGTTGCCATCGCACGTGCCCTGGCCACCAGCCCACGCCTGCTGCTGATGGACGAGCCCTTAGCCGCGCTTGACTTGCAACGCAAGGCCGAGGTGCTGCCCTACCTGGAGCGCCTGCACACCGAGCTGGATATCCCCGTGCTGTACGTCAGTCATGCGCCTGATGAAGTTGCCCGGCTGGCTGACCACCTGGTACTGCTCGATGCTGGCCGGGTGCTGACCAGTGGCCCCACGCGTGAGTTGCTAACACGGCTGGACTTGCCACTGGCCCATGGCGATGCAGCTGCCGCCGTCATTGACGCGGTGGTCACGCGGCTCGAGCCGCACTACCACCTCAGCCATGCCGAATTTGCGGGCGGGCAGATCAGTCTGTTAAACCCTTCGCTGCAAGTCGGCCAGCGCATTCGGGTGCGCGTACAGGCCAGAGACGTCAGTCTGACGCTGGAACGCCAGCAAGGCACCAGCGTGCTGAACATCTTTGCCGCTACGGTATCCAGCATTGGCACTGACAGCCCAGGTCAGGTGATGGTGGCCCTGAATGCAGGCGGTGCAACCCTGCTGGCCCGCATCACCCAAAAGTCTCTGGATGCCCTGCAATTGCAGGCGGGAAGCCCCGTTTTTGCGCAGGTCAAAGGCGTGGCGCTGCTGGGGTGAGGTTTCAGACGCTATTAATACAGTAGCTGCTCACGCGCGTATATATTGGGCTACAGGCACTTTTTATGCCTAAAAACCGTAAAATTTAGCCGTCAAAACGCTTTTTGGCCTTGTTCGGCAGCCCCGACAGGGATTTTTTACCTGATCCGGGTCGTTTTTAGGTGAAAAATCGTGCTGTAGCCCAATGGATTCGGGTGCAAGCAGCTATTAAAAGAGTAGCAATCTTCAAGCTGTCAGTACACCAGCCGCTCCGGGCGAATCTCTTGCAGGATGGTGGTGGCTATCTCTTCAATCGATTTGGTGGTGGTGGACAGCCAGCGTATGCCTTCGCGGCGCATCATGGCTTCGGCCTCGTGGATTTCGTGGCGGCAGTTGACCAGGCTGGCGTAGTTGGAGTTGGGGCGGCGCTCGTTGCGGATTTGCGCCAGGCGCTCCGGGGCGATGCTCAAGCCGAAGATCTTGGCGCGGTGCGGACTTAGTGCAGGCGGCAGTTGGCGGCGGTCAAAATCTTCGGGAATCAGCGGGTAGTTGGATGCTTTCAGGCCATGCTGCATGGCCAGGTACAGCGACGTGGGTGTTTTGCCGCTGCGGCTGACGCCGACCAGAATCACGTCAGAGCCTGCCAGGTCTTTGTTGCTTTGGCCGTCGTCATGCGCCAGTGAAAAGTTGATCGCTTCAATCCGGTCGTCATAGGCTTTGCTTTTGGATGCATCTGAAAACCGGCCCACCCGGTGGTTGGATTTGAGGCCCAATTCGCCCTCCAGCGGCGCGACAAACATGCCAAACATGTCGAGCAGCATGCCGTTGCAGTTGGCTTTGATGACAGCCAATATCTCCATGTTCACCAGCGTGGTGAAAACGATGGGGCGTTTGCCTTCAGTTTCGGCCGTGTGGTTGATCTGCCGCACCGCTTGGTGGGCCTTGTCAACGCTGTCGATAAACGGCAGGCGCACATGGCGCGGCGTCATCTCAAACTGGGCCAGAATTGCGTTGCCAAAGGTTTCGGCGGTGATGCCCGTGCCGTCAGAGATGAAAAATACCGTGCGATTGGGCATGTTGTCGTGCTTCAGGTTAGTGACAGGTCGGGCGGCTGGCGCTGGCAGCAGCGGCCTACAATTGCCGCAATTATCTCGATTCTCAGCAACATGCCCGCCTCAACCCGCTTAAAACAACAACACGGTTACAGCGCGCCCATGTTCGCCCCCCGGTTTTTAAACCTCCCGGAGTATTTTCATGTCCAACCTTTTTGCGCAGGATGCATTAGTCGTACCCTTTGAAAACCTGAGAATGAGCGATGTTGAGGCAGTAGGCGGTAAAAACGCCAGCCTCGGCGAGATGATCTCGCAACTGCCTACCGGGCCGCAAGGCGTGCGGGTGCCGACAGGCTTTGCCACCACGGCGCATGCCTTTCGCGTGTTTTTGGCTCACGCCGGGCTGGACAAAAAAATCAACGCCGTGCTTGACGCACTCGACACTGAAGATGTGCGGGCATTGGCCGCAGCGGGCAGCCAAATCCGCGCGCTGGTTGAGGCGCAGCCTTTCCCAGCAGATTTTGAAAAAGCCGTGCGTGAAAGCTTCAGCGCACTAAGTTCAGGCAACCCTCAAGCCAGCTTTGCCGTGCGCTCGTCAGCCACCGCTGAAGATTTGCCCGACGCATCGTTCGCAGGCCAGCAAGAAACGTTTTTGAACGTGGTCGGCATCGAAGACGTGCTGCACAAGATGAAAGAGGTGTTTGCATCGCTCTACAACGACCGCGCCATCAGCTACCGCGTACACCAGGGCTTCGCGCATTCAGATGTGGCGCTGTCAGCCGGTGTGCAGCGCATGGTGCGCAGTGACAAGGGCGCGGCAGGCGTGATGTTCACCATCGACACCGAAAGCGGTTTTGAAGACGTGGTGTTCATCACCTCCAGCTACGGTCTGGGTGAAACCGTGGTGCAGGGCGCTGTGAACCCCGACGAGTTTTATGTGCACAAGCCGATGCTCAAAGCGGGCAAGCGCGCTGTGATTCGCCGCAATCTTGGGTCAAAGCTGCTGCAGATGGAATTCACCACGGCAGACGAGAAAAAAGCCGGTGGCAAGCTGGTCAAAACCACCGACGTGCCGACCGAACTGCGCAACCGCTACAGCCTGACGGATGCCGACGTGGAGCAACTGGCCAAGTACGCCTTGATCATTGAGAACCACTACGCCCGACCAATGGACATCGAGTGGGGCAAAGACGGCACCGACGGCTTGCTATACATCTTGCAGGCTCGGCCAGAGACAGTGAAAAGTCAGTCTAAAGGCAAGGCCGAGCTGCGCTACAAACTCAAGGCCAACCAGGCGAAAGGTGCTCTGCTGACCGAAGGCCGTGCGATTGGCCAAAAAATTGGTACCGGGCCTGTCCGCATCGTGCATGACATCAAGGACATGGACCAGGTGCAAGCTGGCGATGTGCTGGTCACTGACATGACCGACCCGAACTGGGAACCGGTGATGAAGCGCGCCAGCGCCATCGTCACCAACCGCGGCGGCCGCACCTGCCACGCAGCCATCATCGCGCGCGAGCTGGGTATACCGGCAGTCGTGGGCTGCGGTAACGCGACTGACATGCTCAAAGACGGCATGCTGGTGACGGTAAGCTGCGCCGAGGGCGATACCGGCAACATTTATGACGGATTGTTAGAAACCGAAGTGACTGAAGTACAGCGCGGCGACATGCCGCCCATCGACATCAAAATCATGATGAACGTCGGCAACCCGCAACTGGCGTTTGATTTTTGCCAGATTCCCAACCAAGGCGTGGGTTTGGCCCGGCTTGAGTTCATCATCAACAACAACATTGGCGTGCACCCCAAAGCCATTTTGGACTACCCCAACATTGATGCAGATTTGAAGCAGGCAGTTGAAAGTGTGGCGCGTGGCCATGCCTCGCCGCGCGCTTTTTATGTTGACAAGGTGGCTGAAGGCATTGCCACGATTGCTGCAGCCTTCTGGCCCAAGTCGGTGATTGTTCGGCTGTCAGACTTCAAGTCCAATGAATACCGCAAACTGATCGGCGGCTCGCGCTACGAGCCGGAAGAAGAAAACCCAATGCTCGGCTTTCGCGGTGCAGCGCGCTACATCAGTGAAGACTTCCGTGAAGCCTTTGCGATGGAATGCGAGGCCTTGAAGCGCGTGCGTAATGACATGGGTTTGACCAACGTCGAAGTCATGGTGCCGTTTGTGCGCACGCTGGGCCAAGCAGCCAAAGTCACTGAGCTGCTGGCACAACATGGTTTAAAGCGCGGCCAAGATGGCCTTCGCCTGATCATGATGTGTGAGGTGCCTAGCAATGCGGTGCTGGCAGATGAATTTCTGGAATACTTCGACGGTTTCTCGATTGGCTCAAACGACTTGACCCAGCTCACGCTGGGGCTGGATCGCGACTCCGGCCTGGAGATTCTGGCGAAGGACTTTGACGAGCGTGACCCGGCCGTCAAGGCGCTGCTCACCATGGCGATTGCCGCCTGCAAGCGCCAGGGCAAATACGTCGGCATTTGCGGCCAGGGGCCCAGCGACCACCCGGATCTGGCCCAGTGGCTCAAAGAGCAGGGCATTGGCTCGATATCACTGAACCCGGACACCGTGATTGCCACCTGGAAGCAGTTGGCGAACTAAGCTTGCAGCCTGGCTTGGAGCCCAAGGGAAACCCCGGCTGCACACGTCCGGTGCGGCTGTGACAATCAGGGGCAATGTCTACTCAAAACCACCGCCAGTACTGGCGCAAGAATCGCATCGTTATTGCGGTGCTTCTGGCTGTGTGGTTCATCGTTACTTTCGGCGTCAGCTACTTCGCGCGGGCTTTAAATTTCACCTTCTTCGGCTGGCCATTCAGCTTCTGGATGGGCGCGCAAGGTGCGTTGGGGGTGTATGTGGCCATCATTGGTTTTTATGCCTGGTACATGAATCGTCTCGATGTGTTGCATGGCGTTGAAGAAGAGGGCGACTGACATGGCAGGGTTTTAAGGTGGCCGGCTTTTTTGGTACCCGTGATGGTGTGCGGTTAACCGGCCAGCAGTTCAAGGCGCAGCTCAAGCGCTTTTACAGCTGGTACACGCTTGGCTTGGTGTTGTTTGTGGGCGCCCTGGGAGTTGCCGAGCAAATGGGTCTGCCGCGCTTGTGGATAGGCTCAAGTTTTTTGCTGGCAACCATTGCCTTGTATGCGGGTATTGGCATCATGAGCCGCACCACCGAGGCGTCTGAATACTACGTGGCGGGCCGCCGCGTACCGGCGTTGTACAACGGCATGGCGACAGGCGCTGACTGGATGTCGGCCGCTTCTTTCATTGGCTTGGCGGGCACGCTCTACCTGACGGGCTACAACGGCCTGGCTTTCATCATGGGCTGGACGGGCGGCTATTGCCTGGTGGCGCTGGTGCTGGCACCGTATTTGCGCAAGTTTGGCCAATTCACGATTCCTGATTTCTTGGGTGAGCGCTATGGCGGTACTTATTTGGGTCACTTACCCCGCCTGATTGGCGTGGTGGCTGCCATTTTGTGTTCATTTATTTATTTGGTGGCGCAGATTTATGGTGTTGGCCTCATCACGTCTTACCTGACGGGCATGGCGTTTGAGTTGGGGATTTTTTTGGGGTTGGGCGGCATTTTGGTGTGCTCGTTTTTGGGCGGTATGCGTGCCGTGACGTGGACGCAGGTAGCCCAGTACATCATTTTGGTGTTGGCCTATTTGATTCCTGTGGTGTGGCTGTCTGCCAAGCAAACCGGCGTGCCGGTACCGCAGGTGGTGTATGGCTATCAGCTTGAGAAAGTCACCGCCAAAGAAATTGAACTCACGTCTGACCCGAAAGAGCAGCAGGTTCGAGCCATTTACCAGCAGCGCTCGGAGGTGTTGGTGGAAAAGCTCAAACACCCCGCGGAGTCGCTGGCGGCAGACAAACGCGCCGCCAACCAGAAGATGAATGAGCTTAAATCAGGCAATGGCTCGGTGCTGGAGATTTCTCTGGCCGCCAAAGCGCTGGTTGCCCTGCCCAAAGATGAAGCAGCTGCCCGCACGGCCTACACCGCTGCCAAAACCGTGGCCGATACCAAAGCGTTGCCGCTCAATGGCATGCCGCCACATGCCAGGCAGTTTGCCGGTGACCCGGACGGCACACCCAAAGAGCAATGGCTGTACGACGTATCAAGGCGCAATTTTCTGGCACTGGTGTTTTGCCTGATGGTGGGTACCGCCGCACTGCCACATATTTTGAGCCGCTACTACACCGTGCCCAGCGTGCGGCAGGCGCGGCAGTCCGTCACCTGGTCGCTGCTATTTATTGTTCTGCTGTACTTCACCGCGCCCGCGCTGGCGGTGCTGGTCAAGTATGAAATATTCACCCACCTGGTGGGCCTACCCTTTGACCAGCTTCCTGCTTGGGTCAATGCCTGGAACAAGGTGGACTCATCACTTCTTTCCGTGGCAGATGTGAACAAAGACAACATCTTGCAGCTTGGTGAGCTGACCATAGGCGGCGACGTGGTGGTGCTGCTCACCCCCGAGCTGGCGGGGCTGCCTTACGTTATTTCTGGTCTGGTTGCAGCGGGCGGGCTGGCGGCGGCGCTGTCTACGGCTGATGGCCTGCTGCTGACCATTGCCAATTCACTGGGCCATGATTTGTATTTCAAAATGGTTGACCCCAACGCCACCACGGTCAGCCGGGTGACGGTGTCTAAAATTTTGCTGCTGGTGGTGGCGCTGCTGGCGGCGTATGTGGCGGCGCAAAAACCGGCTGATATTTTATTTTTGGTGTCTGCTGCTTTTTCGTTTGCAGCGGCATCGTTTTTCCCGGCGCTCAGCCTTGGGATTTTCTGGAAACGCGCCACCAGTACGGCCGCAGCGCTGGGCATGGTGTCTGGCCTGGGCGTTACTTTCTACTACATGCTGTTTAACCAGCCCTGGTTGCGTGCCACGTTTGGCATTACCTCACCGGTACAGCTGTGGTGGGACATCGAGCCGATTTCTGCCGGGCTGTTTGGCGTGCCGATTGGCTTCGCGGTGATTGTTCTGGTCAGCCTGGTCACGCCACGCCCCAGCCAGCAGGCGCAACAACATGTGGATCAACTGGTGGAGCACATTCGCCACCCGGATGTAAAAAAGCTATAATCCTAAGTTCGCCTTGCCACACCCGTCTTGACGCCGGGGTGGCTTTAATCAACCCAAAAGGAGTCTTATGCGTCACTACGAGATCGTCTTGCTGATCCACCCGGATCAAAGCGAGCAAGTCCCAGCCATGCTGGAACGTTACAAG
>JAYWBS010000207.1:0-11036 GCA_043781295.1 Polaromonas sp.
TCAGCGCGCAGGTCTTCGTCGCGAAAGCATTTGGTGATCTGGTAGTAGCGGTCAAAACCGGCCACCATCAGTAACTGTTTGAACAGCTGCGGGCTCTGCGGAAGTGCAAAAAACATGCCTTCGTTGACACGGCTGGGCACCAGGTAATCACGCGCACCTTCTGGCGTGCTTTTGGTCAGCATGGGGGTTTCAATGTCAATGAAACCATTGGCATCCAGAAACTTGCGTGTTTCCATTGCCACACGGTAGCGCAGCATCAGGTTGTTTTGCATGTACGGCCGGCGCAGGTCGAGTACGCGGTGTGTGAGACGGGTAGTCTCTGACAGGTTGTCATCGTCAAGCTGAAACGGCGGCGTGACGCTGGGGTTGAGTACCGTCATCTCGTGGCACAGCACTTCAATCTTGCCACTTTTCAAGCCGTCATTGACGGTGCCTTCAGGGCGCGCGCGCACGATGCCTTTGACCTGAATACAAAACTCGTTGCGCACGCCTTCGGCGGTTTTGAACATGTCTGCACGGTCAGGGTCGCAGACCACCTGCACGTAACCTTCGCGGTCACGCAGATCAACAAAAATCACGCCGCCGTGGTCACGCCTGCGGTTCACCCAGCCGCACAGGGAAACGGTTTGGCCCATCAGGGCTTCGGTCACCAGACCACAATAATTTGAACGCATTTGGGAGGACATAAAAAGACTCTTAAAAAATTACTTGGGCTTGTAGGTGGCCGCACTGCCAGGAACCACGACACCCATGGAAATCACGTAGGTCAAGGCCTCATCGACGCTCATCTTGAGCTCGATGCAGTCTTCACGCTTGAGCATCACAAAGTAGCCGCCGGTTGGGTTGGGCGTGGTGGGCACATAAACACTCAGGTAATCACCCGGCAAGTGGTTGATTACATCGCCGCCCGGCGTGCCGGTTTGAAACCCAATCGTCCACACACCTTCGCGCGGCCACTGCACCAGCAGGGCCTTGCGAAAGGCATTGCCGTTTTCAGAAAAAAGCGTGTCAGAAACCTGTTTGACGCTGGAGTAAATCGACCGGACGATGGGAATGCGGTTGAGCAGCAAATCCCACCAGCTGACCAGTTTTTTGCCGAAAAAATTGCTGGCAATCGCACCGATCAAGAGCACGGTCGAAAGCGCCAGCAACACGCCAAAACCCGGAATATGAAAACCAATCAGCTTGTCGGGGTGCCAGGAGCCGGGAAGAATCAACAGCGTCTGGTCCAGTGTGGCAATAATCCACTCCAGCACCCAGACCGTGATGCCCAGTGGCACCAGCACCAGCAGCCCGGCAAGCAGCCATTTGCGTATCGCAGCCATCATGGGCTGCCTTTGTTTGCAGGCGCTGGGCTGGCCGCGGGCGCAGGGGCTGTTGACGCAGGCTTGGCCGCCGTTGCAGCAGGCGCACCCGTGGCGGGCGTGGCAGCAGGGGCATCGCTAGATGCAGGCTTGCTGCCTTCAGATGGACCAGATTTCTCGGCCCCGCCCGGAGCACCAGACTCGGCAGCCGGAGCGCCTGTCTGCGCGCCACCGCGAAAGTCTGTGACATACCAGCCAGAACCTTTGAGCTGAAAGCCGGCCGCCGTCAACTGCTTTTTAAACGTGGCAGCGCCACATTGTGGGCACTCTAGCAGCGGCGCATCCGACATTTTTTGCAAAACATCTTTGGCATGCCCGCAGGACTCGCATTTGTAAGCGTAAATTGGCATGGTTTTGGGGGGGTTCAGTTAGGTGCGTCGTCAGATGGCCTGATGACTGCAAAGCCCTCAATTATAAGGGTTAGGCTAAAAAAGCCTGATCCGCATCAGTACCTGCATAGCTACCAGGCCCAGCAAAAAACCCACGCCGCCATAAATGATGCCCTGAAGCAATTTGTTGGTGCGTTTTTGCTCGGCCAGCAGCTCGACCAGGCTGCGCTGGCTGGCGTCTGGCTGGCGCTTCAAGTAGTCCGACAAAAGCCGGGGTAGCAGCGGCAACAGCTTGGCATACGATGGCGCCTCGGCCTTCAATTGGGCCAACAGCTTTTCAGGCCCGATTTGTTCAATCATCCATTTTTCTAAAAATGGCTTGGCCGTGCTCCACAGGTCCAGATCAGGGTCCAGCTCTCGGCCCAGGCCTTCAATGTTCAGCAGGGTTTTTTGCAGCAACACCAGTTGCGGCTGAATCTCGACATGAAAGCGGCGCGAGGTTTGAAACAGCCGCATCAGCACCAAACCGAGAGAAATTTCCTTGAGTGGCCGATCAAAGTAGGGCTCGCAGCAGGCGCGGATCGCCGCCTCTAGCTCGTCAACGCGGGTACTCGCAGGCACCCAGCCTGATTCAATGTGCAGCTCGGCCACGCGCTTGTAGTCGCGCCTGAAAAACGCACTGAAATTTTGCGCCAGGTATTCCTTGTCAACTTCGGTCAGGGTGCCAACGATGCCAAAGTCGAGCGAAATAAACCGTCCAAAAGTCTCTGGCGCCAGACTGACCTGAATGTTGCCGGGGTGCATGTCACCGTGAAAAAACCCGTCACGAAACACCTGGGTGAAAAATATCGTCACGCCATCGCGGGCGAGTTTTTTCATGTCCACGCCCGCATCGCGCAGGCGCTGGGTTTGGCCAATCGGCACGCCCTTCATGCGCTCCATCACCATCACATCGGGCATGCAGTAATCCCAGATCATTTCAGGAATCATGACCAGGTCAAGCCCGGCCATGTTGCGACGAAGCTGCGCACCGCTGGCTGCCTCGCGCAGCAAGTCCAGCTCGTCGTGCAGGTATTTGTCAAACTCGGCCACCACCTCACGCGGTTTGAGGCGTTTGCCATCGGCGGATGCGCCCTCCACCCAGCCAGCCATCATGTGCATCAGGGCCAGGTCTTTTTCAATCGCTGGCAACATGTTGGGGCGCAGCACCTTGACAGCGACTTCGCGACCATTGGGTAACACCGCAAAATGCACCTGGGCAATCGACGCACTGGCGATAGGCGTGTGGTCAAAGCTGGCAAAGATTTGCGCCAGCGGCCTGCCAAATGATTTTTCAATCATGGCAATCGCCAAGGCTGAATCAAACGGTGGCACGCGGTCTTGCAGGCGTGCCAGCTCGTCGGCAATATCGGGCGGCAACAAGTCGCGGCGGGTCGACATGACCTGACCAAATTTGACGAATATCGGCCCCAAACTTTCCAGCGCCTCGCGCAGGCGCTCACCACGCGGTGCCCGCAAATTACGACCTACCGAGACAATGCGCCGGATGAGTTTGATCCACGGCTTTTGAAAGCCAGACAGCACCAGCTCGTCGAGGCCGAATCGCAGCACCGTCCAGACGATGAAGAACCCCCTGAAAATACGGCTCATGAAGCGGCCTTCGCTGCGGCTTCGCCAGGTGCTTTGAAAGGGCTGCCAGGTGTAGTGGTTAAAAATGATTTGACGGCCTGACCGATGCGCTTGGCAGCGTCTGCCATGGCATGGGCGGGTATGTCACCCACCACACGCGACAAGTCTTCTTCAAAATCCCAGCGCAGGTTTTCAGCCAGCCAGCCCAACTCAGCAGCCAGTTGAACATCACCTTCAATCTTCACGGGTGGCGGCTTGCCAGCCATCGCTGATTGCAACAAGGTCATGGGTGAATCGACAGCCACAGCAATCAGTAAATCAGGCTTGGCAGCGGAACTCGCCCTGTCCAGCAAACCCGCAGGCGTGATGAGCAGATCAAGCGCGAACAGGCCCCAGCGGATGTGCAATACGCTGCCTTTTTTGCGGGCCAGGCGGTCTTGCGCTTCTTTTTCCTGCATCAGGACATGGTTTAAAAAGAGCACCAGGCGCTGCTGCGTTTCATCCACCACCCATGCGGGCGGTTGAAAACGGGTGGCGATGGAGGCTAGAGATGAAAAAGGGAACGTGTTGGTCATACGTTCCCGATTTTGACGGATTATTTAGCCCCTACGGACTAAAGCCTGATTATTGCAAGGCTTGTACGCCGGCAACCAGCCAACCACCGCTGCCATTACGCGGCTTGGTCATGTTCCAGACTTCGCGGAATGGGCTGGCACCTGCCGACGCGTCTTCGCGGATCATGCCCGAGAACTCGACGCTGGCCATGTACACATCGGCCAGCTCTTCAATACCCAGCAGCTTGGCATCAAGCATCTGCACATCGGTCTTGTTGGCAACCACACCGGTGTGCGATTCACGCTCAGCCAATTGCGTTTTGATTTCACCCAGCATCTCATCGGTCATCATGGCGCGCAGGTTGTTGATGTCTGACTTGTCCCAAGCGTCTTGCAACGTCAAGAAGTTGGTTTTGCAGGCTTTCAAAAAGCCCTCAGCATCAAAACCCGCAGGCACACCCCAAGACTGCGAACCCGCCAAACCAGAACCAATCATCGAACCCGTTCCGGCCGTTTTGCTGGCATCAAACGCCATGCTGCTCCTCTCCCAGGGGCGGGCTGATGCATCGTTGCCCACGTTCTCCGGGCTGTAGGTTCGAGGTGTGGCCGCGCCACCTGCCCCCTGCATGGCAAACGGTGATTGGCCCTGTGCGGTATTTCCCCCGCCCTTCATCTTGCGCATCACAAAGCCAATCACTAGCATCACAACAAATGCCAGCAAAGCAAACATGATGATCTGGCTAAACGCGCCGCCCAGACCGAGCGACGAGGCCAACCAGGCCAGGCCAAGGCCCGCAGCCAGGCCACCCAGCATCGCACCCCACGGCCTTTTCGGCGCAGCAGCGGGTGCTGCGGCAGGTGCTGCCGCAGGCGTGTTTGGTTTGACGGCCTCACGTTGCGTCACATTGGATGACTGCTTGCCAACAGATTTGCCGCCGCCCAGGCGTGCCGCGTCCGCGCTGGTAACCGCAAAACCAAAACTCAATGCCATGGCAGCGGAAAGAATGATTGAGAAAATTTTCATACTGTCTCCTTATATCTGGTTAAGCCACATTTGCGTCTAAAGTGAAAGCCATCAGCACTTGATTCCAACATGCAATGCCACTACCCCGCCCGACATGTTGTGATAGTCCACATGACCAAAGCCGCCTTTGAGCATCATGGCTTTTAATTCTTCTTGCCCCGGATGCATGCGAATCGACTCGGCAAGGTACTGGTAACTTGAATCATCGTTAGCCACCAGCTTGCCCAGCCGGGGTAAAACCTTGAACGAATACCAATCGTAAATCTTCTCCAGTGGCTTGGCTACCTTGGAAAACTCCAATACCAACAGCTTGCCACCCGGTTTGAGCACGCGGTTCATCTCCAGCAGCGCGGCATCTTTATGCGTCATGTTGCGCAAGCCAAAAGCCACCGTGACCACATCAAAATACGCATCGGCAAATGGCAAATGCTCTGCATCACACACCAGCGTTGGCAGGCTGACCCCAGCATCAAGCAGCCGGTTGCGGCCTTCACGCAGCATGGCTTCGTTGATGTCGGTGTGCACCACCTGCCCGCTTGCGCCTGCCTTGGAGGCAAAAGCCAAAGCCAGATCACCCGTACCGCCAGCAATGTCCAGCACATGCTGGCCGTCTTTGACGTTAGCGACCAGCACGGTATAGGCCTTCCAGGCGCGGTGCATGCCAACAGACATCAGATCATTCATCACGTCGTATTTGGACGCAACAGAGTCAAACACGCCACGCACATGACGGGCCTTGTCTTGTTCTTCAACCGATTGAAAACCGAAATGGGTAGCGCTCATGGGTGAATGCTAGGGGGCAAAGGCCTTGTTCAAGGCGACAACCCTAAAGCGACTCAGGGCATTAGCTAGGTATATTGGGTTTTACGCCGAAAAAACAACAGTGCCATGACGGCAAATATTTCAGTGGCTGCCGCAAGCGTGGCCTGAATCTTTGTTCATGGGTGCATCACGTAGCGCACCAGCAGCTTCGAGTCGTCGGTTGTAGTCGTCCCACAAACGGGTTTGCTGAGAACCCAAATAATAAAGATAGTCCCAAGAAAAAATGCCGCTTTCGTGACCGTCAGAAAACACCGGTTTGACCGCGTAGTTGCCAATCGGCTCCAGCTCAACCACGGCCACTTCCCGCTTGCCGGTTTGTAGCACTTCCTGGCCGGGGCCATGGCCCTGCACTTCTGCTGAGGGTGAATACACACGCATCAACTCGAACGGAATCTTGAACTCGGCACCGTCTGAAAAGGACACTTCCAGCAAGCGTGATTTGCTGTGCACTGTCAGCGCTGTCGGGGTGGGTGAATCTGCTTGAAGGCCTGCCATGTTCAATGTCCTTTTAAAATTCAGGCTGACAGCTTTTCAGCCAACAGGCGATTGACCTGTTCGCATTGCAAGGCCAACAGTGCCAGCTTTTCAGCATTCGGCGCACGTTGCGGTGCAGCCCACACAGAGCCCGGAAAGTGACTGTCCCCATCAAACCGGGCAATCACATGCCAGTGCAAATGCGGTACGGCATTGCCCAGAGCCGCCAGGTTGATTTTGGTCGGTTGCAATTGCTCGCGCAAGGTTTTTTCAACCACCACCACCGCGTTCATGCAGGCGTTGCGCTCCTCAAGCGAGAGGCTCGAGAACTCAGCCACATGCGCATTCCACACCACGCGGTAAAAAGCCGGAAAGCCCTCCTCAACGGCCTGAATGACGCGCAACTGATCGTTCTTGAAAATCAGCAAACCGCCATCTGTTTCGCAGAGTGGGCAGCCGGCAACTGTCATACCAGGACTCTCTCAATACCGCCGTGATTGGCGGAATCCACATACGTCTGCAACCAGTCCCTGCCCAGCATCTGGTTCGCCATTTCGACGACGATGTAGTCGGCTTCCAGCAGGCCGTTTTTCATGTCGTCCTGGTAACGGGCAAGCCCTTGCAGGCAACTTGGGCAACTGGTCAAAATTTTGACGTTCTGTTTTTCAGAGACTGCGCCCGATGCCCTCAAGGTGGCTTCGCCTTTTTGCAGCTCTTCTTCTTTTCTGAAACGCACCTGGGTTGAAATGTCAGGCCGGGTCACGCCCAGCGTGCCGGACTCACCGCAGCAGCGCTCGTTTTTGAGCACGTTATCACCCAGCAGCGCCTTGACGGTTTTCATCGGCTCTTGCAGCTTCATCGGGCTGTGGCATGGGTCGTGGAACAAGTAGCCATTTCCGTCACCATTTTCAGGTCGCAGCGTAATGCCTTTTTCAAGCAGATATTCGTGAATATCAATGATGCGGCTGCCAGGGAAAATCTTGTCAAACTCATAGCCCTGCAGCTGGTCATAGCAGGTGCCGCAGCTCACCACCACGGTTTTGATGTCGAGGTAATTCAGCGTGTTGGCCACGCGATGAAACAGCACCCGGTTGTCGGTGATGATTTTGTCGGCCTTGTCGAACTGGCCGCTGCCTTTTTGCGGATAGCCACAGCACAAATACCCCGGCGGCAACACGGTTTGCACGCCCGCATGCCACAACATGGCCTGCGTTGCCAAACCGACCTGGCTGAACAGGCGTTCTGAGCCGCAGCCTGGGAAGTAAAACACTGCTTCCGTCTCAGCCGTGGTGGCTTTCGGGTTGCGAATGATAGGCACGTAGTCTTTGTCTTCAATGTCGAGCAGCGCACGTGCGGTTTTCTTCGGCAGCCCACCGGGCATCTTTTTATTGATGAAGTGAATCACTTGGCTCTTGATCGGTGCTTTGCCTGTGGTGGCGGGCGGCGTTGCCGTTTGCTTGCGCGCCAGGCGTTTGAACAGGTTGTTAGCCAGGCGTTGCGCTTTAAAGCCCACATCGACCATCGCGCTGCGCATGACCTTGATGGTTTGCGGATTCGTCGCGTTTAAAAACAGCATCGCTGCTGCGTTGCCGGGGCGGAAGGTTTTTTGACCCATTTTGCGCAACAGGTTGCGCATGTTCATCGAGACTTCGCCAAAGTCAATATCGACCGGGCACGGGCTCAAACACTTGTGGCACACGGTGCAGTGGTCGGCCACGTCTTCAAACTCTTGCCAGTGTTTGATGCTCACACCGCGCCGGGTTTGCTCTTCGTACAAAAACGCTTCGACCAGCAACGATGTCGCCAAAATCTTGTTACGCGGGCTGTACAACAAGTTGGCGCGCGGCACATGGGTGGAGCAGACCGGCTTGCATTTGCCGCAGCGCAGGCAGTCTTTGACGCTATCGGCTATCGCGCCGATGTCGGACTGCTGCATGATCAAAGATTCATGACCCATCAAGCCGAAGCTGGGCGTGTAAGCGTTGGTCAAATCAGCATAAATAGGGCCCCCACGGTCACTCACTTCGTGTAGCTCCCTGCCCCCCGAGGGGGCCGCTGCGCCTGCGGTCTGGCGAAGCCAGTCCCGAGGCTCCTGCTTGGCAGGAAATGCGTCAAAAATAGGGGGTTTTTCGACCTCTAGCCCAATAGATACGGGCGCGAGTAG
Organism: Polaromonas sp.; assembly: GCA_043781295.1. Classification (GTDB taxonomy): domain Bacteria; phylum Pseudomonadota; class Gammaproteobacteria; order Burkholderiales; family Burkholderiaceae_C; genus Polaromonas. The sequence goes on from JAYWBS010000207.1 coordinate 8,361, forward strand.
CTCCTTATTTCGTAGCAGCTTGCCTTTGTTGAATCGCCCTTCCGGGTCAACCTTGGCCTTGTAATCGGCAAACGGTTTCAGTTCAGCGTCGGTCAAAAACTCCAGCTTGGTGATGCCAATGCCATGCTCGCCAGAAATCACGCCATCCAGCGAACGAGCCAGCACCATGATGCGCTCCACCGCATGGCGTGCGGTTTGCAGCATCTCGTAGTCGTCGCTGTTCACCGGCAGGTTGGTGTGTACATTGCCGTCACCCGCGTGCATGTGGAGCGCTGCCCAGACGCGGCCTTTAAGCACACGTTTGTGAATCGCCACGCACTCGGTAAATATTGGCAAAAACGCGCCGCCCGTGAAGATGGCTTGCAGCGGTGCTTTGAGCTGTGTCTTCCAGCTGGCGCGCAGGGTGTGGTCTTGCAAGGGCGCAAACAGCGCATCGACGTTTTGCAGCCAGCCCGCCCATAGCGTGCGTACTTCCTCAACCAGCGCCAACGCCTGAGCAACGCGGTCTTCCAGCATCTCCGGCGAAGGTACATCGCTCGCGTCTTCGGCCTTGCCCAACGGCAAGTTGCCTTTGCTTAAAAAAGCCTGAAGCGCATCGCACAGCTTAATCTTGTTGGCCAGACTCAGCTCGATGTTGATACGCTCAATGCCGTCGGTGTACTCGGCCATGCGCGGCAGCGGGATGACCACGTCTTCATTGATTTTGAAAGCATTGGTGTGGCGCGAAATGGCGGCGGTTTTCTTGCGATCCAGCCAGAATTTTTTACGTGCCTCAGGACTGATGGCGATAAAGCCTTCACCGCTGCGCGAGTTGGCAATGCGCACGACCTCGCTGGTCGCTCTGGCCACGGCATCGGCATCGTCACCTGCAATGTCACCAATCAACACCATCTTGGGTAAGCCGCCTCTTTTTGATTTGGTGGCATAACCCACGGCGCGCAAATAGCGGTCGTCCAGATGCTCCAGCCCCGCCAGCAGCACGGGCGAGCCTGCTGCCTCACTTCGTTTTTGCTCGGCAAACATGAAGTCTTTGATTTCAACGATGCTGGGCACCGCGTCTTTGGCGTTGCCAAAAAACTCCATGCACACGGTGCGGGTGTACACGGGCATGCGGTGAACTATCCAGCGCGCGCTGGTGATCAAGCCGTCGCAACCTTCTTTTTGTATGCCGGGCAGGCCGCTCAAAAACTTGTCGGTGACGTCTTTGCCCAGGCCTTCTTTGCGAAAGCTTTTGCCCGGGATATCGAGCCGCTCAGAGCGTACAAATGTTTTACCGTCAGCTTCAAAATACCTCAGCTCAAAGCTGGCCAGCTCGGCATCGTGAATTTTGCCGAGGTTGTGATTGATGCGCGTGACTTCCAGCCACTGCGAATCCGGCGTCACCATGCGCCAGCTGGCCAGATTGTCGAGCGCCGTCCCCCACAGCACGGCTTTTTTGCCGCCTGCGTTCATGGCGATGTTGCCGCCTATGCACGACGCTTCAGCCGAGGTCGGGTCCACCGCAAACACATAGCCGCCCCGCTCGGCCGCATCGGCCACGCGCTGGGTGACCACGCCTGCTTCTGTCCAGACGGTCGCAACGGGTTTGTCAAGTCCGGGCAGCGTGACCATTTCCACCTCGGTCATGGTCTCTAATTTTTCAGTATTGATGACGGCTGACTTCCAGGTCAACGGAATCGCGCCGCCGGTGTAGCCGGTGCCGCCGCCACGCGGGACAATCGTCAGCCCCAAATCAATGCAGCCTTTGACCAGGCCCGCCATTTCAGTTTCAGTGTCGGGGGTGAGCACCACAAACGGGTATTCGACCCGCCAGTCGGTCGCATCCGTCACGTGCGAGACGCGCGACAGGCCATCGAACTTGATGTTGTCTTTGGCGGTCAGCTTGCCCAGTTTTCGACTGGCCAGGCGGCGCAGGTCGTAGATTTCTTCAAACGAAGTGGCAAAGCGGCTGACGGCATCGCGCGCCGCCTGCAAAAGTTCACCGACGACGGCATCGCGCTGGCTGTCCACCCCTGGCGTGCGGCGTTTTTCAACTTCGCCCAGGCGGTGCTGCAGCGCATCGACCAGCAGCTTGCGCCGCTTGGGGTTGTCCAGCATGTCGTCTTGCAGGTAGGGGTTGCGCTGCACCACCCACACGTCGCCCAGCACCTCATACAGCATGCGGGCAGACCGACCCGTCTGGCGCTCGCCACGCAGCTTCATCAGTAAGTCCCACCCCCGCGTGCCCAACAGGCGAATGACGACTTCACGGTCAGAAAAGGACGTGTAGTTGTACGGAATTTCGCGGATGCGATCTTGTGTCTGCTTGGCCTCGTGGGCAAAAGCGTCGAATTCTTGAAGAGGTGTAGGAGCGTTCATCGTGAAAAATCAGCGGCATGGAGCGGCACAAAAATCATGTCTTGGCTCGCTTGGGCCAGAAGGGCTTCATATTATCGCAGCGCAGGCTTTGGCCCTGCTCAGGGCTGAATGGCCTCATGGAAACCCCGCTTGTTAAATCGGCTGCAAATCGCTTAAATCGCTCTGTCACAAACAGTTTTTAAACTGCTTTGTCAAGTTTTAATCCAGGAGTTTTTATGAAATACCGCTTTGCTGCCACCGCTTTAGCCACCTTTGCCGCCTGCCTGCCCCTGACCAGCCAGGCCCAGACTGAAGTCCAAATGTGGCATTCCATGGTGG
>JAYWBS010000208.1:0-11031 GCA_043781295.1 Polaromonas sp.
TGATCTCCATGGGCTCGGTAGCGCCTGCGCCGCACGCACATCCGCAGCCGCATCCGCTGCCATCGGCGTCCACTGTTCCCAATACCTCTTTGTAAAACCAGCTGCCGTTAGTGCAGTGTTCTGAAAGCAAGCCATGGCCATGCGCTCCCACTATTGCGGTCTTGTGACCGAAGCCCTGTTGGGCCAAACCGTTACCCTGTGCGGCTGGGTGAACCGCCGCCGCGACCACGGCGGCGTGATCTTTGTCGACCTGCGCGACCGCGAAGGCTATGTGCAGGTGGTCTGCGACCCAGACCGCGCCGACATGTTCAAGGTCGCCGAAGGCGTGCGCAACGAGTTCTGCGTGCAAATCATCGGCCTGGTGCGCGCGCGCCCCGAAGGCACAGCCAATGACAACCTCAAGAGCGGCAAGATCGAAGTGCTGTGCCACGAATTCACCGTGCTCAACCCGTCGGTGACGCCTCCATTCCAACTGGATGACGACAACCTGTCGGAGACTACCCGCCTGACCCACCGCGTGCTGGACCTGCGCCGGCCGTACATGCAAAACAACCTGATGCTGCGCTACCGCGTAGCCATGGAAACCCGCAAGTTTTTAGATGCCAACGGTTTTATTGATATTGAAACGCCGATGCTGACCAAAAGCACACCCGAAGGTGCGCGTGACTACCTGGTGCCTAGCCGTGTTAATGAAGGCATGTTTTTTGCGTTGCCGCAAAGCCCGCAATTGTTCAAGCAGTTGCTGATGGTGGCCGGCTTTGACCGTTACTACCAAATCACCAAATGTTTTCGCGACGAAGACCTGCGCGCCGACCGCCAGCCCGAATTCACGCAGATTGATATTGAAACCTCCTTCATGGGCGAGCAGGACATTCGCGACATGTTCCAGGGCATGATCAGCAATATTTTTAAAACAGTGCTGAACACTGACCTGGGCGAGTTCCCGGTCATGGCCTATGCCGATGCAATGCACCGCTTTGGCTCAGACAAGCCGGATTTGCGGGTCAACATGGAGTTCACAGAACTCACTGACGTGATGGCGGATGTTGACTTCAAAGTCTTCAGCGTGCCCGCGACCACACCCGGTGGCCGCGTGGTGGCCTTGCGTGTGGCCGGTGGCTCTGAAATGCCCCGTAGCGAGATTGATGGCTACACCGAATTTGTGAAAATTTACGGCGCCAAGGGCCTGGCCTGGATCAAGGTTAACGACATTGCCAAGGGCCGCGAGGGTTTGCAAAGCCCTATCGTCAAGAACATTCACGATGCAGCCATTGCCGACATACTCAAGCGCACGGGCGCGGCCAATGGCGACCTGATTTTCTTTGGTGCTGACAAAGCAAAAATTGTTAACGACAGCATCGGTGCGCTGCGTTTGAAAGTAGGCCTGAGTGTCTTGGGTAAAAAACTGGGCCTGTTCACGGCGGGATGGAAGCCACTGTGGGTGGTTGACTTTCCGATGTTCGAGTTTGATGAAGGCGGCCAACGCTGGAGCGCTGTGCACCATCCGTTTACCGCACCCAAAGACGGCCACGAAGACTGGATGGACACCGACCCCGGGCGCTGCATTGCCAAGGCGTATGACATGGTGCTCAATGGCTGGGAACTGGGTGGCGGCTCGGTGCGTATTCACCAGGCGGATGTGCAGAGCAAGGTGTTTGATGCCCTCAAAATCGGCCCTGAAGAAGCGCAAGAAAAGTTCGGCTTTTTGCTCGACGCCCTACAGTACGGCGCACCGCCGCACGGTGGCCTGGCCTTTGGCCTGGACCGCATCGTCACCATGATGACGGGTGCTGAATCCATCCGCGACGTGATCGCCTTCCCCAAAACCCAGCGCGCGCAGTGCTTGCTGACGCATGCGCCAAGCCCGGTGGACGAGAAGCAGCTTAAAGAATTGCATATTCGCTTGCGGGCGCCAGTAGCGGCTTGAGTTTATAGGTGAAGGCTGGTAATCGCTGGTAATCGCTCGTAATGGGCAGGTAGCAAGGAGTCATGGGAAACTTCAAAATACCTGAATCCGTTCTGGTCGTCATCCACACGCCAGCATGTGAAGTCTTGCTGATCGAGCGCGCCGACCATCCCGGATTTTGGCAAAGCGTGACGGGCTCCAAAGACAGCTTGCAAGAAGATTTGCGGCGTACTGCCCAGCGTGAGGTGCTGGAGGAAACGGGCATCACGGCCCGCGCCAGCCAGTTTGTGGACTGGTCGGTATCAAATATTTACGAAATTTACCCGGCCTGGCGCAGCCGTTATGCGCCAGGGGTGACGCACAACACCGAGCATGTCTTCAGCCTGTGCGTGCCGCCCGGTACGGCTGTCACACTGAGCGCGCGTGAGCATACGGCGTACCAGTGGTTGCCACATCTTGAAGCGGCTGATCGGTGCTTTTCCCCGTCAAATGCAGAAGCGCTTTTGCTATTACCGCAATTCATGGCATAAGCTTGGCGGTATGCAAGCATTCCTTCCTAGTAAAAGCCTCGAACTGCTGCAAGGTGGGCAAGCTTTTTTCCCGGCGCTGATTCAGGCTGTCGATGCGGCTACTGTCTCTGTGCAGCTTGAGACCTATCTTTTTGACCTGCACGGCGCAGGCGCTGACGTCGCTGAGGCTTTACTACGCGCTGCGCGCCGGGGCATTGTGGTGCAGGTGCTGGTTGATGGCATTGGCTCTGAACCCTTAAGCCCTGAATGGCAGCAAAAAATGGCAGAGGCGGGTGTGCAGTGGTGCGTTTACTCGCCTGTGGGAGCTGGCCTGAAAGGCTTGGGCTTGTTGATGCCTGACCGCTGGCGCAGGCTGCACCGTAAGCTTTGCGTGGTTGACGAGCACATCGCGTTTTGCGGCGGCATCAATATTCTTGATGATTTTTATGACCCCCATCACGGCGCGCTTCAGGCGCCTCGTTTTGATTTTGCAGTGCAGGCGACGGGACCGCTGGCAGCGCAAATGCATGAGGCGGTTAGCCTGCTGTGGTGGCGCGTGCAAGCTGGCTACAGCGCGCGCAAACGGCATTTGAGTGCTGCCTGGGACAAGTTCAAGGAGGCAGGCTATGGTGGGCGCACACCGTCTCTTATGCACAGCACAAAGGCTGGCGCGCAAGCGGCGCTTGTCTTGCGCGACAACTTGCTTAACCGCAGCAGCATTGAAAAAGCCTACTTGCAAGCCGTTGGCAAAGCGCGTAGCGAGGTGTTGATTGCTAACGCTTATTTCGTGCCTGGCCGCAAATTGCGGCGTGCGTTGTCAGGCGCAGCCCAGCGAGGCGTGAAGGTCACCCTGCTGCTACAAGGCAAGTATGAACATTTCATGGCGCACTATGCCGCACGACCGGTGTATGGCGCGTTGCTCAAAGCAGGTGTCGAGATTCATGAGTACGAGGCCAGTTTTCTGCATGCGAAGGTCGCGGTGGTCGATGGCCATTGGGCCACGGTCGGCTCATCCAATCTGGACCCGCTCAGTTTGCTGTTAGCGCGCGAGGCCAATGTGGTGGTTGAGGATAAAGCTTTTGCCGGGCAATTGCGCGAGCAGCTATGCGCCGCTATTGCCTTGCACGGCAGCCGCATTGACCCGACAGTCTACAGCCAGCGGCCTTTGGGTCAACGCCTGCTGGGTTACGTGGCTTACGCCCTGATGCGGCTTGGTGTTTGGATAGCAGGCAAGCGTTATTGATGACCTTGATTTACGCTTGTGGTGTATGCAGGATTTGATTGTTCAAAGGCCCGAAGGCCTGTACTGCCCGCCGGGCGACTTTTATATTGACCCGTGGTGTGCTGTTGACCGTGCCGTCATCACCCATGCCCACGCAGACCACGCGCGCACGGGCCATGGCCACTATCTGGCGGCTGCCCCATCAGAAGGCGTGCTACGCGCCCGGCTGGGCCAGGGCATTGCCCTGCAAGCTCTCCCCTACGGTGAAGTCGTCACGCACAACGGCGTGACGGTGTCATTGCATCCGGCCGGGCATGTGCTGGGTTCTGCGCAAGTGCGCTTGCAGCATGGTGGGCAAACCTGGGTAGCCAGCGGCGATTACAAGGTTGCGCCTGATGCTACTTGCGTGCCGTTTGAGGCGGTGCGCTGCGATGTGTTCATCACCGAGTCGACTTTCGGTTTGCCAATCTACCGCTGGCGGGCAGATAGCGAAGTGTTTCTTGACATCAATGCCTGGTGGGCGGCTAACGCGGCAGTTGGCAGAGCCAGCGTGCTGATGTGCTACAGCTTTGGCAAGGCGCAGCGCATTTTGAGCGGCGTCGATGCGTCGATTGCACCGATTGTTGTGCATAGTGCGATTCAAACCCTCAACACCGCTTACCGTGATGCAGGTGTGAACTTGCCTGAGACGAAACTGGTCAGTGAGGTGCTTGATGCGGCAGACTTTAAACGCGCGCTCGTACTTTGCCCACCGAGTGCCGCAGCTGGGCCATGGGTGAAGCGCTTCGGTGACTTCAGCGATGCCTTTGCCAGCGGCTGGATGCAGCTGCGCGGCGCGCGGCGCAGAGGCAGCTATGACAAAGGCTTTGTACTGAGTGACCATGCCGACTGGCCGGGGTTGATGGGGGCCATTGGTGCGACGGGGGCCAATCGCGTCATCGTCACGCATGGCAGCATTCCGGTGATGGTGCGGTATTTGTCTGAACAAGGCTTGGAGGCGGAGTCTTTTCATACCGAGTACGGTGATGATTCTGCCGACGAAAAGGTCGTCGTATGAAACATTTTGCGGCGCTTTTCACCGAGCTGGACAGCACCACTTCAACCAACGCCAAAGTTGCTGCGTTACAGCAATACTTTCAAATCGCAACGCCTCTAGACGCCGCTTGGGCCGTGTATTTTTTGTCCGGCGGCAAGCCCCGGCAGGTCGTTAAAACCGCTGCGCTGCGAGCTCTGGCCTCTGAAGCTGCAGGCATTGAAGACTGGCTGTTTGAAGAGTGCTATCAGGCGGTGGGCGACCTGGCTGAAACCATTGCCTACATTTTGCCTTTGGACTTTGAAGCAAGCGATGTGGGCCTGGCGGTCTGGATGGAAGATCGGCTGCTGCCCCTGCGCGGTTTGAGCGAAGGCGACGTTGCCCAGCGCATCAAAAGCTATTGGCGCGAGCTGGATTCACGTGGGCGCTTTTTGCTCATCAAGCTGGTCGGTGGCGGTTTTCGTGTGGGCGTCAGCAAGCTGCTGGTGCAACGTGCGCTGGCTGCCCATTCAGGCATTGACGCCAAACGTATTGCCCAGCGCATGATGGGCTACGTAGATGCCAAAGCATTGCCAACCGCCAGTAAATTTGAAGCGCTTGTCGCCCATTCTGAAAGCGGCGCTCTTGAGGTGATGAACGCAGGCCAGCCGTATCCGTTCTTTCTGGCGCATCAGCTCGATGCGCCGCTTGAAGACTTTGACATCAAGCTGGGCGCTGTCAGCGACTGGCAGGTCGAGTGGAAGTACGACGGTATTCGCGGGCAAATCGTCAAGCGGGCAGGGCAGGTGTGGGTCTGGTCGCGCGGGGAAGAGCTGGTGACCGAACGCTTTCCTGAAATTGTGGCGCTGGCATCTACCTTGCCAGACGGCACGGTGCTGGACGGCGAGGTCATGGTGTGGGCGGGTAACGCACCAGCGCCTTTTGCGCTCTTGCAGCAGCGCATTGGCCGCAAAACACTGGGTAAAAAAATACTGCAAGACGCGCCGGTCACCTTCATGGCCTACGACTTGCTGGAAGTGGATGGTCGAGACATTCGCGTGCAACCGCAGCGCGTGCGGCGCTCGCTGCTTGAACAAATACTGAGTGCTACAGACTTCAAACTGTCGCCGATTGAAAGCCTTGGCTCGTGGGCCGACTTTGCCGCGTTGCGCAACGAGTCCAGAGCGCGCGGTGTCGAGGGCTTTATGCTCAAGCGCATGGATGCTGCCTATGGAACGGGTCGAACCAAGGCCGACGGTTTATGGTGGAAATGGAAGATCGACCCCATGACGATTGACTGCGTGCTGATCTACGCACAAGCAGGTCACGGTCGCCGTGCATCGCTCTACACCGCCTACACCTTCGCCGTCTGGAATCGCCAGCCCGTCGATGCGCAAGAAGCCGATGCAGTCGTCAAAGCCATCGAAAAACGCGAACCCGCCAAAGAGCGCGCCGCGACGGGCCGCCCCGAGCCAGCGACGGCCCCCTCGGGGGGCAGCGAACCACACGAAGTGCGGAGCGTGGGGGCGATACCCTTGCAACTGGTGGCCTTCGCCAAAGCCTATTCCGGCCTGACCGATGACGAGTTCAAACTCATCGACAACGTGATCCGCAAAACCACCCTGGAAAAGTTTGGCCCGGTACGCAGCGTCAAGCCCACGCTGGTGTTTGAGCTGGGTTTTGAAGGCATCAACCTGAGCCCGCGCCACAAAAGCGGTATTGCCGTGCGCTTTCCGCGCATGCTGCGTATCCGCAGTGACAAGCCGCTGCATGAGGCCAATACGCTGGATGATTTGAAAACGCTATTAAAAATGTAGCTGCTTGCACCCGAATCTATTGGGTTACGGCCCTTAAATAGCCCTAAAAACCCTTGAAAATGACGTTATTGGTGCAGACTGGTAACATTCGGTCATGCTTATGAAAACGAACACCCCTTCACAAGACGCAACTGACCACGGCACCCCCGTCTCGGTCAAAATTCGCGAGCGCATAGCGGCGGCTCAAAAACGCTTTAACGCCAACGACAACATTGCCCAGTTTATTGAGCCTGGCGAGCTTGACAAGCTGCTCGACGAAGTTGAAGGCAAGATGAAGGGCGTGTTAGAGAGCATGGTGATCGACACCGAGACTGATCACAACACCAACAACACGGCCCGCCGCGTTGCCAAGATGTACCTCAATGAGGTCTTCAAAGGTCGCTACGTTGCAGCGCCAACGATTACCGAATTTCCCAACGCAGAACACTTGAATGAGCTGATGATCGTCGGCCCCATCACGGTGCGCAGTGCCTGCTCACACCACTTTTGCCCAGTGATCGGAAAGATATGGATTGGCGTGCTGCCCAACGAGCACACCAACGTGATTGGCCTGTCCAAGTACGCGCGCCTGGCGGAGTGGATCATGGGCAGGCCACAAATTCAGGAAGAGGCGGTGGTGCAACTGGCCGATCTGATTCAGGAAAAAACATCGCCCGATGGCCTGGCCATCGTCATGGAGGCGACACACTTTTGCATGGGCTGGCGCGGCGTGAAAGACCTGGACAGCAAAATGATCAATTCAGTCATGCGCGGCAAATTTCTTAAAGACCCAAGCCTGCGCCGCGAATTCCTGGCGCTTATTCCTAAAACTACCAGCAATTGAGGATCAAAAAATATGTTGGTACGCCTTCTTTACGCCAGTCGGGTGGTCGAGTCTGCTGTTGGGGCCACAGAGTCCATTCTTGCGCAGTCGCGCAGCCACAACCCGGCCTGCGGTATCACCGGTATTCTTTGCTATGGCGGCGGTATTTTTTTGCAGGCGCTTGAGGGTGGGCGCATGCAGGTCAGTGAGCTGTATGGTCACATCCAAAAAGACCCGCGCCATAAAGATGTCGTGCTGTTGCACTACGAAGAAATTAGCGAGCGCCGTTTTGGCGGCTGGACCATGGGCCAGGTCAATGTGGCCAAGCTCAACACGTCGATCTTGCTCAAATATTCTGAAAAGCCAGAGCTAGACCCCTACTCCGTATCAGGAAAAATGTCGCTAGCCTTGCTTGAAGAGCTGATGGCCACCGCTTCCATCATCGGCAGGTCTTAAAGTGACTTTGCTCAATTGACAATGCTCTTGGGCTGCGATTTTTCAAGTAGCCCTACCCGCCAAAAACCAATTGTCTTTGCCCTCGGGTCCAGCATCAAGGGGCGCGTCCAGCTATCAAAACTAGAGCAAGTGACGTCACTGGATGCGTTTGGTGAGTGGCTAAAACAGCCGCAAAGCTGGCTTGGTGTGTTTGATTTGCCGTTTGGTTTGCCGCGTGAGCTGGTCGAGCATCTTGGCTGGCCCCTCACCTGGCCCGAGCTGATCAAACATTACGCCGCTTTAAGTCGCGACGATATTCGCGCGACCTTTGCCGCGTTTTGTAACGCGCGTCCTGTGGGTGGCAAATTTGCCCACCGTGCAGCCGACAAACCCGCAGGCTCCAGCCCATCGATGAAGTGGGTCAACCCGCCGGTGGCCTTCATGCTGCATGCGGGCGTGCCTCGTTTGCTGGCTGTCGGCGTGCATTTGCCTGGCCTGCACGATGGCGACACAACCCGTGTGGCACTGGAAGGCTACCCCGGCCTGCTGGCGCGCGAGGTGCTGGGCAGCCGCAGTTACAAAAGCGACGACAAAGCCAAACAAACGCCAGAGCGGCTCATTGCTAGAAAAGACCTGATCACTGCGCTGGAGCTGGGCCAAACCCGCTTGAAGTTACGGCTGAAGCTAACCCACGCCCAGCGCGACCTGCTGGTAGGTGATGCCAAAGGCGATAGCCTGGACGCGGTGCTGTGCCTGATGCAGGCGGCGTGGGCGCAAGGGCAGCACGATGAAGGCGATCCGCTTTATGGTTTGCCACCCAACACCGACCCGCTTGAGGGGTGGATTATCACGGCTTGAGACTTCAGTGCTTGGGCGCAAGCATTGCGGCGCTGTTACGCGCACGCGCCAGTATTTTTTCGACCGAATAACCCGCCTCGGCATTCAGCCTGGCTTTGAGGTCGTAAACCTCTTGCAATATCGGATCAATACGTCGCCTTGGAAATGCTGGCGGGGCGGTTTGTTGATGAACCAATTTTTTATCTGATGATTGCATAGTCATAGTGCTTCAGCCTCAAAAATTTCTTCGGGTGTTCCTAGCAGGGGAGCTGAAAACCCGAGACTGACAATTGCCTTTTCAAGTTGCCGCTTGGCTTGCGGGCTCACCATATGTGAAAAGTTCCAGCTCACAATATATTTCATTTGCGCTAGTGTGGCAATTGCAATGTGAGCTGCATCCTCAGGCTCGGTTGCAGGCACAGCTTTAATATCCATCAAACGCATGGCCAGGTCGGCTACTCGTGCGTCCTCGGGCAATATGCTGCATTAATCAGCAAATGCCAAGTGTCTCAATGCGGCAGTGTTGTCGCCCTTGGACACTTCATCTCGTGTTAACCCTGAACAACACAAGTCGTACACAGAAGGTGCCCAAAGCCAAAAATCCCGCGACATCTCTTGCCGTGCCAAGCTAACCACGTCATGCGCAGGTCGCGCTGCCAAATAACTGAGCACTGTTGTTTCAATATAAATGCGCGGCTTCATGCCCGCATTTTACGACCGCAAACTATTACCCACCCCGCGCACTGCGGCCAAAGACTTTGGGGTCGTCTTGTACAGCGCTGGGAATGGCGTTCTTCGCAGTTGCTCCATTCAAATACTGAGCCATAAACGAATCAGCATTGCGTGTGAAATTATTCAGCACACTTTCTATATGTACCTGTTCAGCAGCGTCAAAAGTGACTGACTTCACAGATGCAGTATCGGAAATTTGCTTGATGGCATCCCTCGCTGACAAGCCTTTACGGAAATCCAGCTGGGTGACAAGCTGCTGTGATTTGGCATCCCATACGTTACCCAAGCCCGGAACTAAAGTTACATAAACCCCTTGAAATCTGCCATCAACAACAACGCCAGCAGTGACACGATTGACAGTCGTGACACCGCTTGAGCTTGCTCGGTAGTCAGTGCTCTCCCCAAAAACAATCGCACCCTGGTAGTAACCGCCGCTGCATTGGCCAACGAAATTTCTAATTCGTTTTTCTAAAGTTGTAGGCGTGGTTTGTATGTAAAACTGGCAGCCAGTTGCTGATTTGTAGGCAACTAAGGGAGCTTGCCCCCAAGCCCCACCCGCCCCCAAAACCCCAAGCAAAACCAGCACCCGTAAGGCACAGCGCGTGTATGTTTGTGTGATGCTCATGTCAGTTGCTCCCCATCAATTGCAACGACCACTCAGGCCTTGGCCTTGCACGTATGTCACATCGACTGGCGTGGCAGGCGCTTTGCAGGCAAACCAGTACACCATTTCGGTATTGCGGTTGTGCGCAGCGACTGACACGCCAGCGCCAGGCGTATGCATGCCAATTTGTTGTTTTTCGCAATTAAAATCTGCCGACCAGTTAAAGCCGCCTTGCGTAATGCGTGGCTTGTAATTGCAGGTGTCGAAATTTACTTTGTATGAGCAGGTATTTTTGAACGCGCCAAAGTTGCCAGAGCCTGCGTTGTCAATTGCAATGCACTGATGCGCCTCAGCCGCAGCGTCATGCGTTTTGCGCTTGCCCTGCCGCGCCTGGTCAGCACGGGCTTGGTTTTGCTGCGCTTGCTGCTGGGCTTGTTGAGATTGCTGCTGGGCGGATTGGTTTTGTTGGGGTTGCTGTTGTTGTCGCTGTTGGGTGGATTGGTTGCTCGCAGGCGAATTTCCTATGCTTTGCTTGGACACTTCGCCAAGTGCGCAAAGATCCATTAGCGTATTCGAGAGGCCATACCGATGTTCGCCAGAATTAGTTCTGGCAATCAGCGTTTTATCAAGCTCTAATGTTCGTCTTTTATCGTCTATTAAAGCCTGCCGCTGTTGACCTTGGATGGCGGCATAGAATTGAATCACTTTTCTTGCGTTCACCAATAACTGATCTCTTGAAACTACAGGCTTTGTACCTTCTCGGTTGTAAGAATCAGAAACGACCTGCTCAATTTCCTTTTCACAAATAGCTAAAGCAACATTATTCAAACCGGTTAACAAAACGGTTGTACATAAAATCCGCCCCCACCTGCTCATTAACCCTAGCCCAAGGCGAATAATCGGGGTCAGGCACCACTTTATTCCCAACATCGAAGCTATTTTCACAGTGTCATTCCTTCGGTTGATTAGCGTTTAATTGTCAATCGCGCTTTACCCACCACGCGCAGAACGGCCAAAGACTTTAGGGTCGTCACGGGTGTTGCTGGTTTGAGGGGCAATTGGGGTCAGACTCTCATGGCACTACCTTAAGCTTTCTCGATGCCAGTATTTGATCGCGAGCCTGCTGACGCGGCACGGTCAGCAGCGGTAATGGTT
>JAYWBS010000209.1:0-3651 GCA_043781295.1 Polaromonas sp.
GCGTCGGCTCAAACTGCATAGGCCATAGGCTCACAGGCGCCTGGATACCAAAAAACCGTGTCATACTTTGCCTCATGCGATTGAATTTCCTATCCGCTGCCATAAGGCATTTCGCGCGTCAGCAGGAGTTCAAGTTGTTCGGGATTCATGTTTGAGGAGATTCGAGCAATTCAGTGCCCATCTGAACAACGCCCGTGGCGTTCAACCGGTTTTCAAGGTCAAGAATGGTGCGCAAAGGCTTTGGTGTCCCTCTTTTGCGCATTTCGTTGATCTGAATCATATAAAGCCCTGCAGGGAGGGAACATTATGCAAGTTACCAACCATCGCAAAGGGCACTGTCAATGTACACCGCTATCTGCCGTTTCTTCGCAGGATGCATCGCTGCACTCGCCCTCAGCGCCTGCAATCCCACACCAACGGCAGCGGTTGACCGCTACGATCCAGCCCGGATGGACCTGAAGCCGGTCCCGGCCAGGTTCACAACAGAGCGGCACACCGGCCCGTTTGCCAGCGGCGCATCCTTGAACATGAGTGCCGCGCTCAAGCCACTGGACCCGGACCCCGTCAAAGTGGTGCGACTCGACACCACCCACAAAATCATTGAAATCGCGCCCGGCCTGAAGTTCAGCGCCTGGACATTTGGCGACCAGGTGCCTGGCCCGGCCATTCGTGCGCGGGTCGGTGACAAGATCCGCTTCAGCATGACCAACCGCAGCGACGAGGTAGCACCTGGCATCTCCATGACGGCAGCGCCGATGATGCACTCCATGGACTTTCACGCGGCCATGGTGTCGCCCCAGGACAAATACCGCTCGGTGGCACCGGGCCAGACAATCGAGTTTGAATTCACACTCAATTACCCCGGCGTCTTCATGTACCACTGCGGTACACCCATGATCCTTGAACACATCGCCTCGGGCATGTACGGCGCCGTGATTGTGGAGCCACGTGAAGGCTACCCGACCAAGGTTGACCGCGAATATCTAGTCATTCAAAGCGAGTTTTACGTCAAGCCAGACGCGGATGGCCGCAAGATTGACGGCGCACCGCTGTATGTACTCGACAATGAGCGCCTGAAGGCGGCGCAACCAACGCACACCGTCTTTAACGGCTCACACAACGGCATGGTAAAAAAACCCCTGCCAGCCAAACCGGGTGAGCGTGTGCGGCTGTTTGTACTCAATGTGGGCCCAAGTAAAACATCAAGCTTTCACGTGGTTGGCACCATTTTTGACCGTGTCTGGATAGACGGCAACCCCGACAACCAAATGCGCGGCATGCAGACGGTGCTGCTGGGCTCAAGCAACAGCGCGATTGTGGAAATGATCATCCCCGAGCCCGGTTCCTACATCATGGTGGACCACCACTTTGCCAATGCTTCGCAGGGCGCCATCGGCCTGATCTCTACCGAAGAAAAACCGAAAGAAAGCGAATTGGAGCACCACAACATGGAGGCCACAGCCACGCCAAAAGATGCCGGTACGGCTGCAGCCAAGCTGGCGTTTGAAAGCAAATGCCTGGCCTGCCATTCAATTGGCCAGGGCAAAAAACTAGGGCCTGACCTCGCCGGCGTGACCGGACGGCGCACCGACGCCTGGCTGGCGCAATGGCTCAAGTCACCCGACAAGATGCTGCAGACCGATGCCGACGCCAAGGCCATGCTCAAGGAATACAACAACATTCCCATGCCCAACCAGGGCCTGGGCGACACAGAGATCAAGCAATACCTGGCCTATTTTCACTGGGTCGATGCGCAGGCGGGCAAGCCCCAGGCGGGAGCCGGTAAATGAAACTTCCACGCACCCGCCGTGCGCTTGGCCTGTGGCTGGCGCTGGGCGGCACGGCAGCCATTGCCTGCGGCTACTGCGTCGAAGACCGCATCGCCGTAGTGTACGACCATGCCCTGCTGCAACGCACGCTGGCCAGCAAACACCAGATAGCCTTTTTTGCGTGGGACGGCCCCGTCACCCGCAGCGAGGCAATGCGCCAGAAAATACTGGCGCTGGGCGAGGGCACAGCAGGCGTAGACAAAGGCAGCACACGCGTATCCATGGAGCCGGCAGCGCTGGCTGTCGCGTTTGACCCGCAGCGCGGCAGCGTTCAAAGCGTGCAGGCCGGACTGCAAAAAGCGCTGGGGCCCATCAGGCTGTCGGTCATGCTCTTACAGCCACCCCCGGCAGCCATCAAGCCACCCGGCTAGCCGCCTGCCCGTTTGACCACATGGCCCTGCTTTTGCAGCGCAGCCATCAAGGTGTCAACGTGGTCACCCTGCACTTCTATGACGCCGTCCTTGACGGTGCCGCCCGAGCCGCAGGCCGCCCGCAGCTGCTTGCCCAGCACCGCAAGCGCCAGCGCGTCAAGTACCACACCTTTGACCAGCGTCACGCTTTTGCCGCCACGGCCCTTGGTTTGCAGGCTCACCCGCACCACGCCGTCAGTTTTGGCGACAGGCGCCTGTTTGCAGATGCAGCCGGCCACCGGCTTGCGGCACACCGGGCACATTCTTCCGGCATCGGTGGAATAAACAAGGCCGCCGCCTGGATTGCTTTTCATGGTCTGGACAAGTTTTGGAAAATCACGGCGCCTGAATGGCGTCCGGGTGGGAAGATGCTGACGAGTCTAAACCGGAGTGGCGGGTGCAAGGGCCGTGCAAGCGCGATCATCACCGGCTCATGAGTAAAAATTCCATGGCTGTGCCGGCCAGCTCCAGCACATCGCGGTCACTCAGGGGAATGGCCTCGGTACCAATCGGCATGCCGTTCAGCGTCGAAGACTTGTCGCCATCCATGTGGGCAACGTAGTAGCCGTCACGTCTATGCGATATCGCCACCACCGCCACGCCAGGCTGGCCAAAAGTCGTGACCGCCTTGACCACCGGCACCTCCAGCCCGGCCGACGAGCCGGCCAGCACTTTCAGGCTGGCCTGCATCACGCCGCTGGTGCCCGCAAAACCCAGGGCATCAAGCGACATGGCCATGGTTTCTTCGTGCGCACGCTGCGGCTCGCGCTCATGTTCCGATGCCGTGAGGAACTGTATCCTGAACTTGCCGATGGCAATCGTGTCATGGTCCCGCAGCAGCTGCCGCGTCTTGATCATGTGGCCGTTGATGTAGGTGCCGTTGGTGCTGTGCAGGTCTTCGACATAGACATCGGCAATGCCCCGAAGCTCAAACACACAGTGCTCGCCGCTGACCACCATGTTGTCGAACACAATGTCGTTGTGTGGCTTGCGGCCCAGCGTGGTTCTGTCTTTTTGCAGGTAAAGGTGCTTGATCTCGACACCTTCGACGGATGCGATGAGTTGCGGCATGGGGTCTCCTTGACGGTGCATCTGCCGGGCGCACCACACGCACGGCACCAGCCATGGTAGACCTGCCATGCAACACGCACAAGACCCACAGGCTGTTCGCCTAGCCACACCACCCCTTCAGCTGCCATCAAGCTCGGAGCAGCTCAGTCGGGCACAAACAGTCTGTTGAACCTCTCCTCGTCCTCGGGCAGTTCAAGCGTGACGAGCTGGCCCATCTTCATGTCGCTCAGCCGACAGGCAGCAAACAGGCTGTATTTGCCCTTCAGGTCGTAACTCTCCATGTCGATCAACATGTAAGGGTGCGGCGTGAAGAATTCGTGCTCAAAAATCTCCCTGTGCCG
>JAYWBS010000210.1:0-3615 GCA_043781295.1 Polaromonas sp.
CTACCTGCAAACCCGCGACAACCTCAAAGCGGTGGTGCTGATGTGCGACCCCAGGCGCGGCATGACCGAACTGGACGAGATTTTGCTCGACGTGATTCGTCCCAGGGTTGAAGAAGGCTTGAAGTTTTTAATCCTCCTGACCAAATCAGACAAGCTCAACAAAACCGAAGGTGCCAAAGCATTGCAAATTGCCAAACTGAATGCCGGTGGCGGTGATGTGAAGCTTTTTTCGGCTCTCAAAAAACAGGGCGTAGAAGAAGTGGCCCAGCATTTGTGGGACTGGACGCATCCAGAGACAAAAACAGTGTCAAATCAGGCATCAAATGTGTCTCAAGACCAATGAATACGTGCGCAAGCAGCTCCTGAATAAATAGCATGACAATTGAGCTGAAGCCACTGGCTTTGCCCCACGGCATCACGCTGTCTTGCCGCAGCACAGGTGAAAAAGGCCGTCCAGTACTGGTGTTTTTACATGGTTTCCCAGAAGCCGCTTTTGTCTGGGACGACCTGCTGGCGCATTTCGCCAAACCCGAGAACGGCGGCTACCGCTGCATCGCGCCCAATTTGCGCGGTTTTGAAAAATCAAGTTCCCCCACGGACGTTGCGGCTTACCGGCCCAAGCATTTGGTACAGGATATTGCGGCCTTGATTGCGCTTGAAGGCGGTCAAATAGAGTGTTTGATCGCCCATGACTGGGGTGGTGCCATCGCCTGGAACCTGGCCGCCAGCCAGCCACAGCTGATTAAAAAACTGGCCATCATCAACTCGCCGCACCCCGGCACCTTTTTGCGTGACTTGCAGCATTCGCCCGCCCAGCAAGCGGCCAGTGCGTACATGAATTTTTTGATCCGGCCCGATGCAGAAAAGCTGCTGGCGGCAGACGATTACAGAAGACTGTGGACATTTTTTAGCGACATCGGCACGCCGCACAACGGGCATGCGTGGCTGACCGATGCGGTGAGATCGCAATACCGTGACGTCTGGCAACACGGCTTGACAGGCCCGCTGAATTTTTACCGCGCATCGCCCCTGCGGCCAGGCCCTGAGATTGCAGGCGTGGTGATTCCGCGTGAGCTGCTGGAGGTGCATTTGCGCACGCTGGTGATCTGGGGCATGGGCGACATGGCCTTGCCACCGGCCTTGCTGGATGGCCTGGAAAGCTACGTGCCGCGCATGGAACTCAAACCCGTCGAAGACGCAACCCACTGGATCATCCACGAGCAGCCTGCGCTGGTGGCGCAACTTTTACAGGATTTTTTGCACCCTTGATGCTATTTTTTTGGTAGCTGCTTGCGCCCTTATCTATTGGGATAAAAGCCTATTTGGCACCGCAGATTCAAGTACAAAGTGCGCCAAATCTGATTGTAATCGGCTCTCTTGGCAGGTTATAGAACACCTCATGAGGTGTTCTATAACCCAGACACTTGCGAGGCCTGTGGTTGAGTTTGTACACCGCATCGTCGACATCTGCCTGACTGATATTTCTCAAACTCATCTTCTTGGGAAAGTACTGCCTGAGCAGTCCATTGGTGTTCTCGTTCAACCCCCTTTCCCATGAGCAGTAAGGGTGTGCAAAGTACACCTTGGCATCCAGACATTTGCCGATGAAGGCGTGATCAGCAAACTCTTTGCCGTTGTCAAAGGTGATGGTGTGACACCTCTTTTTATGTGGCCTGAGCAAGTCAATGACTGCCTGGCCGACCAAGTCAGATGTCTTGAAGTTGACCTGCCTGGCAAAGGTATACCGGGACTTTCTGTCCACCAAGGTGACGATAGCGCCTTGATTGTTTTTGCCCATCATGGTGTCACCCTCTATGTCGCCTATCCTGCTCTTTTGATCAACTACCTTTGAACGCTTCTCAATGCACACACGGCCCTTGATGCTGCCGCGTCGCTCGCGCCCGCTGCCGTAGCGCTTTCGCCGTTGCTTTTGACACCGCAGGTGTCGCACTAAATCGCCTTCGGCCTGCTTGTCACGCAAGATGCGCTGGTAAATACTCTCGTGGCTAATGCCAAAGCCTTGTTCGAGGAGTACCCGGTTGGTAATTTGCTCAGGAGAGACGTCTTGGCGTATCAAAGCCTCTACGACGGCCCAGTGCTGGCTTGTGAACTGTTTGGCGTTGCGCCGCTGGCTCTGGCGGGTATCAGCCATGACGTCTGCTGCGTTGGCTCTGTAACCCCTCAATGAGGCGTTGCGTTTGAGTTCTCGGGCAATGCTGGATCTGTGGCGACCCAGCTCCAAGGCTATGTGCGTGCAGGTGTGACCCTGGCGCTTCATCAAACAAATTTGGTATCGTTCTTCTCGGCTCAAGTGTGTGTAGTTCATGGTGCATCTTTAAGACTGGCTGGTCAAAAAGCTGCCATCCTATGCGCTCTTGAGCCACCCCGTTTTACTTACGTGCACTTTGTTCTTGAATCCACCCATAGCTAAAAAAGACTGTTTTCGGCCTTTTTAGCTGCCATAAATCTCTGGCACACCTTCCGGTCGGGTTTTAAAACGCTTGTGTACCCAAAAGTACTGCGCAGGCTGGGCGTTGATGTAGCCCTCCAGCTTTTTGTTCATCAGCGCCGTGTCGGCCACAGCGTCCAGAGTCGGGAAGTTCTCCCAGGCGGGCAGTATCTCTACCTCGTACCCGGTTCGGGTCATCTTGACAACAACAGCCACCACCTTGGCGCGCCCCAGCCGGGCAAAGCGTGACAGCGAGGGCACGGTAGCTGTGGGCACGCCATAAAACGGCACAAATACCGACTCTTGGGGCCCAAAATCCATATCAGGCAACAGGTACAGCGGCTGCCCCTGACGCACGGCGCTGACGACAGGTTTAACGCCCTCAATGCGCCCGAAAAGCCGCATATTGCCCCAGCGCCGCCTGCCCCGAAGTATCCAGCGGTCAATCAATTTGTTGGACTGGTCTGTGTAGATGGTGGTAGACAGCCGGGGGATGCGCAGCGTCACACCGCCCCATGCAGCATCCATGCCGACAAAATGCGGCACAAAAACCACCGTGGGCTCGGTGCCCGCCAGTTCTTCAACGGCGCCCGTCAGCGTGACGCGCCGCAAAATCCAGCTTTTGGGCGCATGCCAGACCCAGCTTCTGTCGAGCCAGGCCTGCGCAAAATAAACAAAGGTCTGGCGCGTCAGCGCGCGTATCTCTTCATCAGACCGCTCGGGGAAACATAGCAGCAAGTTGGTCCTGACGACCCGGCGGCGCGGTACGACGGCAACATACAGAGCCCAGCCCAGCAGCTTGCCCATGGCGCGCACAAGGCGCAGTGGCAGCATGGCCAGCAGCCGCATAAACAAAATGCCGCTGCGGGTAAACAGATAGCTGGCCCATTGGCGCGGAGTTCTCAAACGGAGTCCTTTTTGGCCGCTTTTTGGCGCGGTGTTTTATAGCGCCCATAACCCCAAAGGTACTGGCCGGGCTGGCTCAGCACGATCGCTTCAATGGCTTGGTTGATACGGGTCACGGCGCTGAGCAATTCGGTGTTGGCCGGCAGATCGACGGCGGGGCGAATTTTAACGATGTAACCACGACCTTTCGGCAGGCGCTCGCAGCTCACAGGCAGCAAAAGCGCGCCCGTTTGCAACGCCAGCCGCGCCGCCAGAGTCAT
>JAYWBS010000211.1:0-10839 GCA_043781295.1 Polaromonas sp.
CCGCTGCCCCAGCGCACGATTTGCAGCACGGGGCCGAAAATTTCGTCTTTGACGCCTGCCAGGCTGGCGACTTCAAACGCCGCCGGGGCGACCAGGTTGGGAATCGCACTGGCGCTTCGGCTGGCATTTATATTTGCTACTAAATCAATAGCATTTAGCCCTTGTCTTTGTTGCCCCAGAAGCACTTTAGACTCACTGTTCAAGCGCAGCAAGTGGCGCTGGATATTGTCAAACGCCTCTTTGTCAATCATCGGACCGACGTCGGTGGCCAGGTCAGCGGTGTCGCCCAGCACCAGCTCTTTGGCTGCACCTTGAATCATCTCGATCATGCGGTCGGCAATGCCTTCGTGCACGCACAGCAGTCGCAGGGCCGAGCAGCGCTGGCCGGCTGAGCGAAAGGCGCTTTGCACCACTGCATCAACCACTTGCTCAGGCAAGGCGCTGCTGTCAACCAGCATGGCGTTGATGCCGCCCGTCTCAGCAATCAGCGGCGTGATGGGGCCGTCTTTGGCGGCCAGGGTGCGGTTAATGATTTTGGCGACCTGGGTTGAACCGGTAAACACCACGCCTGCAATCTGCGCGGCGGCAACCAGCGCTGCGCCCACCGTTTCACCGGGGCCGTGCAGCAATTGCAGTGCGCCTGGGGGTATGCCTGCCGCAATCAGCAGTTGCACGGCCTCCCACGCCACGCCGGGCGTTTGTTCGGCAGGCTTGGCGATCACGGTGTTGCCCGTTGCCAGAGCGGCGGTGACTTGGCCGATGAAGATGGCCAGCGGGAAGTTCCACGGGCTGATGCAAACCCAAACCCCGCGCGGCTTGAGGCGCAGTTCATTGGTCTCCCCCGTCATGCCATGCGGCGCGCCTTGGTGATGGCCAGGCAGGGCGACAGGGGCCATGATGCGCTCTGCCTGATTGGCGTAATAGCGCAAAAAATCAACCGCCTCGCGCACTTCAGACACGGCATCGCCCCAGGTTTTGAAGGCTTCCTTCACCAGCAGTGCGTAGAACTTAGGGCTTTGCTGCTCCAGCGCGTCAGCCGCTTTGCGCAGGATGGCAGCACGTTCTGCAACGGGTATTTTGCTCCATTTTTTATAGCTGATCGCGCCCGTATTTATTGGGCTAGAGACCAATTTGACATCGAAAAATGGCACTTTAGGCACGTCTGTAGCCCTAAAAGCAGCCCGCAGCGGTGCGCGCATGCTTTCAACGCTTAAATCAAGTCCGGCGCTGTTTTGACGGCTGGGGCCAAATAAATCGGGCGGCAGCGGCAGGGAGGGTTTAGCCTGCACATGTAGCGGTGAGGTCAGCAATACATCCATGCCCACAGACTCATCGGCCAGCTGGTGCACAAACGATGAATTAGCGCCGTTTTCAAGCAGACGCCGCACCAGGTAGGCCAGCAGGTCTTTGTGTGAGCCGACTGGGGCGTAAACGCGGCAATTGATGTTTGGCGACTTCAGTACCTCGCGGAAAATTCCTTCGCCCATGCCGTGCAGACGTTGTAGTTCAAATTGCGGGCTGCGAGATGCTGGCGCGGCCCTCACCCCAACCCTCTCCCGCAAGCGGGAGAGGGAGTCAAGAGGACTTACTCCCTCGCCCCTCTGGGGAGAGGGCAGGGGTGAGGGGTCAGCGGTGTAGACACCAGCCATTTGCAAAATCGCAGCAATCGTCCCCGCGTTATGCCCCGCAAATTGCGGGTACACCGCATCGGGCGCGTCCAGCAGCGCCTTGGCGCAGGCCAGATACGACACATCGGTATGCTGCTTGTGGGTAAACACCGGGTAGTGCGGCAAACCCATCTCTTGGGCGCGTTTGATTTCAGAGTCCCAGTAAGCGCCCTTGACCAGGCGGCACATCAGGCGCAACTGGTACTTGCGCGCCATGGCAATCACGTGGTGTACCAGGTCCAGCGAGCGGGTTTGGTAGGCCTGTAGCGCCAGACCAAAGCCGCGCCAGGCCGGATGGTGCTGCGCAACCCGCGCAGCCAGGGCTTCAAACACGGCCAGCGACAGCTCCAGCCTGTCTACCTCTTCAGCATCTATCGTCAGGTTGATATTGGCGCTGGCAGCCAACTCGCACAAGAGGTAAACACGCGGCACCAGCTCGGCCATCACCCGTTCATGCTGGGCGTCTTCATAACGCGGGTGAAGGGCGCTCAGTTTGATGGAAATACCATCGTTTAGCTCGCAAGCCAAATCTATACGGGCGCAAGCAGCTATTGAAGTAATAGCGTTTTGGTAGCTCGTCAGGTAGTGCTGCGCATCTGCATCGGTGCGTGCGCCTTCGCCCAGCATGTCGTAGCTGAACCTTAAGTTCGCCATTTTTTTTCGTGAGTTGGCCGCCTCATCCATCGCCTCGCCAATCGTCTGCCCGAGTACAAATTGCCTGCCCAACAGTTGCACCGCCCGCAGCGTAGCGGCCACCACACTGCGCGCGCCCAGCTTGCCCAGCAGGCCACCACCGACCTCACTATTCTCATCAGGTAAGAACTTTTTTGACAAGCCAATCGCACGTGATGACAACCGGGCCAGCACCTTGTCACCACTGGCATCAAAGTCGGCACGGCCCAGTTGGTCAGCCGTCAGCGCGATGGCCGTGTCCAGGTCGGGCACACGCAGCAGCGCCTCGGCCAGGCGCATCAGGGCCAGGCCCTCGGCGCTGGTGATGGGATATTCCTTGAGCAAACTTTCCATCGCCCAAAACGGCGGTGGGTTGGCGCGCACGGCGGCCACCCAGGGCTGGGCGACCTGGGCTGCGGCGGCCCAGTCGAGCGCAGCATTCAAACCACTGAGCAGGTGGGAGACCACGTCCGCTTCTGGCCGATACGGGCAAGGCAGGCGCTGTGGCCGGGTGGGCAGGGTGAGCATGGTGAACTCCTAAATAAAATGATGAATATGCTTATGATGTTTGTTTTTATGGTGAATTTATTGCTATATTTATCGTATTAATAAAATAATTCACTATAAATAACCTCTATGGCGACTGAAACAGCAGCTGACATCGACCGCATCGATCTGAAAATCCTACAGGCACTGCAAACGGATGGTCGCATCAGCAATTTAAAGCTCGCTGAAGCCGTTGCCCTGTCACCCACCGCCGTGCTGGCCAGAGTGCAGCGCTTGACGCGGGACGGTTATATTTTGGGTTACGAGGCACGGCTCAACCCACTCAAGCTGGGCGCAGGCATGATGGTGTTTGTTGAGGTGCTGCTGGACCGCACCACGCCGAATGTGTTTGACGCCTTCAAGGCGGCGGTGCAGGTGTACCCCGAAATCATGGAATGCCACATGGTGGCGGGCGGCTTTGACTATTTGCTCAAAACCCGCATGCTGGACATGGCGGCCTACCGTGCGTTTGCAGGCACAGCGCTGTGGCAACTGCCTGGCGTGCGCGAGACGCGTACCTATGCGGTGATGGAAGAAATCAAAAACACCACACGGCTGCCGCTAGGCGTTTAAATCGGTGTCCGGTTCTGGCAAATTGCATAAAAGCCAGCTG
This sequence comes from Polaromonas sp., assembly GCA_043781295.1. Lineage (GTDB taxonomy): Bacteria > Pseudomonadota > Gammaproteobacteria > Burkholderiales > Burkholderiaceae_C > Polaromonas. The sequence goes on from JAYWBS010000211.1 coordinate 3,499, forward strand.
CGCAGCGCATTCACAGCAGGCATGTTGCCCCGGTCTTCTTTGACGCACAGGTAGTAGCCCTGACGCGCTGCATAAGGTGCTGGAAACGGGTTGACCAAGCGGCATGACGCCAGCTCGTCTTCGACCCTGTAGCCGGGCGGTGGCGCCAAACGCTTGCAGTTCGGGTTAACGAGGGGCAGAGTCGCCTCATAATGACTATTTCAATTTGTCATAGCGAACCGATAAATAATTGTTTTGTCAAAACACATTTCACTTTAACAATGCAGCATTGAAAGCTGACGGCCAATAGCCTTGTTCAACCTGACACCCACTGCACTGTCCTTTAACCACGCCTTAAACATGTCCTTGATCAACAGCCCTGAACTCCCCCATAAGCGCATCGTTTTGTGCAATTGCAGCGTGCTTGATGTGATCAACGGCAAGCTGATAGAAGGGCAAGACATTCTGATTGCTCATGGCAAGATAGAAAAAATCTCTTCAGAATCCATCCAGGGTGCAGACCTTCAGCGCATCGACATGAAGGCGAAGGTGGTGATGCCTGGGCTGATTGATTGCCATGTTCACTGCATGGCGTCGCACTTGAATTTGGGCTTGAATGCTGCGCTGCCGAATATTTTTGCGACGCTGAAAGCCTTGCCGATTTTGGAAGGCATGCTGATGCGGGGCTTCACATCGGTGCGGGACGCAGGCGGTGCAGATTGGTCGCTGACGGAGGCCACCCGCACGGGCCTAGTCAAAGGGCCCAGAATTTTCCCGGCAGGCAAAGCGTTGTCGCAAACCGGTGGGCATGGTGACTTCAGGCCGCGCAATGATGTGATGGAGCCCTGCGCCTGCTCGCAAAAAGTCGGTTCCATTTCGCGTGTGGTGGACGGCGTCGATGCGATTCGGCTTGCCGTGCGCGAGGAAATTCAAAAAGGCGCAACGCAGATCAAAATCATGGCCTCTGGCGGCATTGCATCGCCAAATGATCCGATTCATTTTTTGGGTTTCAGTGAGGATGAAATCAGGGCGGCGGTTGAAGAGGCGGGCAATGCCGGCACGTATGTCATGGCGCATGCGTACACGCCAGAGGCCATCATCCGGGCCGTGCGCTGCGGCGTGCGCACCATTGAGCACGGCAGTTTGATCAACCAGGCAGCGGCCGAGTTTATGGCTGCTGCCGGGGCATTTTTAGTACCCACCACCATCACCTTTGAGGCGCTGGCTACAGATGGTGCCAAGCTGGGCTTTCCGGCTGAATCTGTCGCCAAGGTCGAGGCGGTTCGCGTGGCTGCCAAGTCAGCTTTGAAGATTGCCGAGGCAGCTGGCGTGCAAGTCGCTTACGGTACAGACCTGCTGGGCCAAACGCATGTGTACCAATCAGACGAGCTGCAAATCAGGGCTGATGTATCCGGCAACGCCCAGGCCATTCGCTCTGCCACCAGCGTGGCTGCTGCGGTGTTGCAAATGCAGGGCAAGCTGGGCATTGTGCAAGCCGGTGCGACGGCCGATTTACTGGTGGTGGATGGCAACCCGCTGGCCGATATTGGCCTGTTGCTGCACCAGGGAAAACACATCAAAGCCATCATCAAGGATGGCCAGTTTGTTAAAAACGAGCTGGCGTCTTAGTGCAAAGCAAATGCAAGGCAAAAGCGCACCATAAAAATCACAAAAAAATCACACAGTAGCCAACAGCACAACCCCGTTTCACTCTTTTTTCACCAGGAGCCTTTCATGACATTACAACGTAGAAAAATCATCAGCCTTGCTGCTGCTGGCGTGGCCTTATCAGCTGCGCCCTCCTGGGTGCTGTCCCAAACAGGCAATGCTTTCAGGATAGGTGCACTCAACCCGATCACAGGCGCGGGCTCGCCGTACGGCGCGGGCATGCAAAAAGCGATTCAGCTGGCGATTGAAGAGGTCAATGCGGCGGGCGGCGCGGCTGGCCGCAAGCTGGAAGGCTTTTATGAAGACGACCAGACCCAGCCGCAATCTGGCGTGCTGGCGGCTAAAAAGTTGATTGAAATCAACAAAGTTCAGGCGCTGATTGGCACCTGGGCGTCCGGCGTCACGCTGGCCGTGATGCCGCTGACGGACGAGGCCAATCTGATTCAAATGAATGTGTCGGGTGCGCCAGCTATTTCAACACTCGACAAAAAAGATTTGGTCTGGCGCTTTCAGGCTACCAACGACAGGTTTGGTGCGGCGTTTGCCGAGATCGCCAAAAAACGCGGCTTCAAGCGCCCGGCCACCATGGCTTTTAACAATGCGTCTGGCCGCGGCAACACCGATGGCTTCAAGCGTGTGTGGGAAGCGGGCGGCGGCAAGGTGGTGTCTGAGGTGGTGTATGAACCGAATCGCCCCAGCTACCGGTCTGAGCTGCAAAAAGTGCTGGCTGAAAAACCAGACGTGATCGTGATGGGCTCCTATTTGCCCGACACCACGATTATTTTGCGCGAGTGGTATCAGTCAGGCGACAAGCTGGCCTGGATTATTCCAGGCTGGGCTGCCAACCCGGAGTTGATCAAAGCCGTGGGGCCAGAAATTACCCAAGGCATTATTTCTGTGGATACGGTGTCTAACGACGGCGCACCCAGCAACAAGCTATTTGCAGAGCGCTTTCAAAAAGCGGCGGGTTCTGCGGCCAGCGCCAACATTTACGCGGCCATGTGCTACGACATGGTGATCTCGCTGGCGCTGGCCATTGAGCTGGCAGGCGACAAGGCCACGCCGCAGCAAATCAGCAACCGCATTCGTGATGTCAGCAACCCACCGGGTACGGCAGTGGCATCGTTTGCGCAGGGCAAGCAGCTGATTGGCGCCAAGCAAAAAATCAACTACGAAGGCGCGTCGAGCAAGCTGGACTTTGACGCCAGCGGCGATGCCAAAACAGACTTTGGTGTGTACGTGATTGAAGCCGGGCAACTGGTTCGCCGCGACACCATTTCAATTGCCTGAGCAGTTTTACTTCAGCTTTCGCTGGCACTGCAACACGCATTGAGATCAAGGCCTTTTGGATGTCATTTCAGCTGCTAGTGAATTTGCTGATCAACGGCATCGTGGAGGGGCTGATCATTGCCTTACCCGCATTGGCGTTGACGCTGGTCATGGGGATTTGCAAGTTTCCCAATGCCTCGGCAGGCGACACCATGACGCTGGGTGCTTATGCCGCTTTGGTACTGCATGCGGGCGGCTTGCCAATGTTCTTTGTGGCCACTTTGGGGGCGATGGTGTTTAGCGCTTTGGTGTCCTGGGCAGCGTATCGCCTGATCTTCAGCCGCATCACACAAGCCCCCATGGTGGCCAGTCTTTTGGCTGCCATTGGCTTGGCCTTTGTCATGCGCAGTGTGCTTGCCCTGAGCGTTGGGCCCGAGGCGCGCACCTTCAAGCTGCCGCTGGTACGCGCCTGGAACTTTGACGGCATTCGCCTGCTGCCAACTGACCTGATGATTGCCGCCGCCGCGCTGCTTGCGGTGGTTGCGGTGTTCTGTTTGCTGGGCTTAACCGATGCCGGCCGCAAGCTGCGCGCTGTGGCCGACAACCCTGACCTGGCTCGCTTGAGCGGCATTCGCTCCCGCAGGTTGATGTGGCTGCTGTGGGCCGTGGCGGGTGCGCTGGCGGGCCTGGGCGGCGTGCTGATTGGTGTCAAGGGCGTGCTCACGCCAGAGATTGGCTGGGAGTTTGTGCTGCCCGCTTTTGCAGCGGTGATTTTGGGCGGCATTGGCAGCCCTGTCGGTGCCGTGGTGGGTGCGGTGGTGATGGGCATTGCACAAGAATTGTCTGTGCCGCTGGTTGGCCCCAGCTACAAGCTGGTGGTGGCGTTTGCCGTCATGGTGGTCGTGCTGCTCTTCAGGCCAGCAGGCTTGTTTGGCACGGCTGAAAAAGTCAGATAGCCATGGACGCCTACCTCGTTTCTATTGGCATTGTGGTGTTGATCTACGCCTTGTTGGCGATTGGTTTGAACCTGCAATACGGTGAAACAGGCTTGATCAATTTTGGCCATGTGGCGTTTTTTGCCATCGGTGCTTATGCGTCGGCTTTGCTGTCGCTCAAAGGTGTGCCGTTGTGGCTCAGCTTTCCGGCGGCAGCGGCGCTGGCCGCGCTGGCGGCTGTGCCGCTGGGCATGGCGGCGCTGCGCCTGCGTGAAGACTACCTGGCCATCGTCACCCTGGGGTTTTCTGAAACCACCCGACTGGTCATCCAGCAAGAAGAGTGGCTGACCCGTGGCGTGCAGGGCTTGCCCGGTGTGCCTGCGCTGTTTGCCTCGGCGGGCACAGGTGCGCGTAACTGGCTGCAGTTGGGCGCACTTGTTTGCGCCGTGCTGCTGGCTGTGATGGCTACTCGCCTGTTGCAAAAAAGCGCTTTTGGCCGCTTGCTGCGCGCCATACGCGACAACGAACCCGCAGTGGCCGCGCTGGGCAAAGACCCGGCAGGCTACAAAATTCGTGTCTTCATGCTGGGCGCTGCACTGGCCGGTATTGCGGGTGCTTTTTATGCCCACTTTGTAACCTTCATCACACCTGAGCAGTTTGTGCCCTTGGTTACTTTTTACGTCTGGATGAGCATCATTCTGGGCGGTGTGGGCTCTCTGCGCGGCGCGCTGCTGGGCACGCTGGTGCTGGTGGTGTTTCTTGAAGGCTCACGCTTTTTACGTGACTTGGTACCCGGCATTGCTGAGGCCCAAATGGCGCATATTCGCCTGGGTGTGGTTGGCCTGGCGCTGATTTTGTGCATGCTGTACCGGCCGCAGGGGATGTTTGGAAAGCGTGTGCCCTGATGCTGCTGGCTGAACATATCACCGTCAAGTTTGGTGCCTTCACTGCCGTCGACAACGTCAGCTTGCAGGTAGCGCCCGGCGAGCTGCTGGGGCTGGCGGGCACCAATGGCGCAGGCAAGTCCACTCTTTTTGCAGCCATCGCCGGGCAAATGCCTCTGGATGCAGGCCGTATTGTGTTTGATGGGGTGGACATCAGCCGCCAGGCGGTCAACAAGCGCGCGGCGCATGGGTTGGCGCGTACCTTTCAAGTCCCACGCGAGTTTGCCAGTTTGAGCGTTCTCGACAATCTGCTGGCGGCTGCGCCGAACGAAAAAAGCGAAACCATGCTGGCCGCCTGGGTGTTTCGCCGCGCGGCTGCCAGGCGAGAGAAGACCTGGGTTGCGCATGCCGATGGCGTGCTTGATTTGCTTAACTTGTCGCACCTGCGGGACTTGCCTGCTGGCGGGCTGTCAGGTGGGCAAAAAAAGTTGCTTGAGCTGGCCCGCATCATGATGCGTGAACCGAAGGTGGTGCTGCTTGACGAGCCTTTTGCGGGCGTCAACCCGGTGCTGATTGGCGAGATCATCAAGGTGCTCAGAACACTTAGCGCCAAAGGCATTGCACTGGTGGTAGTAGAGCACCACCTGCAAGCCCTTAAGTCGCTGGTCAGCCGTCTGGTGGTGATGGACCAGGGCCGCATCCTGGCACAAGGCAAACCAGCCGACGTGCTGGACAGCGAGGCCGTCAAAGCAGCCTACATGGGTGGTGCCGTATGACCAGCATGGCCATGCCAGCGGAGGTTTTAAGTGCGGTGGGCGTGTCGGGCGGCTACGGGGAGGTCGACATCATCAAAGACATCAGCATGGTGCTGCACCGGCGCGAGATCGTCACGATTGCCGGGACCAACGGTGCGGGCAAATCCACCCTGTTGCGCGCGCTGCTGGGCGTGCTGCCGCGCTGTACCGGACAGGTGGCGTTGAACGGCATCGACATGGCGGCATTGAGCGTTGAGGACAGGGTAGACGCTGGCCTGGCCTGTGTGCCCCAGGTAGCCAATGTTTTCAGAACCTTGAGCGTGCTGGAGAACCTGAAAATTGCGGCATCGGGTTTGAAAAATACCGACATCGACAGCGTCTTTCAGATGTTCCACGCGCTCAGGCAGCGTGCCAAGCAATCGGCAGGTTCGCTGTCGGGTGGCGAGCGCCAGCAACTGGCCATGGCGCGTGCCTTGATACGCCGACCCAGCGTGATTGTGCTGGACGAGCCGACCGCTGCGCTTGCCCCATCGCTGGTCAGCGCCATCTTTGACATCATTGCTCAATTGCCAGCCAAAAACGTAGCGGTGTTACTGGTCGAGCAACGCGCGCGCCAGGCGCTGGCCATCAGCAGCCGGGGCTACATCCTTGATCAAGGCCGCATTGTTTTGTCAGGCCCGGGCAGTGACTTGCTGGCCAACGACGACATGGCACGCCTGTACCTTGGCACGACTGAACATACTTGATTTGGGGTATGCGGTGAACTAGCGGGCTGGCTACGCGCTTTGCTTCGTGTCCCCCGCCCCTTTGGGGCTCCTCCTTGACCTACGCAGAACACTCAGGCAGACCGCTAAATTTGAGAGCCGAGCAGTGTGCCCGAGCGTTTTGCTACGTGTCCTCCGCGCTTCGCGCTCCTCCTTGACCTCCGCAAAACACTCGGACACACCGCTCGTCAGGTTCTGTTTTGGCCTTGCTAAAACCAACTTTCTAGCAATGGGTACGGTGCGTCTCCCGGAGCGAAGTCAAGGAGGAGCCCTCGCACCCGCAGCTGCGGGTGCATTCGTGTTGTGGCATGAGCCCATGCACGGCGAAGCCGTAGATGGGCGGAGGACATGAGCGCAGGGGGATGCGCCGTAACCGTTGCGGGTAAAAGAGCACGAGGCAAGATCAATCCAATTTAGCCCCAGAAGTTTTAACCGCCTGCGCCCAGCGCGGCATTTCACTGGCTAAAAACTGTGCAAACTCTTCGCTACCTAAAAACGCCGGATCAGCGCCTTGCGTCACCATGCGGGTTCGCACATCAGCACTTGTCATGACTTGTTTAAAGGCATCACTGAGCTTGGCGGTGATGTCTTTGGGCAAACCTGCTGGCGCCAAAAAGCCGTAGAAACCCACCACTTCAAAACCCTTGATGCCAGCTTCAATCACCGTCGGTACATCAGGCAGCGCAGGGTTGCGCTCTTTGCTGGTCACGGCGAGAGCGCGTACTTTGCCCTGCTTGTGGTAGTTGGCCGCTTGAGGGATGGACTCGCCCATAAACTGCACTTGCCCTGCCATTAAATCGGTAAAAGCTGGTGCGCTGCCCCGGTAAGGGATGTGCACCATGAACAGGCCCGTGGCGTTTTTAAACATTTCGGGCACCAGGTGGCTGATTCCGCCATTGCCGGCCGATCCGTAATTGACCTGGCCAGGCCGGACCCTGGCGTAATCGATGAACTCCTGAAGGGTTTTAACTGGCAATTTTGCGTTGACCAGCAGGGCCAGTGGCTGCATGGCGGTGCGTGCAATGGGTGTGAAATCTTTGAGCGTGCTGTATGGCAGCTTGCTGTAAAGCGCCGGGTTAATCACCAT
>JAYWBS010000212.1:0-3602 GCA_043781295.1 Polaromonas sp.
AGCAGCCAAAGGAAGCATGGTCCTGCTGGTTCTTGGACTGGCCATCAGCATTCCGCTGGTTATCTTCGGCAGCACTTTGATGATCAAGCTGATGGAGCGCTTTCCGATTATCGTGATGCTGGGTGCAGCGCTGATCGGCTGGGTCGGCGGCGAGACAATCATCAGCGATGTGGCGCTCAAGACGACTGTCGACGGAGGTCCATGGCTGCATTACGTAGCTGCGGCGCTGGGTGCGGTGCTGGTGGTCGGGCTTGGCAAAATAATGCAAAAGCGCCACTCAAGCTGAGATGGGTTGCGGTCCGCGCGGGCAGTGCAATTGGCGCGCTCTGTTTACGGGGTGAGCTCCCGGCAAGAGGCGTAAGGCATTTGTTGATCGAGCGCTCGCAGTTGGACCACTGTTCGCTATTAGCAAAAAAACGACAAGTTGGGGTGAACAAGTCTCTTGTCGGCAAAGGCTGTGTCTGCTAACGTTGCTCTCTCGTATTGCAATTCGAACGATTAGGGCTTTTCTGGGTCACGTGCACCGGGTGAAGTCGGGCGTAAATATTTGGGTGGGGTTGGAGCGTGGCAACTAAATCATCATTAAAAAGAGCTCAGTTCTGGCGTACAGATTGGTTTGCCGGAGTGTTGATTGTGTTGGCCGTGGTGCTTCTCAACCAGGCCACGGACCTGATAGGAACCCTGGAGCGCCGGTTCTACGACATTGCAAGCACTAGTACCTCACGCCAACCGTCGGACCGCATAGCGATCATTGCCATCGATGATCAGAGTATTGCGAATATTGGGCGCTGGCCTTGGCCCAGGGATATCCATGCGAAGCTGATCGATCAGCTGGCTGCCGCAAAAGCCAAGACGATTGTCTATACCGCCTTCTTTTTTGAGCCGCAGGTTGATCCGGGTCTGACCTTTATCCGCAAAATAAAAAGCCTATTGCGGCCGGGGGAAGCGGGCAGCGATCAGGCGGCGAGTAGCGCCGAATTGAACCGGGTCATCGCGCAGGCTGAATCAGCGCTCGACACCGATGCGGTTCTGGCTGCCAGCATGGCCAAAGCCGGAAACGTGCTGGTGCCATCCGTCTTTTCCTTGGGGGAGCCGCAGGGCAATCCTGACAAACCGCTTCCCGCGTATGCGCTTAAAAGCGCCATCAGTGAAAAGAGCGGGTTTTCCTATCCGGCCGTGAGCGGCCAGCAACCGATCGAGGCCATAGGAGTGGCGGCAGCCGGGATTGGACACTTGAACCAGTTTCGGGACGAAGACGGGGCAGTGCGCCAGGAGCCACTGCTGGTCAACTATTACGGTAATGCCGTGCCTTCCATGGCGCTTCTTGCCGCGATCAAGAGCCTGAATCTGGCATCCGCCGACGTCAAGCTGAATACTGGTGAATCGGTGCAAATTGGCAAACTGCGGGTTAAAACCGATGAGTCTGCGCTGATGTTGCCGCAGTTCTACAAGGATCGCGATGGCAGGCCGCCGTTTGTGATCGACTCGTTCTACGACGTGCTGAACGGCAAGATACCCGCATCGAAATACGCCGAAAAAATCGTGATTATCGGCGCGACTGCGGCGGGTGTCGGTGTGTCTTTTCCCGTGCCGGGCCACGCGGGTCTGTCCCCGGCAGAAACGATTGCTCATATTACATCCAGCATATTGAGCGAGCATTTCATAGTGCAACCTGGTTGGGGCGTTTGGGTGACGTTCGCTGTATTCCTGCTGATAGCCGCTTATGTCATTGCACTGCTTCCCCGTTTGTCCGCAGGTAAGGCTGCCATCCTGACGCTGGTGCTGTTCGTGGTCATGCTCGTCGCCGAATTTGGTCTGCTGTCCGGCGGCGCGACGTGGGTGAAGCTGGTTCTGCCGGTTGTGTTGCTGAGCATCGGGCATCTGGGTTTGACGACCAAACGCTTCCTGATGACAGAGAGAGGCAAGGAAAAATCGGATGAAGAGTCCGCTGAAACCAACCGCATGATGGGCTTGGCACTGCAAGGCCAGGGTCAGCTAGACATGGCTTTTGACCGCTTCCGCCGTGTGCCGATGGGCGATGCGGTGATGGGCAACTTGTACAACCTGGCGCTGGACTTTGAACGTAAACGCCAGTTCAACAAAGCCGAAGCCGTATACCAGCATATGGCGACCTACGACAAGGACTACAAAGACCTGCAGGCAAAGCTGAACCGGGCGAAGAATCTTTCCGAAACGGTGATGTTGGGTGGCGGTGGCGCGCACCCAGGCGGGACCATGCTGCTCGACGGGGGCTCGGTGGAGAAGCCGATGCTTGGCCGTTATCAGGTTGACAAGGAGCTTGGCAAGGGTGCGATGGGTGTGGTCTACCTTGGTAAAGATCCGAAAATTGGCCGCGTTGTGGCGATCAAGACGATGGCTTTGAGCCAGGAATTTTCCGGTGATGAGTTGGTCGATGCGCGCGAACGGTTCTTCCGCGAAGCTGAAACGGCAGGGCGATTGCAGCATCAAAATATCGTCACTATTTTTGATGCCGGCGAAGAACACGACTTGGCTTATATCGCCATGGAATTCCTCAAAGGCAAGGATCTGCTGGATTTCTGCAAAGACGGCAATTTGCTGCCGGCTCCAAAAGTGCTGTCCATCGTGGCGCGTGTTGCTGAGGCGTTGGCTTATGCACACAAACAAAACGTGGTGCACCGGGACATAAAACCCGCCAATATCATGTACGAAATTGACAGCGATACGGTAAAAGTTACGGACTTCGGCATTGCCCGGATCACCGATTCGAGCAAGACGAAAACCGGCTTGGTGCTTGGTACGCCCAGCTTCATGTCGCCTGAACAATTGGCGGGCAAGAAGGTGGATGGCCGGTCCGACCTTTATTCCTTGGGTGTCATGTTGTTTCAGATGCTTACCGGCGTATTGCCATTCAGGGGCGAGTCGATGGCCGAGTTGATGTACAAAATCGCGAACGAAGAAGCTCCCGATATTCGTATCATTCGCAAAGAGTTTCCAGAGAGTCTTGCCAACCTCGTTGCGCTTTCAGTCAGCAAACGTCCTGAGACGCGATACCAGGATGGCGACCAGTTTGCCGTAGACCTGCGTTCCGTGATGGCCGAAATGTCCGGTGGGGTTGTCGCCACCACCGCGATGACCCCGGCTTTTGGCTCAATGGCAGTGCCCGTCGGTGCCGGTCACGAAAAGACAGCGATTTTTGCGACTGCAGGGGTTGTGCCGGTTGATTTCGAGAAAACGGCCATTCACCAGGCAAATGTGGCTGACAAGCCAGGCCAGGATTTCGAAAAAACGGCCGTGCATCAAACGAACCTTGCGGGTCGGACGGCTCCGGTAACGACTTCGACCCCGGATGTTGAGATCTAGCTCCGTCAAATAATGAACTACACGTTTTATACGAGAACCGATCCGGGTCGCGCCAGGGAGAACAACGAAGATGCCTTGGCGGTAGATGATGCGACCCAGCTTTGCGTTCTGGCTGATGGAATGGGGGGGTACAACGCAGGGGAAATCGCCAGCGGTATGGCGACTGCCTTCATCAAATCGGAGATGGCCCGCTGGTTGTCGGAGGCGGGCAGGCATGCCAAGATCAGAGAGATACGCCGCGCGCTGGAAATCTGTGTCGA
>JAYWBS010000213.1:0-3590 GCA_043781295.1 Polaromonas sp.
CTGCAGCAAGCAGTAGTGACCAAACCCGTGACCTACCGGGACATTACTCGAACAACTCAGGAAATGGCAGAATCAGCTTAGTGGAGCTAAGCGGATACCACTTATATTTACACAGTATTTTACTGCTAGCCGCAAAGATCTAAGTCGCTCTGTTTTTAATAGCTGATTGCGCACGAATCTATTGGGCTGCAGGCACATTCCGCACCTGAAAATCGACTTCTGTAGCCTTTTTTCGAGCCTCAAACCGGGTATTCATGGTTGGTCACAAAATTGGCGGGCACATCAGGCCCCCAGGCGTAAAAAGAGTCTTCACCCGGATGGTCTGCGGCCACCCAGTCGAGGCTTGAGGGGATGTGGTCGATGTCGTGCGAGTACTCGCACCAGCTGCCCCAGGGGTCGCGTACATAGTAAAAATAATTCGAGCCCACCACGTGGCGGCCAACGCCCCAGCCCTGGGTATGGCCTTTTGATTTCATGTGTTCGCCGCCAGTACCCACATCATTGACGCTGCCTACGTCCCAGCTCATGTGGTGCAGCCCGGTGGCATGCGACTTGGCAAAAGCCACCAGGTGGTGGTCGCTGCCATGCCCGCCGTGCATGAAGGCAATGCCATCGCCAGAATGGTCAGACAGGCGCAGGCCCAGCACGTCCCGGTAAAACGCAATGGCGCGCATCACGTCGTTGGTAAACAGCAGCACATGCGACAGGTGCCGGGGCTGCACGCGCGGCGCTTTGGAGCGTGCCGGTGCTGCGCCCTTGCCGGGTGTGGTTTGCTGCACCACAGCCTTTGATCTAACCGATGGCGATGCCTTGCCTGTGACCAGCAGTTGCAGGGGAAAGCCATCTGGCCCGCGCAGCCAGATGCCGTCAGGGCTGCCCAGCGGGTGCGCTTGTGCAGCCAGGCCCAGGTCTTTGATTTTTTGAGCAAAAAAAGCTTCGTCTTCCGCAAAAATACCAAAGCGTAAATACTGCAGGCGCTTGACGCCATCGGCCTGGCGCACCTCGCCCCAGACCTGTGGGTGGGCAAAGGTTTTAAGGTGCAAAGCCTCCCCCGTACCTGTAGTTGCATGCTGCACATCAAGGCCGAAGTCACTGTAAAAAGTATCGGCTACTGCCAGGTCGGGCACGGTGATGACGATGCGGTCAACCGAATGCACGGCCTGTATGCCGGGGCGTTTGGTGTGGTTACTGCTGGGGGTCATGGGGGGCTCCTGGCTCGGTTTAAAAGTTATGTGGCGGCTGTTTAAGTTTCAATGACGGCTGCAACTACCTGCTGCTGCAAGCCTGCGCTTGCGTGGCCGATGGCGCGTGCCAACACACGGCCTGCATCGCTGCTGGCTGCACCGCGCCAGGCGATGTGGTGGTCAGGCCGCACCAGTACCAGCTCTGCGGTGTAAAGCGCAGCCACATCCGCCTGGTCGATGCGCAGCACCGCCATCGGCAAGCCCAGGCTCAGCGCAGCGGCTTCCCATGCGGTGGTGTCTGCCTTGTGGGTGGCCAGCAGCGTGAAGTCGCGACCAAAATGGTCGAGCAGAGAGGCGCTGCCAACCGGCATATGCGGCGCGCGCGCACCGGGGTAAGACGATGGGATGTACACATTGGGCTGGTCTGCCGGGGCGGGGCTGTCTTCACTTGCGACGATGCTGCTTTGGTAGCGCACGCCCAGTTGCAGGCCGGGAATATTGAACTCATTGGCCACATGGGCAGACAATGCCTGGCCCATGGCGGCGCGGGCTGCATCGCCCGCGCCGCCCGGCGCTTCAATGTCTGGCGGTATGGCGATGCGGCCAATGCTGTCGGCCATGCTGCGTGCAAACGCGGTGTTGCGCTCGGCCATCGGCTTGCGCTCGGCTTCGTAGCTTTGCAGCAGCTCGGGCGGTGCCCAGCCCTGCACCACGGCGGCCAGCTTCCAGCCCAGGTTAACGGCATCGTCCACGCTGGTGTTGTAGCCCATGCCGCCCGTGGGCGTGAACAAATGCGCCGCATCGCCCGCCACAAACAGGCGGCCCAGGTTAAAGCGGTCAGCCACCAGCGCGTGACCCGCGCTCCAGGGCGTGAGCGCCATGACGTCGTACGCAAACGGTGCGCCCACCACGTCAAACAGCACCTGCTTGGCATCCAGCTCTTGCACCGTTTGCCCGTCTTTGAGCTGCACCAGCAGCACAAAGGTGTCGATGCCGTTGACGGCTATCAGCAGGCCGCGCTGCTGCGGGTTAATCGCCCAGTACTGCCACGCCTTGGGCTTGTTGATCACGTCATAGAGCGTATTTGCGCGGAAGTAAACCGACACCATTTGCCCGCCGAAAAATTCGCGCTTTTCACTGCCCTGGCCGCCGTAGCCCACGCCCATCGTCTGGCGCACCAGGCTGCGGGGGCCGTCGCAGCCAATCACATAACGGGCCTGCGCTGTTAGCGCTGCGCCGCTGGCCGTGTCGGTGATGTCGGCGGTAACGCCGCTGGCGGTTTCTTGCAGTGCTGTGGCTCTCAAGCCGAATCGGATAGCCACTGACGGGTAGCTGGCCGCCTTGGCCGCCAGGATCGGCTCGATATACATTTGCTGCGCTCGGTGCGGCAACTCGGGTGTGGGCCAGGCGTGCTGGCCATAGTCGCCAAATGAGTTTTGTGCAGCTGCTTTGTCGGCTGACGGTATGTGAAAGCGGGCGAGCTCCGGGCCCGCCAGGCGCGTGTGGTAGGTCACGTCCTGGGCGTGGCCGTGCGGCAGGCCAAGTGCGCGAATCTGATCGGCAAAGCCGCGTCTGCGGTAATGCTCCATCGTGCGCGACGACGTGGCGTTGGCTTTGGGCAGCGTTGGTGGGCCGCTGTCTTCTTCTAGCACCACACAGGCCACACCCCGGCAGCCAAGCTCAATGGCCAGCATCAGGCCGGCTGGCCCGCCGCCTACGATCAGCACGTCAGTCGTGATGTCTTGCGCCATGGCCTGAAGGGCAGGCGCTGCCTCGGGGCTCGTCATGCTTGTCTCCTGTCGTTGTATTTATCTGCTGTGGAAAAGTAATTCCAATCCGTATGGAAATGATACGCGCTATAAATGCTATTTTTTTAGGAGCTGCTTGCGCCCGAATTTATTGGGCTACAGTTACTTTTAATGGTTAAAAGTACTTTTTTTGAGCAGTTTTATTCCCATCTATCGCAAATGGATGGCAAACCAGTTTTTTTCACCCGCAATTTTGGCCAGTTGCCTGTCTGCGTTCACGGTGACCGGATGTTTGACGGCTTCCAGCAGCGGCAAGTCATTGATGGAGTCGCTGTAGGCGGTGCTGTCCAGGTCTTTGAGACGCAAGCTGCGCGCTTTTAGCCAGGCCTTCAGGCGTTCGACTTTTCCGTCCCGCATGTTGAGTGTGCCAGTGGTGCAGCCCGTGAACTGGTTTTTTACCAGCTCGGGCTCGGTCGCGATCAGGTGCTCTATGTTGAAGTAAATCGATGTCAGCTCGGTGATGAAGCGGTTGGTGGCGGTGGTCATGATGACCAAGTCACCTGCCGCGAGGTGCTTGTCTACCAAGGCCAGCGCGGCGGTCGATATGCGCGGCACAATCCAGTCGGCCAAAAATTCCTGCCGCAGTGGCTCCCATGCT